>CALRXG020000303.1:0-8756 GCA_943372075.1 Bordetella parapertussis | reverse complement strand
TCGATCCGGACTATCAGGATCCGGATGCGTGGGTGAGCAAGGGACGACAGCTATTTGCTGCTGCCGCCGACCGTTGGACCGATCCGGCGATCAGCCGCGAGATCGGCGGGCTGCTCGGCAATGACATCGGGCAGATGCGGTTGCAGTTCAACGCCAGGAGCTATGTGGTCGAACCGGCCTATCGCGACGACAATCTGGCGCTGTGGGATTTTGGCGATCAACCGGACAGCCCGACCGAGACCATCGAACTCGCGGTCGATTCGGTCCGGATCGAACGGCGCGACGACGCGGATGGACGCTCCACCGACGACAATGCCCGGCCCGACGAGACGCTGCGTGCGAAGCCCAGCGCGGTCACGTTGCTCGATGGATTTCCGGCCGCAACCTATCCGGAATGGGATTATGCCGCGCGGGCCGAGCGGGCCGACTGGACCACCATTCTGGAGACCGATGCCGTCGCCTCCGTGAAATCCTTCGATCCGCCGACCGACGCGGAAACGGTTCGCTGGATCACGAGAATGACGCGCGATGCGTCGATCGGCCGGCGGGTCAGGCACAAGGGCCAGCGCGACGGCGAAGCGCTCGACATCGACGCCGCGATTGCGCTATCGATCGAGCGGCGCGCCGGCAGTATCAGCGAGCCCAGGGTCTACCAGCGCGATGCGCCGGGGCCGCGCGATCTCGCCATCCTGCTGTTGCTCGACCTGTCGCAATCGACTGCCGACCGCGACCGCCGCGGCCGCACGGTTCTCGATGTCGAGCGCAAGGCCGCCGCGATCATGGCGGCGGCAGTCGAGGCCGCCAATGATGCGATCGCGGTGCACGGTTTCAGCTCCGACGGCCGCGAGCGCGTCGGCTATCTGCGCATCAAGGGCTTTGACGAGCCGATGGATGCCGTCATTCGGTCGCGGCTCGCCGGTCTCGGCAGCAGCCATTCCACCCGGCTTGGCGCGGCGCTGCGGCACGCGGGGGGCTATCTCGCGGGACGCCGTGCGTTCCGCAAGGTGCTGCTCGTCCTCACCGATGGCGAGCCGTCCGACGTCGATGTCCCGGACCCGCAATATCTGGTCGAGGACGCGCGCCGTGCCGCTCAGCAGTTGCGTCGGCGCGGCACCGATCTGTTCGCCTTCGGCATCGGGGAGGGGCGATTTGCCCAGCTCGATCGCATCTTCGGCGCACGCCACGCACTTCGCGTGCCGCGTATCGACGTGCTGCCGCAACGCGTGATGCAGCTCTATGCGGAGCTGAAGAAATAGCGCGGGCTGCCGCTCCAGTGCGGGTCGGACCCTCGCGCAGCGGCTTACGCACCGCTGTCACACTTCGGCGCTAACGTTGCAGATTGGACACAGTGACCCGCCCGGGAAACAATCGACGCGGATGCGATGAGTATTGGATATCTTTCGAGGGGCTTGGCAGGGCGCCCCTCAGACGCTCGTCGGCTACGCGTTTTGATCTGTCTTTGCATGCTTGGCGCCGGCACCGATGCCGCGGCGGGACAACAGAGCCCGACCGCTGCCGCGCCGCCGAGACCACGGTGCTCTATACACCGCCGAACCGGGCCTATGACAGCTACGGCAATGTCACGATATCGCCGGTGGTGCCGTCGAGCGGCGCTGGTATCGCAACCCTGCAGCCGATCCCGGAAGTGCAGCGCGGGACGGTCGATCTGATCGCGCCGCTCGGCACCGTCGATGCGGGCGAGGCCGGCATCCGCGCGTCGAGCTTCGTCAACATCGCGGCGCTGCATATCGTCAACGCCGCCAACATCCAGGCGCAAGGCGGCGTGATCGGCGTGCCGGTGGTCCAGGCGCCCAACATGGGCGCCTTGAGCGAAGCTTCGAACACCGCCGGCGCCGCGGCCCAGCAGGCGGCGGCGCCGCCGCCGCGTACCAATGATCAGCCGTCCGTCATCATCGTCGAAGTGCTCGGCTATGGCGGCGGTGATGGCAGCGACGAGCCAAAGCGGCGCGGCAGCGACAAGCAGAGCCAGTACGACCCGAACAGCGCGTTCCAGCTGATCGGCGACGGCCAATTGAGCGCGGAGCAGATGAAGAAGCTGACGCCGGAAGAGCGTCGTCAGGTTGTGAATTGAAGCATGATCCGGAAAAGTGCGAAGCGGTTTTCCGAAGCGATCATGCTCAAACCAAGAGCTGGCGCGCGGTGAACTTGACTTTGAAGCGAGCAGGCTCCGCTTCATCTCGGCCCGCATTTGCGGGCGAGTGGCGCTTTCATGATTTCGGAATATTGGAAATATATCCCTGAGTTGCCCGACGTGTCAAGCCGCTCCGTCGGACGCCCGCAGCCGCCGGCTGCTTTGCATGGGGTTGTTTTCGATGTTTTGGCGGCGCGTGGCTGCGGCGGCAGGGCAATCGTGCTTGATCGCCGCACATACCCATCATGCCCGTTCTTGAGCCGGGCTTTGGCGATGCCGGTTAGCCGGCCGCCCGGGGCAGGGAGCCCTTTGCCGTGATCTCGGCCGAGAGCTCCTCGATGGTCTTGCGCTGCTCCATCGCGGCGCGCCGGATCAGCGCGAAGGCCGCCGGCTCCGCCAGCGCGTGCGTGTGCATGACCTGCAGCACCGCGGCGAGCACGACACGGCGGGATCGCAGCCGCTGCTCCAGCTTGAGCACCTGCTGCTTCAGCTCATTGCTGCGTTCGCTGCGCTCGAAGGCGAGCACGAGCGCGGCATAGATGCCGGCCGAGCGCAGCGGCTTGACCAGGAACGATGCCGGATCGAGCTCGAGCACCAGCTTGAGGCGGCTCGGCGTCTCGGTGCCGAGCAGGGCGATGACCGGGCTGCGCCCAAGCGCGGCGCGCTGTGCAGGCGAGGCGAGCGGCAGGAACTCGTCGTCGATCAACGTCACGTCGGGCCGCCAGGTGATATCGGCACCGGGCTCCCATGCGACGATATCGATCCCGAGACGCTCGAACTGGCGCCTGACGATCGAGGCATCGCGCTCGTCCTTGATGGCGACCAGCGCCCTGCGTCCGCGCAGCGAAAACGATGACGGTTTGCTCATTTCACAACCCGCAGATGCGGCGCGTTCGGCAACGTTCCATCCCGTGCGGGGCTGGCAGCGGTGTCGAGCTGCGTCAGATAAGGATCCGGTCTGACCGGCGCTTCAGCTTCCCAGAAGATGTCGAACTGTCCATCGGTGTTGGAGACGGCGAGCCGCGGCGTCAGGACGCAGTGGTTGTTGCTGCCGTCGATCCAGACCGGCCCCTGTGGCGAATTGTAGCGATGGCCGGCCGCGGCACGCCGCACCTCGCCGATATCGGACGTGCCGGCGCGCTGCAGCGCGCGGGCCAGCAGATAGACCGCGACATAGGCGGACTGCCCGTCCACTGACGGGCTGGAGTGGTCGCCGTAGCGCGCCTTCCAGCGCGCGACGAAGGTCTGGTTCTCGGGCAGGCGAATACTTTCGAAATAGGCCGACGACGTGATGCATCCGGCCGACGCCGGCCCGACGATCTTGAGCTCCGGCTCGCACAGGCTGCAGCTGACCATCGGAATCGCGAGGCCGGCCGCCGTGGTCGCGGCGTGAAAGGCGCGAATGAAATCGTAGCTCGAACTGCCGACCAGCGTATTGAAGACCACCGGCGGCCTGCGGCGCACGATCTCGTCGACGATGTGACCGACGGCGCTTTCGCCAAGCTCGAGCAATCGTTCGGCGAGTATGCGGCCGCCGGCCGCGGTCGCCAGCTCGCGCGTGACGCGATTGGTCTCCCACGACCAGACATAGTTGGAGCCCACGCAGAAGATCTCGCGCGACAGATTGTCCAGCACGTAACGCACCAGCGGCAGCACATTGTGATTGGGCGATGCGCCGACATAGATGACGTTGTCCGAGCATTCGAACCCTTCGTAGCGGGCGGGATGCCAGAGCAGGCGGTCGGTGCGCTCGACGATCGGCAATACCTGCTTGCGTGATGCCGAGGTGTAGCAGCCGACGATGTGCTCGACGCCGACGTTGCGAATGAGATCGTCGCAGGCGGTGTGATACTCGGAAACGATTCCGCGGGGATCGCGGACATGCGCCGAGATCGAGAAGTCGAACCCGTCCTGGCTGTTGATCTCGTCGACGGCCATCATGGTGCTCTTCAGCAGCTCGCGTCCCATCGCCTGATAGGGCCCGTGCTGCGAGCAGATGATGCCAACGGGAATGGACGGCTTTGTCATCGACGACTTTCGGTGCGAGGCACGAAGGAAACCATCTTCGCAGATGCGGGCGCAAGAGGTCATGCCGAATTGCTGCGCATGCACCTCGCGAAATTTGTGCAGCCTGCCTCGTTGACAACGCGCTGCACATCTCCTTAGAATTTTCTCCTACAGGGCTACCTGTCGAACCTTGCGCGCGTCGATCTGGCCGATGACGTCCCGATCGCCGCGCAGAGTGCTCCGTTCGATCCTGGACCCTCGCGATAGTTCATAGCCGCGGCATTCGGGCCATTCGTCACCTTCGTTTCGGAGGGGCGGGTGGCTTTTCTCGTTTGCTGCCAAACAAATTGGCGATGCATCCGCGTCGCCAAGCCGGAGGCGCATGCGCGGTGTTGGGCAGTGCCTGCGCTTGCGTCATGTCAAGTGCGGGGATGAGAAACGATGACTGATCTTCACTATCTCGGCCTGATTGAGGTCGGGAAGCAAATCCAGGCGAAGCAGCTCTCGCCGGTCGAGGTGACCAAGGCGATGCTCGGCCGGATCGGGCAGCTCGACGGCAAGCTCAAGAGCTACGCGTACGTGATGGGCGACGCAGCGCTCGCCGAAGCAGCCGCGGCCGAGAAGGAGATTGCATCGGGCAAGATCAAGGGGCCGCTGCACGGCGTGCCGATCGCGGTCAAGGATCTGTGCTGGGCCAAGGGGGCGCCGGCCGCGCACGGCATGACGATCCATCGCGACTTCAGGCCGAGCGAGGACGCCACGGTGGTTGCGCGGCTGAAGGATGCCGGCGCTGTTATTCTCGGCAAGTTGCAGCAGACCGAGGGCGCCTACGCCGATCATCACCCGAAGATCGATCCGCCGAAGAACCCGTGGAACGCCGATTTGTGGCCTGGTGCGTCCTCGAGCGGTTCCGGCGTCGCCACCGCGGCGGGTCTCTGCTTCGGTTCGCTCGGAACCGATACCGGCGGTTCGATCCGCTTTCCTTCGGCTGCCAACGGCATCACCGGGCTGAAGCCGACCTGGGGGCGCGTCAGCCGTTACGGCGCCTTCGAGCTCGCGGCGACGCTCGATCATATCGGGCCGATGGCGCGGAGCGCGGCCGATTGCGGTGCAATGCTTGCCGTGATCGCCGGGCAGGACCCCAAGGACACGACGTCGGTGCCGCTACCGGTGCCGGACTATCTCGCCGGCCTGTCCGGAAACCTGCGCGGCGTGACGATCGGGATCGATCGGCGCTGGACCAGCGAGGGCACCGACGACGTCGCGGGCAAGGTGCTCAGCGAAGGCCTGCGTGTCGCGGCCGATCTCGGCGCGACGATCAAGGACATCACGTTCCCCGATGCCAAGGCCGTGATCGACGACTGGTTTCCGCTGTGCGGCATCGAGGTCGCCGTCGCGCATGAGGCAACCTATCCGGCGCGCAAGGATGAATATGGTCCGGGGCTGGCCGGGCTGCTCGACCTCGGTCGGGCGCAATCCGGCATGGACTATCAGAAGATCGTGCTGCGGCGCGAAGCGTTCCGCGGCGCGGTGCGGCTGCTGTTCGAGACGGTCGATCTCATCGCGGTCCCGGCCCAGGCATTCGCCGCGCCGACATTGGCCAAGATGGCAACGCTCGGTGAGGACCCCTCGCTGATTACCGGGCTGCTGCGCTTCACCTGTCCGTTCGACATGACCGGCAGCCCGACTGTGACGCTTCCCGGCGGCTTCGCGCCGGATGGCGGTCCGGTGGCTTTTCAGTTCGTCGGCCGTCACTTCGACGAAGCAGGGCTGGTTCGCGCGGGCGATGCGTTCCAGCGCGTCACCGACTGGCACAAGCGCCATCCCGCGATCTGAGTTGAGGAGCCATCCGCATGACCGAAGACTGGTTGAAGAGTTCCATCATGGCCAGGCGGGCCGTCGCCAAGGGCGCGACCGGCACGACCCATAGTTTGACGATCGAGCAGCAGGGCGGCTTCCATTACGTCTATGGACCCTACGCCAAGCCGACCCTGTCGATCGATCCCGGCGGGGTGGTCGTCGTCGAGACCGAAGACGCCTTTGGCGGCGTGCTGACCAGCGAAAGCGACAGCCCGACGGCGAAGCTGAACTTCCCCTACCTCAATCCGCAATGCGGGCCGATCGCGGTCAAGGGCGCCAAGAAGGGCGACTGTCTCGCCGTCTACATCCGCGACGTCGAAACCCGCGGTGCTCAGCCGGCCGGCACCACCTGCATCATCCCGGAGTTCGGCGGCCTGGTCGGCACTGCGTCCACGGCCTTGCTCAATCCGCCACTGCCCGAGCGCGTCAAGAAGCTGCATGTCGATCGCAACGGCGTGCGCTGGAACGACAAGATCACGCTGCCCTATGAGCCTTTCATCGGGACGATCGGCGTGTCGCCCGAGATCGAGGCGATCTCCTCGCTGCAGCCCGACTACCATGGCGGCAACATGGACCTGCCCGACGTCGCGCCTGGAGCGATCATCTATTTTCCGGTCCATACCGAAGGCGGGCTTCTCTATGTCGGCGACTGTCACGCCACCCAGGGCGATGGCGAGCTTTCGGGCGTCGCGCTTGAACAGCGCGCGACCGTGACGTTGCAGATCGACCTGATCAAGAACTGGAGCTTTGCCTGGCCGCGGCTCGAGACGGCCGACTTCATCATGACGATCGGCAGCGCCCGCCCGCTCGAAGATGCGGCGCGGATCGCCTATCGCGAGCTCGTGCGGTGGATGAGCGCCGACTACGGCTTCGATGAGATCGACGCCTACATGCTGCTCAGCCAGGCCGGCCGCATGCGGCTCGGCAACATGGTCGACCCCAAATACACGATGGGGGCCTCGATCCTGAAGAATTACCTCAAGGCGTGAATTCCAACATCCTTCATTGACAGGGGACATCGCGATGAACTCGGGGCGAATATTGGGAATGGCTTTGCTCGGTGCAATGCTCGGAACGGCGGTGATCGGTGCCGCGCGGGCAGCCGAGCCGCCGCTGAAAGTCGGTTTGCTGGAGGACGTCTCCGGCGATCTGGCGTTCATGGGCATGCCGAAGCTGCACGGCTCGCAGCTGGCAGTCGAGGAGATCAACAAGAGCGGCGGCATTCTCGGGCGGCAGATCGAATTGATCCACCTTGATCCCCAAGGTGACAACGCCCGCTATCAGGAGTTCGGCCGGCGGCTGCTCAACCGCGACAAGGTCGACGTGCTGATCGGCGGCATCACCTCGGCTTCGCGCGAGGCATTGCGTCCGATCGTGGATCGCACCACGACGCCGTACTTCTACACCAACCAGTATGAAGGCGGTGTCTGCGACGCCAACATGATCAGCATGGGCGCGGTGCCGGAGCAGCAGTTCTCGACCCTGATTCCATGGATGGTCCAGAAGTTCGGCAAGAAGGTCTATGTCATCGCCGCGGACTACAATTTCGGCCAGATCTCGGCGGAATGGAACCGGAAGATCATGAAGGACCTTGGCGGCGAGGTCGTGGGCGAGGAGTTCATTCCGCTCGGTGTCTCGCAGTTCGCGCAGACCATCCAGAACATCCAGAAGGCGAAGCCGGACTGGCTGCTGACGATCAATGTCGGTGCGGCACAGGACTCATTCTTCGAGCAGGCCGCCGCAGCCAACCTCAATCTGCCGATGGGCTCGTCGATCAAGATCATGCTCGGCTTCGAACACAAGCGCTTCAAGCCGCCGGCGCTGAACAACATGCACGCCACCGCGAACTGGTTCGAGGAGATCGACACGCCCGAAGCCAACGACTTCAAGAAGCGCTGGCACGCCAAGTTCCCCGACGAGCTCTACATCAACGACATGGGCTACAACGCCTACAACGCGCTCTACATGTACAAGACGCTGGTCGAGAAGGCGAAGTCGACCAAGCTCGAGGACATGCGCAAGGTGATCGCGTCCGGCGACGCCTGCATCGACGCGCCCGAAGGCAAGGTCTGCATCGATCCGAAGAGCCAGCACACCTCGCACCGCATGCGCCTGATCTCGGTCGGTCCCAAGCATGAGGTGACCGTCGAGAAGGATTACGGGACGATTCAGCCGTACTGGCTTGGCGAGATCGGCTGCGACCTCACCAAGAAGAACGACAAGGATCAGTACACGCCAAGTCATCTTCCGAACAAGTCGTGACGCACGGGCACGAATCTTGCTGGTGCTATCAGTCAGGGCTTTGAACCGAGCCGGCGCCGCAATGATGCGGCGCCGTGATCACGGAGACCGGAATGTCGGCTGAACTTTTCTCGGTATTCTATCAGTTCGCCGACGTCTTCGCGTTCCTGATCCTGTCGGCGGCCGGGCTTGCCATCGTGTTTGGCATGATGGGTGTCATCAACATGGCGCATGGCGAGTTCATCATGTGCGGCGCCTATGTGACGGTCGGGTTGGTGAATCTCGGCGTGCCGCTGCCGATCGCCCAGATTCTGGCGGCGCTGACCGCGGGGATCATCGGCATGATCGTCGAATTGCTGATCGTGCGGCGCTTCTACAAGCGCCCGCTCGACTCGCTGCTCGCCACCTGGGGCCTCAGCCTGATCGTGACGCAGTCGATGCTGCTGATCGTCGGCTCCGCGGTGCGGGGCATCGGCACCCCCGAGGGAAGCTTCGC
>CALRXG020000302.1:0-8781 GCA_943372075.1 Bordetella parapertussis | reverse complement strand
GCAGAAATAATGGCAACCAAGCAGTTACAGTCCGATGTGGTTGTTGAGTGCCTATGGAGAGCCCGTGTCCCACAGCGGCCGGCACACCACCGCTAGTTACAATGCGTCGCGGATCGACATGTTCGCCGTTCCGTTCTGAAAAGATTCTTTGTGACTTTTCGTGGAGCGAGAAATCCCGACTTAAGCGGCGTCCGGCTTCGCTCCCGCCGTTTGGAGTGCGCCTAGCCGGAGTGACGAGGTGCATGCAGGATGCGTTGCGTAGAAGCTTGTTCCGTATTGTAGCTCGTCATTTCCTCTCGACAGAGCTTTAGTAAAGCGACTGCGTATGCCCAATCAGGTCGTTGCGTTTCATCTGACCGGTTGTGGAGAATAAGGCAGGGTGTTGCTTTCACAACGGCGTTTGCCGCGATGCCTTTCGCGGCACAAGCGCAGGTCTAAACCGATATCGAACGCGCGCCGACGCTCACCATCGAGCGCTACAACGAGGACTAGTTTTCTCTCGCGCCAGTGAGCACCAGTGAAAAACGTCTTCTTGAATCGACCGGGCGCAATCCACTGGGTGGGATTCACGACGTCGTCACGCCCAAGCGTGATCGGCCAGTGCCGGGCCCAGCCCGTCCTGGCTGGTCGAGAGGCGTCGAAGAACTGATGCGGGTTTGTTGGCACGCGGTGAAGGCTGATTGTGATTTGAACGCTGTTTGTTATGAGGTAACGGACACAGTCACGTCCATGCTCAGAAAACTATCTCTTCCACCAAAGAAGCTGCCGGACACCGGCGTGCACTGGTTGATATCACGAGCAACTGCAACAGGGATCAGATTGCAGCCGCCCACGCTTCGGTTAGTGGGGTCAAAAGTGATCCAGCCCGCGCCAGGTACGAATACCTCGGCCCAAGCGTGGGTCGAGCCCGCCTCGGCCGACCCCACAAGCTCGTGGTTGGGATCGTGCAGATAGCCCGAGACGAGACGGGCGCCGAAGCCGAGCTTGCGTGCGGCTTCGGTAAACAACACCGCAAAGTCGCGGCACGAACCCCAACCTCGCTCTTGGGTCTCGTTGGGCGATTGGGTCCCCTCGACTTCACGGCTCTGATACTGAACGTATTGCGCGACACCGGTGTTCAGGTCCTTGAGCAGAGACAATGTATCGGTCGGATTGCTGCGAATGAAACTTCTTGCCCATGTTTGCAATCGGTCGCCTCGATCCGAATATTGCGCGATGGTCAACGACCCGAGGTCAGTCCATTCGTCGTCGGAGTAGCGGAATGGATAGGAGATGGCCGATGCCGCGATATCGAAAACCGGCCAAGCCGTGGCATTCAGCAAGATTTCACCGATGCTGTCGATAACGAGAGTGGAGGCCATGGTGGTAAAAGAAGCCACAGCGACCGCGTTGCCGAATACATCATTTGCCCATGTGGTCGCCGCGACCGGCGAGATATTCAATTCATGTGAGATCAGGCGAAGTTCTCGACTTTCGCGAGGACGAAGCATCAATCGATGCGGGGCGAGGTTCACCGGGTCGTTGAACCGATAGACGGTTTTGTGTGCAATTCGCAGCGCAGTCACAATCGGGCTCCCGAATGCTTGCTTGATAGTTTAAGTTAGCCCATGTGATCGACGAAGTCTCATCATTTGATTCCGCTGCCCGGTTTCGGAGTCAGCTCCGGTAGTGTAACGCCTCGACAAGCAGCGAGGATGCCGGCGAGTTCTGGCGGCGGCTCGGATAGTAGAGGTGATAGCCCGAAAACGACGGACACAAATCGGCGATTGCGTGCACCAATTTGCCGGCGGCGAGCTGGCCGTTCACCTGATCTTCTTGCAGATAGGCCAAGCCGTGACCGTCGAGGGCGGATGGACGGCCGCTTCTGGCGCGAAGCCGTCATTAGCATCACTTCGATCTATCGTCGATCGGGAAGATGTGAAGCTAGTCGTCTTCTAGGTGCGATTTACTATGGCGGAGGACGGTGGGCCTGCTGCCGCCCGGCTTTATCGGTTTAGGCGTATTGCTGCGGTTTTCCGCCACCATCATGCGCCAGCGGGCCACACGCTCCGGGTTCAGTGTGCCGCCGGATACTGCGGTGCTGACCGCGCAGCCCGGTTCGTGAGCGTGCGTGCAATCGCGAAACCTGCAGAGCGGGGCGAGCTCGGTGATTTCTGCGAACAACTCATCAATACCCGCAGCGGCGTCACTGACGTGGAGCGTCCGCATTCCCGGCGTATCGATTACCCAGCCCCCGCTCGACATCGCATGAAGCGAGCGTGAGGTGGTCGTGTGACGGCCTTGGGCATCATGCTCTCGAATGCTCCCGGTCTGTTGAAGCTGGTCCGGTGCCACACCCGCCAGCGCGTTCACCATGGAGGACTTTCCCACTCCCGATGAGCCGACCAGCGCCACCGTCTGTCCTCCACCGCACCAGGCATGCAGGTCACCGGCGGCGTGACCATTACGGGGATTGCAGACTACCACCGGCAGCCCGCGTTGCAGAGCAACTGCCTGCTCAAGATATGACCCAGCATCCTTGATAAGGTCGGCTTTGGTTAGCAAAATCACCGGCGTGATACCGGCTTCATTGGCCAGTGCTACGAAGCGTTCCAGCCGGGCCACGTTGAACTCCGCGTTGCATAATGTGACGATAAACAACGTGTCGATGTTAGCGCCGGCGAGTTGGGGTGCCGCATTCCCCTCGGTGCGCCGCTTCAGCACCGTCTTCCGCGCTAGGCGGCGTTGCATCGAGAACGTCTGCGGCTCGGCGAGCACCCAGTCACCGACGGCAAAATCACCAGTGTTGCTACGGGCCGGCAGCACCAGTCTGATCAAACCAATTTGCGAAATCCCCGAAATACGCGTTCGATGAATGTTGGAGATGCGTACCGGCAGGGCGCGTGCCTCATCCGGTAAGAGCTGGTCGCCGAAGAAATCAGACTATCCCAGATCTACAAGTGATGATCCAGGCAAACCGTCCGAAGGGTTTGTCACTGTGCCTTCTCGCAGAAATCCGAGTTATCCATATCCACCTCAGGCCTGTGTATTTCAATAACATTCCTATAAACGTCTAGACTGCAATTGATGACAGAGAAATGTGCCAAATCGCGGGGCGCGCCAGCGTTTGAGAGCCATTTTCAGCCTGTTGCCGTTCGGCAGGGGCAGCTATTGGCGCAAAGCTGCCGCTCCGAATATCGGCTGCGTCCGTCGCGCCTCACATCTTCACCATCTCGGTGCGGTATTTCGGCAATAGCGCCGCAATCAGTTTGCCTTTCTCGGCGACCTCTTCGGGGGTCGGCTTCGGCGGTGGCGATGCGCGGCCTTCGACGGGAAATCCGACCGCCAGGAAGAATTCGTCCTGTCCAGCCGGCGTACACATGCAGAGCATACGGGCCGTCTTGCCGGACACGTTCTTGAACGCGTGCGGGGCGTTGGCCGGAACGTTGACGGTCGCCCCCGCGCGCACTGTGTACGACTTTCCACGAAAGGTGAATTCGAGTTCGCCTTCGAGCAGCGTGAACATTTCCTCGAAGTCGTGACGGTGCGGCGGGGGCCCGCCGCCAGCAGGCACCAGCATGTCGACCAGGCAATAGCGGCCTGCGGTTTGCGCGCCCGACACCAAGACCGTGTAGGTGCCGCCGGCGACCGAGACATGCGGCACGCCGGCACCATCGGGATCGGCTACCGTCAGGGTCCGACCGGGGTCGTCGTTGGGAATCGAGGAAGCTGACGGAGCATTTGCAGATGGAGCGTTGGGCATCTCGGATCTCCTTGTCTATGGCTTTGAAGGTAGGGCCATCTTGTCAAATGACAAGCGGCGGTGCCTTTTCCATGCGTCGGAGTCAGCGGGGTCGACATTAGAAGATAGACCTCCGCCTCTTTATTCGCATCGAGCGGCGACTTCTGGCGCGAAGCGGCCGGTCCCAGCCTGAGACGAATTGATGTCCGGGGGTGGGTGGATGGTTCGTCTGGGCAACATATCTGCAACACGACTTGATTAAGTCATTGAAATAATTAGTCTGAAAACGGTTTCCTAAACCGTAGGTCGGAAGTTCGAGTCTTCCCGGGATCGCCATTCTCCGCCTGACGGCGCCAAATCGCGCCAGACGTGCGCCCGCGGTGCGATCGGCCCCCCGGCGTCCGGCCCCCAAAGCTCCCCACCGAGTTCATCCCAAATTAGGGAAAGCCCGGGACAATGGGGCGGGGCACCGGAAGACCACGCGCATGCGAGCGAGCGTTCCAGAACGGGTTGAGCAGAGGGACGGCGACGCCGCTCGCGATCCGCCGCGTTCAAAGCTCCGGCCGCTCGTCGTCGACATCGACGAGGTGATGGTCCCGAAAAGCGCGTTTGCGCTGGGGATCGCCGGGCTGAGCACCCGCTTTCGCGCAATCGCCGCGGTGTTTGGACCGGAAGCGGGACCGGGGCATGGCGCTGCGCCGGGTTTCGATCCGTCCGGTGCACGGTTCGACCACGACGTCGTGACGTTGCTGTTGCAGGTGCTGGGCGAGGGGCGCCCGGTCTATCTGTGCTCGGAAACCTATCCCGAGCCGTTCGTCAGCGCGGTCGCGGGGCATCTCGGCGTCTTCACCGCATGGGGCGCCGGACCGGGCGACCAATCGCCGGCGGCGCCGCACGAACAACTGCCGCCCTTGCTCAATCAGGGTTTTGACTACATCGGCAGCGCGACGGTGGCGTTGCCCGGTTCCGCGTCGCGCGTGGTGCGCCCCGAGCGATCCGAGCCGGCGCAGCCTCCGCGCGCCAGCGTGCGCAACTGGCTGAAACTGTTCCGCGTGCATCAATACGCCAAGAACGCGCTGGTGCTGGTGCCGCTCCTGACCGCGCACAAATTCACGCTCGCATCGGCCGCGACGTCGCTGCTTGCCGTGGTCGCGTTCTCGCTCTGCGCGTCGGCCGCCTACATCCTGAACGATCTGCTCGACATCAAGGCCGATCGTGCGCATTCGACCAAGCGCAACCGTCCGATCGCAAGCGGCGTCATCCCGGCGTCGCAGGCCGTGGGTGCGATGGCGCTGGTGCTGGCCGTGGCGTTCGCGATCGCCCTCTCGATATCGGCCGAGTTCTGCAGTGTGCTTCTCGGCTATTTCGTGCTGACCACGTCCTATTCGTTCTGGCTCAAACGCATCGCGACCGTCGACGTGGTCGTGCTGGCCACGCTTTACACCGTTCGCGTGATCGGCGGCGCGGTCGCCATCGACGTGCCGATATCGGAATGGCTGCTGGCATTCTCACTGTTCATCTTCATGTCGCTGGCACTGGTGAAGCGCTACATCGAGCTCGCCAGCCAGCCGGACGGCGCTGTGCTCGCCGCGCGCGGCTACCAGGTCGACGACAAGTCGATGGTCGCGATCCTTGCGGCAGCATCCGGCTTCAATGCGGTCGTGATCTTCACGCTCTACATCTCGTCCGATACGGTTCGCGCGCTCTACAGCCATCCGCAGCTGCTCTGGGCCGGCTGTCCGATATTGATGTACTGGATCGGCCGCGTGATGCTGTTCGCGCAGCGCGGATTGATCGACGATGATCCGGTGACGTTCGCGCTGAAGGATCGCGCCAGCTGGGTCGCCCTTGGCGCGATCGGCGTCATCATGCTTGCCGCCATCTAGCGATGCCGGCAGCTGTATTGCCAGGACGCGCGATGGCGGCTTGCAGCCCTGAGGGGATTGGCCTGTCCGGCTGGGGCAACTATCCCAAAGTGCCGACCGAATTGCTGGCGCCGCAGACGCCCGCCGGCGCGCGCGACCATCTGCTGGCGCGGACCGGCGTCATCGCGCGTGGTGCAGGTCGCGCCTATGGCGATGCGGCGATCGGCGCGCAATCCACGATCTCGTTGCGCGGCCTGAACCGGATGCGCAGCTTCGACGCTGCGACTGCCCAACTGACCGTGGAAGCCGGCGTGACCATCGCCGACATCCTGGCGGCTTTCGAGCCGCGAGGCTTCTTCCTTAAAGTCGTGCCGGGCACCAAATTCGTGACGGTTGGCGGCGCGATTGCGGCCGACGTCCACGGCAAGAACCATCATCGCGATGGCGGCTTCGGCACCATCGTCGAGTCGTTCCGCCTCGCGCTGCCGGGCGGCGAGATCGTCACCTGCTCACGCTCGGAGAACGCTGCGCTGTTCGCGGCGACACTCGGCGGCATGGGCCTGACCGGCATGATCCTCGATGCGACGCTGCGTCTGCTGCCGATCGAGACCGGCTGGCTGCGGCAGGACACCCGCGTCGCCGGCAATCTCGATGCGGCGATCGATCAGCTGGAAGGCAGCGCATCGACCACCTATTCGGTGGCCTGGATCGACTGCCTCGCGCGCGGCACAGCGCTTGGACGGTCACTGGTCTATCTGGCCGAGCACGCCACGCGCCGCGACAAGGACATGCTCGGACCCGACCTCGAGCCGTTCCCGCGCCCACGCTACCAGCGGCTGTCGGTCCCGGAACTGTTTCCCGGATGGCTGCTCAATCGGGCGTCGATGCGGGCGTTCAACGAGCTGTACTTCCGCCGCGGCGCCGCGCATCAGGGCGAACATCGGCTGGTGCATTGGGATCCCTACTTCTTTCCGCTCGATGCGATCGCCGACTGGAACAGGATCTACGGGCGCCGCGGTTTCGTGCAGTATCAGTGCGTGATCCCGCAAGGCCGCGCGCGCACCGTTCTCGCCGAAATCCTCGATCGGGTCTCCCGGCGCGGCGATGCGTCGTTTCTTGCCGTGCTCAAGCAGCTCGGCGAGGGCGGCGGGCCGATGTCGTTCCCGCTCCGCGGTTACACGCTGACGATGGATTTCCCCGTCACCGCCACGCTGTTCGCGTTTCTCGACCAGCTCGACGCGCTGGTGGTCGAGGCCGGCGGCCGGCTTTACCTCGCCAAGGACGCGCGACAGTCGCGCACGACATTCGAATCCGGATATCCCGGCCTTGCGGCCCTGCGGGATATCCGTCAGCAGACCGGCGCGAATACGCGCCTTGCATCTCACCTTTCAGCACGGCTTGGAATTTGATGACCGGCACACGATCAATTCTGGTGATTGGCGGCAGCTCGGATATCGGGCACGCGACCGCGCTGCGCTACGCCAAGGAAGGCTGGCGCGTGATGCTCGCCGCCCGCGATCTCGAGGCGGCCCGGCGCAATGCGGACGATATCGGAACGCGAAGCGGCGTCGAGACGTCGGTCCAATCGCTGGATGTGCTGCAGACCGCGCAACTGGCCGGCTTCATCGCCACCCTTCCCGTGCTTCCCGACACCGTCGTGTGCGTCGTCGGAGAGCTCGGCGATCAGCTGCGGGCCCAGACCGATCCGGAGCTCGCGACGACGATCATGCGCACGAATTTCGAGGCGCCGAGCCTGCTGCTCGAACAGTTCGCGCAAGCTTTCGAGAAGCGTGGCTCGGGAACCATCGTGGGGGTCAGCTCGGTCGCCGGCGACCGTGGCCGGGCCTCGAACTACTACTACGGCGCGGCCAAGGCCGGCTTCTCGCAATTCCTGTCCGGCCTGCGCAACCGCCTGGCGCTGGCGGGCAAGGTCCGCGTCGTCACCGTCAAGCCCGGCTTCGTGCGCACCAAGATGACGGCGCATATGAAGCTGCCGGCGCCGCTCACCGTCGATCCGGATCGGGTCGCCGAGGACATCTTCCGGGCCGACGTCACCAAGCCGCGTGACGTGATCTACGTAGCGAGACGTTTTCAGCTGGTGATGGCCTTGATCTGCGCGCTGCCGGAGGCGATCTTCAAACGGATGCGCATCTGATGTCCGGCGTCGCTGCAGACCGCGCGCCGTTGCCGCGATCCGCCGCGATCTGGCAAAGCGTCCCGCTGCTGACGGCATTGCTGTGGCTCGGCCTGTTCGCGGCGGCGCTGATCTGCAGCGTCATACTCTGCGATGGTCGGCTGATCTTCACCCTGGATGATCCCTACATCCATCTCGCCGTCGCCGATCACATCCGGTCCGGCGGTTACGGCGTCAACGCGTCCGAATACTCGTCGCCGAGCTCTTCGATCATCTGGCCCTATCTGCTGGTCGTGACCGAGGCACTGCATCTCGGGGCATTTGGCCCGCTTTTGATCAACGCCGCCGCTGCGGCCGGCACGGTCGTGGCCTTCCTGCGCATTCTCGAAACGGCGGGCCTGCTCGATCCTGAGCGCGAGAAGCCGCTCTGCGTCTTCATCGCATTGCTGGCGATTCTCTCGTCGAGCGCGATTGCCTTGCCGTTGACCGGCATGGAGCACAGTCTTCACGTCTGGGCCACGGTCGTGACCTTCGGGGGCCTCACCGAAGCCGCGCGTGGGCGGTCGCCGACCTCTGTGCATTTCATCGCGCTCGTGCTGCTGCCACTCATTCGTTTCGAGGGCGCGGCCTTTGCGCTGGCAGCGATCGCGGGATTCGCGCTGCTCGGCCAGCGTCGCTTTGCAGGCGGTGCCGCCATCGCGATCGCCTGCGCGTTCGCTGGGTACTTCGCGCGGATGGCTTCGCTGGGCCTCCCGCTTCTGCCGAGCTCGGTGTTGCTCAAGTCGCATGTCGCCGAGACGGCGTATGAGGGAACCGCGGCGTTCGCTCCCATCCTCCACAATCTCGCCGCCAGCTTCGATGACCCCACCGGCTTTCGGTTGATGCTGCTCGGTCTGGCGCTGGCCTGCGCAATGTGGCCGCTGCGCTCGGATCGGGGCGCGTTGATCGTCTGCGCGACGGCGCTCGCCGCAATCGGCGCACATCTCGCCTTTGGTCAGTATGGCTGGTTCTATCGATATGAAGTCTATGTCATGGCGCTCGCGGTGCTGGCCCTGCTCTAT
>CALRXG020000301.1:0-8781 GCA_943372075.1 Bordetella parapertussis | reverse complement strand
ATCGATTTCATCGCATCGCTCGCCGTCGACGGATCGGGCGATGACGGCGCGCGGTCGCCCGCGATCGGCCGGCCGATCACGGTCAACGTGTTGTAGACCTTCTCGCCATTGTCGGAGCCGTCATAGACGATCTGTTCCAGCACCGATTTACCGTCGCGGGCGGCGGCGATGATGTGCTGGATCTGCTCGGTCGGGAACACCACGTTGCCGTCGAGATTGAACGTCTTCTTCACCGGCTGGGTCAGCTTCACGGTGATATGATCGCCGACGCGCTCGGCGACACCGTCGACCGGCGAGGATTCACTGTCGTTCATCCGTGTGCTGATCTTGAAACGGTAGCTCTTGCCCGCGGCGTCCTCCCAGGACGAGGAGCGCAGGTCGGACAGCGTCACCTTGCCCTCGCCGCTGTCGAGTTCCGACACCTGGCGGAATTCGGAGGTGTAGCCTTCGCAGGAATTGCCGGAGAAATTGTAGAGGATGCGCCCGCGCGCATCGCTGACCGAATTGGTGCCACGCGATTTCACCAGGCTGAGATCGTATAGCGCCTGGTGCGCGAGAAACGGCCCGCTTGCAGCGACGGCAGGCCCTTGGGCGAGACCGGATGCTGCGGCAACGGCGATCGTCAGCACCAGGGCACGCGACGGATTCCGAAACGGCAGGGTCATGATTCGTCCTCGGGGAGGCAGGGATTCGCCACAATAGTGACGGTGGTATTGTGCCGCAACTGGGGCAACTCTGACAAAATGGCAACGCGGGAGTGAGGATGCCGTCATTTTCGGCAACTTTCCATGCGATTCCGCACGCAATGGCCGCCCGGCCTGCACCTCTCCGTCGCTTGCAACCGTCGGCCCGATGGGCGAAACAATCGAAACAAACTTGGCCCTGAGTGCGTTTCAGGCGTCGTGCAATTCAATTGGGGGATCAGAGATGGCGGGTACCGTCGAACAGAAGCTGGCATCACAGGGCATCACCCTGCCCGAGCCGACCTCCCCGGTCGCAAACTACGTCCCCTTCGTGCGCAGCGGCAACCTGCTGTTCATCTCGGGCCAGGTCTGTTTCAACGCGGAGGGCAAGCTGATCGCCAAGGGCAAGCTCGGCGCCGGCGTCACCATCGAGCAAGGCACGGCGGCGGCACGTGGCTGCGCGATCAACCTGCTGGCCCAGATCAAGGCCGCGCTCGGCGACCTCGACAAGGTCGTGCGCGTGGTCCGGCTCGGCGGCTTCATCAATTCGGCGCCCGACTTCTTCGACGGGCCGAAGGTCCTGAACGGCGCCTCCGACCTGATGGTCGAAGCCTTCGGCGACAAGGGTCGCCACGCCCGCACCACCGTCGGCGTCGCCTCATTGCCGGCGGATGCCGCGGTCGAAGTCGAAGGCGTGTTCGAAGTCGCCTGAGCGATGCGCGCCCCGGATTGGCTGACCAAGCGACCGGTCGCCCATCGCGGCCTGCACGATGCCGCGCGCGGCATCATCGAGAACATGCCGGCCGCGGCCAACGCCGCGGTCGCCGGCAACTTCGCCATCGAGTGCGACATCCAGCTCACCGCCGACGGCGAGGCAATGGTGCATCACGACGATGCGCTTGGTCGCCTCACTGAAGGTTCGGGCCTCTTGGCGACCAAGACGGCGGCCGAGCTGAAGGCGGTCAGGTTCAAGGACACGTCCGAGCAGATGATGACGCTCGGCGATCTCTGCGCGCTGGTCGCCGGGCGCGTCCCGCTGGTGGTCGAGGTGAAGAGCCATTTCGACGGCGACCGCAGGCTGGTGCGGCGGATGGCCGAGGTGCTCGCCTCCTATTCCGGCCCTGTGGTCGGGATGTCCTTCGACCCCGACCAGGTGCTGGCGCTGCGCGAGATCATGCCGGCGCTGCCGCGCGGCATCACCGCCCAGCGCACCTATGACGACGGCTATTGGGACAAGCTGACGCCGGCGCAGCGCGACGGCATGCTGTACCTGCGCCACGGCTTCCAGACTCAGCCGCATTTCGTCGCCTTCTGGGTCAACCAGCTCCCGGCGCCGGCGCCCTGGATCGCCCGCAACCTGTTCGGCTGTCCGCTGCTGGCCTGGACCGTGCGGACGGCGGAGCAGCGCGAACGCGCGGCGCGCTACGCCGATCAAATGATCTTTGAAGGGTTTGTGCCGGGAACCTGACATGTCCCTTCGCAGCCTTGAAGTCGTCGCTGCGATGCACGATCTTTGCAGGGGCTGGTCAGGCATTGGTCGTCATCAGCGATGGCGGATTGCGGAGCATGATCCGGAAGTGGAGCCAGCTGTTCCGGAAGTTTCATGCTCAGACGAGGCACCGGTCTTCATTCTCGATGGCGTCTTCTGAAATCACCCTGGAAGCTGTAGCTGACATCGGCGCCATTCCGGCGGCCGAATGGGACGCCTGCGCCAATCCGAAGGCGGACGCGGACAGCATTCACGAGCTCGACACCCTGGCCTCGCCCGGCCCCGCAGGCGATTGCCAGGCTGTCGCAAGATCGAGTTATAACCCTTTCGTTTCTCATGCCTTTTTCGCCGCCGCGGAAGCCTCCGGTTCGGCCTGTCCACGCACCGGCTGGGGCCCCCGGCATCTGGTCGCGAAACTCGACGGCCGGATCGTCGGCGTGGTGCCCTGCTATCTGAAATCGCATTCGCAGGGCGAATACGTGTTCGACCGCGGCTGGGCCGAGGCCTATCACCGCGCCGGCGGCAGCTATTACCCGAAACTGCAGGTCTCCGTCCCCTTCACGCCGGCGACCGGGCCGCGGCTGTTGATCCGGGGCGACGTCGACCGCGAGGTGATCGGGTCTGCATTGGCCCGGGGCCTGCGGGCGCTCTGCAACGCCACCGAGGCCTCCTCCGTGCATGTGACGTTCGCCCGCGAGGACGAGGCCAGGTTCCTCGGCGCGCATGGTTTCCTGCAGCGGACCGACCAGCAGTTCCACTGGCACAATGAAGGCTACAAGACCTTCGACGATTTCCTGGGATCGCTGAACTCACGTCACCGCAAGGCCATCAAGCGCGAGCGGCGCGAGGCGGTCGCGGCCGGGATCACGATCCACTGGCTGACCGGCTCCGATATCACCGAGGAAGCCTGGGACGCGTTCTTCGAGTTCTACATGGAAACCGGCTCGCGCAAATGGGGCCGGCCCTATCTGACCCGCAAGTTCTTCTCGCTGATCGGCGAAAGCATGGCTCGCGACGTGCTGCTGGTGATGGCCAAGCGCGACGGTCGCTGGATCGCGGGCGCGATCAATTTCATCGGCTCGGACACGCTGTTCGGCCGCAACTGGGGTGCGGTCGAGCACCACCCGTTCCTGCATTTCGAGGTCTGCTACTACCAGGCGATCGATTTCGCGGTTCAACGCGGGCTGCAGGTGGTCGAGGCTGGCGCGCAGGGCGAGCACAAGCTGGCGCGCGGCTACCTGCCGCAGACCACCCACTCGGCGCATTTCATCGCCGACCCCGGGCTGCGCAACGCGATCGCCGACTACCTCAGGCGCGAGCGCGATTATGTCGCCGAGGTCGGCCGCGAACTCACCGAAGCCGGCCCGTTCCGCAAGACCGCCGAGGACGACGCTTGACGTTTGGGTCGCGACCTAGACATTAGCGCAATAAAATTGAGGAGACGCCGCCATGCCCGCCGCCTACGACAACAACAACCCCTTCGCAAAGATCCTGCGCGGCGAGTTTCCCTGCTACAAGGTCTACGAGAACGAGCACGTGCTCGCCTTCCTCGACATCATGCCGCGTTCGCCCGGGCATACGCTGGTGATCCCGAAAGCCCCTGCCCGCAACATCCTCGACATCACGCCGGACGATTACGCCCATGTCGCCCGCGCGGCGCACAAGATCGCCGCCGCCGGCATGAAGGCGTTCGAGGCCGACGGCATCACAGTGCAGCAATTCAACGAGCCCGCCGGCGGCCAGGTCGTCTTCCATCTCCACATGCATGTGATGCCGCGCAAGGACGGCGTCGCGCTGCTCCCGCCCGCCAGCCTCAAGGAAGACGGCAAGGTGCTGGAGGCGAATGCGGCAAAGCTGATTGCGGCGTTGAAATAGGCGCCACCGTCATTCCGGGGCGCGCCTCTTGGCGCGAGCCCGGAATCCATTTCACCACGAACCGTGCGGCCCGATGGATTCCGGGTTCGATGCTCCGCATCGCCCCGGAATGACGATGGAGAGATTCTACTCCGTCTCGAAATCGCCCGGCTGCGGCGGGGCCAGCGGGGTAAACTCGCAGCGGTCGGGCTTGACGTCGATCAGCGGCGTCTCGTCGAGGCAGTCGAGCCCGCGCACCAAAATGACGTTGCCCTCGACGCCGACCAGCTTGACCACCGAGGTGCCGATCGGGTTCGGCCGCACCGGCGAGCGCAGCGAGAAGGTGCCGCGGGTGTTGCCGTTGTTCTTCGGGCTTTGCAGGACGATGTCGCGGCGCGACTGGTGCAGCCAGTACAACACTTCGAGATTGCTGTAGAAATCGACGCCCTTGATGGCGGCGACCCAGGGCTCGAAAATCTCGAGCCGGCACACCGGGCCGTCGTGCCGCCCCTGCCGCGGCGTCGCCAGCCGTGAGGTCCAGGGCGTGCGGATCCGACCGATGAAGACGAGCCCGGCATCGCGCGCCGCCGGCATGTCGACGGCGACCTCGCCTTGGCGCAATTCCATTTCACGTACCATGTGTCAATCCAGCGATATGTTCAGCGCCTTGACCACGCCGGCCCACCGCGCGCGATCGGTATCCACGAACGTGTCGATCTCGGCCTGGCTCTTCGCGCGCAGCGGCGGAAATCCGATCCTGACCAGCGAAGCGCGGAACGCCTCGTCGTTCAAGGCCCGGTCGAGGCTCGCCTTGATCTTGCCGGCGATCTCGTCAGGCACCTTCGACGGCGCTGCAATACCATACCAGACGCTGACCGCATAATCCGGATAGCCGCTCTCGGCGATCGTCGGCAGATCCGGCAGGTCGGCAATGCGCGCGGTGGAGCTGACGCCGAGCGCGCGCAGCATGCCGGACTTGACCGGCGGCAGCGCGGTGCCGAGCGTATCGAACATCAGCTGGATGTTGCCGGACAGCAGATCCTGCAGCGCGGGTCCGGCTCCTTTGTAGGGCACGTGGGTCATCTCGACGCCGGCCATCTGCTTGAACATCTCACCGGCGAGATGAACGGTGCCACCGGTCCCGGCCGATCCGAAATTGAGCTTGCCGGGATTCGCCTTGGCGTAGGCGACGAACTCCGCAACGGTCTTGGCCGGAACGGAGGGATTCACCTCCATGATCATCGGAGCGTCCGTGATCACCGACAGCAGGCGGAAATCCCGCGCCGGATCGTAGGGCAGCTTCTTGTAGAGCAGCGGGTTGAGCACGAAGATCGAGGCCGCCGTCACGAACAGCGTGTAGCCATCGGGATCGGAGCGCGCCACCGCCTCGGCGCCGATCGCGCCCTGCGCCCCGGCCTTGTTCTCGACCACGACCACCTGCTTGAGATCGCGCCCGAGATATTCGCCGACGACGCGGCCGAGCACGTCGGTCGGCCCGCCCGCGGCATAGGGCACCACGAGCTTGATCGGACGGGTCGGATAGTCCGCGGCCCGCGCCGGAAGCACCACCGCCAGCAACGCCGTCAGAGCAACCATGAAGAGTGATGATGCGTGCCGCTGCATGCCGTTTCCCCGTTGTCTTGTTGTTGGGAACGAGAGTAGCGGATAATGCGGACGCCGCAATCAGCCGAGCCAGTATTTGCCCGCGATCATGACGACCTCGCCGACGATGACGCCGGCGAAGATCGATTTCCGTGCCAGCATGAACGCGACGAAGCCCGCGGCAACCGAACTGTAACGCAGCCAGTCCGGTACGCTGGCGAGCGCGCCTGGCGGATGCACCACGATCTGCGCGATGATCCCAGCAAGGATCGCGGTGGCGACCGCCCTCACCCAGACCAGCAGCTCGGAGTTCTCGTCGATGCCTCCGCCGAACCAAAGGCCCAGCATGCGCCAGATCTGGTTGGGGACGACGCCTGCCACGAACAGGATCGCAAGCGCATGCCAGTCGCCGATGAAGGTGTTCATGCACGCGCCCTCACGATGCCCGCCCTCGCCCGGTGCACGCCATAGGCGATGGTTCCCGCGACGATGCCGCTGACCAGGATGTCGACGCCGCTGTTTAGCATTGCGGCCAGCGGGAACAGCAACAGCCCGAGCACCAGCGCGACGACGTCGGCGAGCTCGCGGCAGTTGCGCGCGGTCGAGAACAGGAAGGCGAGCGGCGTCAGCATCAGCATGCCGGCCGCCAACAGCGGCGTCAGGTTGGCCGCGAGCGTATAGCCGATCGTGTTGGCGATCAGGCAGACCGTGACCAGCCCGCAGCCGAGCCCGTGGATGAAGGCGATCCGCCGGTTGCGCGGCACCTGAGGCAGGAAGCGGAAGCACTCGACCCACAGCGTCACCGCGGTCAGATGCGCCACCAGGATCAGATGCCGCCGCTTGGTGTCCTCGGTGCGCATCATCGGCAACACCGAGACCACCATCGGAAACAGCCGGATCGCGCTGACGGTGACCGCGATCGCCGATTGCAGCACCGTGGCGCCGGAGCCGAGCGTCGTGATCACGATGATCTGCGCCGGCCCCGCCCAGACGAACGCCGTGCTCGCCAGGGTCCAGCCCAGCGAGAAGCCGGAATCATGCGCCAGCGCGCCGATCCCGAGATAGGTCGCGAACAGCACCAACGTCAGCACCGTCGCGCCGATCGACCGCGCGCCCCACAGGAAAGCGCGGAACGAGGTCTGCCATTGCGGAGAATCAAGCGGAGGAAGCGCCACGGGAAGCCGGATGGTTTTGCAATCGCGGCGGCTTAGGGCGCGATGAATGCAGGGTCAAGCAAGGGATGGCACAGGTCCGGTATGCAACGGCGATAACCCCACGCGTCATTGCGAGCGGAGCGAAGCAATCCATTGCTGCGCTTGCTCGGACGGATGGATTGCTTCGTCGCTTCGCTCCTTGCAATGACGTGCAAAAGTCCGTGCCTCACGCCCGGTTCTTCAGCACGAAGCACGCGCCGCCCGCCTTGCGGATGCGGCTGCACAGGCCGTCGGCCTCGGGCCGGCTGTCGGCGCCGATCCGCACCTGGTAGAACGTCGCGCTGCCACGGCTGCGCAGCCGCGACGAGAGCAGGCTCGGATCCTGGTCGCCGATCACGTTGGACAGCCGCTTGATGGCACGGGCATACATCGCGAGCGCTTTGTCGCGGCTGAAGCCGGCGGCGAGTTGCACGCCCCAGACCTTCGCCGCCGACAGCGTGATGTGCTGCTCCAGCTCGGCGACGAACGGATTGGGCGCGCGCTTCAACAGCGCCATCAACTCGCGGCAGCTCTTGGCCGGCGGACGCTCCGGCATCTTGCCGTTGTTGCGGGCGGCGGCGGCCCAGTCGTCGACGCTCGAGCCGGTGATCGCGGAAACGTAGTTGCGCGTCTCCTGCGGCATCGATCCGGTGCCGGCGAGCCAGTCCTGGATCCGGCGCGGGCCGGCATTGTAGGCCGCCGCCGCGAGGCCGAGATTGCCGAACTGGTTGCGCAGCTCGCTGAGGAATTCGGCCGACTTCGGCAACGCCTGGACGGGATTGAAGGGATCGAGCAGCCCGCGCTCGTTCGCGGTGCCCGGCATGAACTGCGCGATGCCCTGCGCGCGCTGGCCGTTGCGGGTGATCGGGCCGATCGCATCGGCCTGGAAGCGGCTCTCCTGCCAGATCACGCGCGCGAAGAATTCAAGCGGCAGATCGTTGGCCCGCGCCGCCGATTCGATCATCAGGCACATCGCCTCGCGGGTGTCGCTCTCGCGCGCGTCGTCCGCGGGCTTGTCGGCTGTGGCCGCAGGTTTCTCGGCAGGGGTCGCCGGTGTGTCCTCTGGGGCTGCGGCAGGTTTCTCCGCCGATGGCGTCGGCGGTGTGGACTGCGCTCCGGACGGTGGCGTGGGCTGCTCGGCGGGGGCCGGCTCAGGCTTCGCGGCAGGCGCGTCCTCCGCCCCGGCACCGAGCGTCGGCACCAGCATCACAAGCAGGACCAATGCGGTACAAAGTCCTGTTCGCATGGCAAATCTGTTCCCGCGCTGGCGCGGCTTGACACCGCAAGCTCGTGGTCTAGCTATGGATTGAAATGATGGCGCGCAAAAGGGAGCGCAAAATGGCCGCAGCTACGGACGACCAAACAGGCTTTGCCCCCGACGACGATGCCCCGATCGGCTACATGAAGCGGACCCGCGATTATTACGCGGCGATCGGCTACACCACCCCCTACCGCTGGGCGCACTACACCTCCGCGCCGTTCCAGCCGCTGAACAAGCCGCTGAAGCAGTCCCGTGTCGCCATCATCACGACAGCGGCGCCGTTCGATGCGGCCAAGGGCGACCAGGGCCCCGGCGCGAAATACAATGGCGGCGCCAAGTTCTATTCGGTCTATGACGGCGACACGTCGCAGCAGCACGACCTGCGGATTTCGCACATCGCCTATGACCGCGCCCACACCAAGGCGACCGACAGCGGCACCTGGTTCCCGCTGGCGCAACTCAAGCGCCTCGCCGCGGCCGGCACGATCGGCGAGGTCGCCCCGCGCTTCTTCGGCGCGCCGACCAACCGCAGCCACCGCGTCACCATCGAGACCGACGCGCCCGAGATCCTCGAGCGCTGCCGCGACGACAAGGTCGACGCCGCGGTGCTGGTGCCGAACTGCCCGGTATGCCACCAGACCGTCAGCCTGGTGGCACGCCATCTCGAGGCCAACGGCATCCCGACCGTCGTGATGGGCT
>CALRXG020000300.1:0-8867 GCA_943372075.1 Bordetella parapertussis | reverse complement strand
TTCCACGCGCCGACCAGCAGCAGAACGAGTATGTCGCAGCCTCCGAGGAGCGGCTTGCCTGGCTGACCGGCTTCACCGGATCGGCCGGGCTCGCGATCGTGCTGAGCAAGGAAGCCGCCCTGTTCGTCGACGGCCGCTACACGCTGCAGGCCGGCAAGCAGGTCGACGCCAAGGCCTGGCAGATCGAGCCGCTGGTCGAACCGCCGCCGGAGCACTGGCTGACCCGGCACCTTTCGGCCGGCGACCGCCTAGGATTTGACCCCTGGCTGCACACTTCTGCGGCAGCCGAACGGCTGGCGGCGGCCTGCGCCAAGGCCGACGCCGAGCTGGTCGCCATCGAAACCAACCCGGTCGATGCGGTCTGGCACGAGCGGCCGGCCCCGCCGCTCGGCCCGGTTTCGATCCACGGCGCGCAATTCTCCGGCGAGATCGAGGTCGAGAAGCTGAAGCGCATCCGGATCGAGATCAACAAGCTCGGCGTCGATGCGCTGGTGCTCTCCGACAGCCACGCCGTGGCCTGGGCCTTCAACATCCGCGGCGCCGACGTCTCGCACACGCCGCTGCCTCTGTCCTACGCGCTGGTGCCGAAGGAAGGCCGGCCGCTGGTGTTCATCGACCATCGCAAGCTGTCGAACTCCGCGCGCGACCATCTCGAGCAGTCCGCCGATGTCGAGGAGCCCGCGGCGCTGACGCAAAAGCTTACCGAGCTCGCCAAGCGCGGTGCCTCGATCGCGCTCGACAACGCGACCGCGGCCGATG
This sequence comes from Bordetella parapertussis, assembly GCA_943372075.1. GTDB lineage: Bacteria > Pseudomonadota > Alphaproteobacteria > Rhizobiales > Xanthobacteraceae > Bradyrhizobium. The sequence goes on along the minus strand of CALRXG020000300.1, from coordinate 8,108 downwards.
CCCTGAGCCGCCTGATCGCGAGCGCCGGGGGCAAGCCGGTGCGCGGCAACGATCCGGTCAGCCTGCTCAAGGCGGTCAAGAACCTCACCGAGATCGAGGGCACCCGCACCGCTCACCAGCGCGATGCGGTGGCATTGACGCGCTTCCTCGCCTGGATCGACCGCGAGGCGCCTGCGGGCCACCTCACCGAGATCGACACCGTCGAGGCGCTGGAGACGTTCCGCCGCCAGACCGGCGCGCTGAAGGACGTCTCGTTCCCGACCATCGCCGGCACCGGCCCGAACGGCGCCATCGTGCACTACCGGGTGACGCGCAAGAGCAACCGCCGGATCGCGCCCGGCGATCTTCTGCTGATCGATTCCGGCGCGCAATATCAGGACGGCACCACCGACGTCACCCGCACCATCGCGATCGGCCAGCCGACCGACGAGATGCGCGACCGCTTCACCCGCGTGCTGCGCGGCCATATCGCGATCGCCCGCGCGATCTTCCCCGACGGCACCACCGGTGCGCAGCTCGACACGCTGGCACGGCAATATCTCTGGCAGGCCGGGATCGATTTCGAGCACGGCACCGGCCACGGCGTCGGCAGCTATCTCAGCGTCCATGAAGGGCCGGCGCGGATTTCCAAGCTCGGCACCACCCCGCTGAAGCGCGGCATGATCCTCTCCAACGAGCCCGGCTACTACAAGACCGACGCCTATGGCATCCGGATCGAGAACCTCGAGCTGGTGATCGGCACCGACATTGCCGGCGCCGAGAAGCCGGTCAACGCCTTCGAGACCCTGACGCTGGCGCCGATCGACCGCCGCCTGATCGAGGTCAGCATGCTGAGCGCGGACGAACTGGCCTGGCTCAACGACTACCACGCCCGCGTCGCGCGCACCGTGCGCCCGCACCTCGACGACAACGCCACCAAGCTGTGGCTCGACGAAGCCACGGCGGAGCTGAAGTAGGCGGCACATCGCTCCCCACATTCGGTGTCATCCCCCGCGAAAGCGGGGGAGCCAGTACGCCGCGGCTCCTCAGTGAATCACAACCGCCTCTGGAATACTGGGTCCCCCGCTTTCGCGGAGGACGACGGCGGAATTTCGCGGCTCACGCTGCGTTGTTGCGCGAGACGAAACATCATCGCTGCCTCTTCCCGAACCGCATGGGCGTATGCCGAAACACCCGTATTCCGCGCGAGGGAGCACGCTACAGTCGTCTCACAATGCGGAAACGGACCTGAATGCACGGCGTGATGGGCAAGCCGCCCGGCGCGGCACAAGACAACAACATCGCGACATCGAAGGTCATGCTGCTGATGCTCGTCGTGATGACGGGCGTCGCGCCGATCTCGCTCTACATGCTGGTTCCGGCGCTGCCGGTGCTCGCGACCGATTTCGGCCGCGACATCTCGATCGCCCAGATGACCGTGTCGCTCTACATGGTCGGCATCGCGCTGTCGCAGCTCATCATGGGTCCGCTGTCCGACAAATTCGGCCGCCGCCCGGTGCTGCTCGCGGGCCTCGGCCTGATGGTCGTGGCCGGCATCGGCTCTGACTTCGCCGAGACCCTGCCGCAGCTGATCGCGGCGCGCTTCTTCCAGGCGCTCGGCGGCGCCAGCGGCATGGTGATCAGCCGCGCCATCATCCGCGATCTCTACCCGCGCGAACGGGTCGGCGCGATGATCAGCCTGGTCGTGGCCGCGCTGATGATCGCGCAGATGGTGAGCCCGCTGACCGGCGGCCTGCTGGAGACCGCATTCGGCTGGCGCGCGATCCTCTATCTCATCACCGCGGCGTCGCTGACCGTGACCATCTTCATCGCGCTGGCGCTGCCCGAGACGCGGCGCGATCGCGCCGACAGCTCCAGCTTTCGCGGTGATCTCGGCAAGCTGCTGCAGAGCCGCGCCTTCGTCGGGTATCTGCTGTGCCAGGTGCTGGCGTCACAGATCATCTTCGCCTTCGCCGGCGGCGGCCCCTATATCGTGGTGACCCAGATGGGCCGCAGCAGCGCCGAGTATGGCGCGTGGTTCGCGATGACCGGGTTCGGCTACTTCATCGGCAATCTGCTCTGCGTGCGCTTCTCGCCGCGGCACTCCCTCGAGAAGCTGATCTGGTTCGGTCTCGCGCTGCAGGTCGGCGGCAGCCTGCTGAACCTGATCTGGAGTTTCGCCGGGCTGAACCAGGCCCCGCTCTGGCTGTTCGGCACCCAGATGATCGTGATGGTCGCCAATGCCTTCGTGATGGCCAACTCCGCCGCCGGCGCCATCAGCATCCGCCCCGAAGCCGCCGGTACGGCCTCAGGTGCCATGGGCTTCCTGCAGCAGGGCATCGGCTCGCTGATTTCGCAGTTCGGCGCCTATCTCGGCGGCCACTCCACCACCACGCTGCCGCTGACCGCAGCGATCTTCGCGATCTCAATCGCCTGCGCCTGCACCATGATCTTCGTCGTGCCGCGGCGGAATGTGGTCGTCAGTGAAGAGCTGATCGAGCAGGCGGAGGAGGAAGAGAGCGGGATGATGTGAGGGGGGCGCGCGCCTTCAACTCGTCATCCCCCGCGAAAGCGGGGATCCAGTACGCCGCGGCCTATCGGGTGAACCACTGCGGCCTCTGGAATACTGGGTCCCCCGCTTTCGCGGAGGACGACAGCGGTAAGTGCGGCGGCGCTGCCCCCTACTCCTCGATCAGCTTCAGCCACTCGTCTTCGGTCAGCACCGCAACGCCCAGCTCGCGCGCCTTGGTCAGTTTCGAGCCCGCTTCTTCGCCCGCGACCACGTAGTCGGTCTTCTTTGAGACCGAGCCTGCGACCTTGGCGCCGAGACGCTCGGCCATCGCCTTGGCTTCGTCGCGGGTGAACTTGGTCAGGGAGCCGGTGAACACCACGGTCTTGTCCGAGACCGGCGAGCTCTTGCGCGGCTGCTCGGCCGGCTTCACCTCGATCTGGCGCAACAATTCGCCGAGCGCCTTGACGTTGCGCGGCTCGGCAAAGAACTCGACCACGGCATCGGCGACGATCTCGCCGATGCCATCGATGTCGTTGAGGTCCTGGTAGGCTTCGGTGCTGTTCTCTTCGTCGCCACTGCCCTTGGCCGCCGCCAGCATCGCTTCGCGAAAATTCTCGATCGCGTGATAGTGCCGCGCCAGCAGCTTGGCATTGCCTTCGCCGACATGGCGGATGCCGAGCGCGAAGATCAGCCGGTGCAGCTCGATCTTGCGACGTGCGTCGATCGCGTCGAACAGGTTGCGCACCGAGGTCTCGCCGTAGCCCTCGCGCTCCATCAGCTTGCTGCTCGACCGCGCGTCGCGCTCCCGAAGGGTGAAGATGTCGACCGGCGACTTCACCAGCCCGTCCTCGTAGAATTCCTGGATCTGCTTCTCGCCCAGACCATCGATGTCGAAGGCGAGCCGCGACACGAAATGCTTGAGCCGCTCGACCGCCTGCGCCGGACAGATCAGCGCGCCGGTGCAGCGACGTACCGCCTCGCCTTCCTCGCGGATCGCGTGGCTGCCGCACACCGGACAGGTGTCGGGAAACTTGTAGGGCTTCGCGCTCTTCGGCCGCTTGTCGAGCACGACGCTGACGACCTGGGGGATGACGTCGCCGGCACGCTGCACGACGACCGTATCGTCAACGCGCAGATCCACGCCGTCGCGAATCGGATTTCCGTCGTTACCGATGCCCTTGATGTAGTCTTCGTTGTGCAGCGTCGCATTCGAAACGACGACGCCGCCGACGGTGACCGGCTCCAACCGCGCGACCGGCGTCATCGCCCCGGTGCGCCCGACCTGGATGTCGATGCCCTTGAGTATAGTCGTCGCCTGCTCGGCCGCGAATTTGTGCGCGATGGCCCAGCGCGGGCTGCGCGAGACGAATCCGAGGCGCTCCTGCCAGTCGAGGCGGTCGACCTTGTAGACCACGCCGTCGATATCGTAGCCGAGCGAGGCACGTTCCTCACCGATCCTGGCGTAGAATTTGAGGACCTCGTCAATGCTCTTGCACAGCGTGATCAACGGATTGACCACGAAGCCGGCCTTGTCCATCCATTCCAGCATGCCGTGCTGGGTGTCGGCCGGCGGCTCGCTCATCTCGCCCCAGGTGTAGGCGAAGAACTTCAGCGGCCGCGATGCGGTGACCGAGACGTCCTTCTGGCGCAACGAACCCGCCGCCGAATTGCGCGGATTGGCGAAGATCGTATCGTCGGCTTCGGCCTGCTTCTTGTTCAGCTCGAGGAAGTCCTTCTTGAGCATGTAGACTTCGCCGCGCATTTCGCAGGCTGCCGGAACGTTGCGGCCCTTCAGGGTGTGCGGAATGTCCTTGATGGTGCGGACGTTGGCGGTGACATCCTCGCCGGTGAAGCCGTCGCCGCGTGTGGCGGCGCGGACCAGCTCGCCATTTTCGTAACGCAGCGAGAGCGACAATCCGTCGATCTTCGGCTCGGCAACAAGCGCTGGAATGTGATCCGCGTCGAGCCTGAGGAAGCGCCTGATGCGCTCGACGAACTCGGTGACGTCCTCGTCGCTGAATGCGTTGCCGAGCGACAGCATCGGGACGGCATGCTGCACCTTGGCGAAGCCGCGCGCCGGCGCTGCGCCGACCGTCTGGGTCGGCGAATCCTTGGTGACGAGATCAGGAAATCTGGCTTCGATCGCCTCCAGGCGCCGACGCAGCGCGTCGTAGGCCGCATCGGACACAGTGGGCGCATCATTCTGGTAATAGCGCTGGTTGTGCGCCTCGATCTCGAGCGTAAGCCTCATGTGCTCGACCTTGGCCTGCGCCTTGGTGAGCTTGTCGACGTCGACCAGCGCTTTCTTCGCCTTGGTGGCCATGGACGCCTAACTCGCCGCTCTGAGCAGCCGTTCCGCGGCAGCCCTCGCCTCCGCCGTGATCTCGGCGCCGGCGAGCATGCGCGCGATCTCCTCGCGGCGATGGTCGGCAGCCAGCGCGTTGACGCGGGTGGCGACCCGCTTGCCCTTGTCGAGCGCGTCCTTCGAGATCAGGAGATGCTGGCTGGCGCGGGCCGCGACCTGCGGCGCGTGCGTCACCGCCATCACCTGAACCTTGCCGGCGAGACGTGCCAGCCGCGATCCGATCGCATCCGCCACCGCGCCGCCGACACCGGTGTCGATTTCGTCGAACACCAAAGTCGGCGCCGAGCCGCGATCGGCCAGCACCACCTTCAGCGCCAGCAGGAAACGCGACAGCTCGCCGCCGGAGGCGACCTTCATCATCGGGCCCGGCTTGGTGCCCGGATTGGTCTGCACCCAGAACTCGACACGGTCGATGCCTTGCGGCCCCGGCGCGGCCGCATTGCTCTCGACCTGCGTCATGAATTTGGCGCGCTCGAGCTTGAGCGGCGCGAGTTCGGCGTTGACGGCCTTGTTGAGCTTCTCGGCGGCCTTGCTGCGCGCCGCCGACAGTTTCGCGGCCGCTGCGGCATAACGCTTGTCGGCCTCGGCGGCGGCCGCTTCCAGCTTCTTCAGCTGATCGGCGCCGGCATCGATCAGCGCGAGGTCGCCGGCATATTGCGCCGCCAGCGCGGCCAGCAGATCAACCGGCGTCGAGTATTTGCGCGAGGCGGCGCGCAACGCGAACAGCCGCTCCTCGATGCGTTCGAGCTCGGCCGGATCGAAATCGGTGGCCGCCAGTGCGGCATGCAGATGCTGGTCGGCTTCTTCCAGCGCATTGATCGCGATGTCGATCGCTTTCACCGCCGGCTCGATCAGTCCAGGCGCATTGGCGGCGCGTCGCTCCAGCCGCCGCACCGCGGCCGACAGCGCCGACAGCGGCGAGTGCGGGCCGCCGATTGCCTCCTGCGCCTCGCGCAGATCGGTCGCGACCTTTTCGCCTTGCATCATGGTGGTGCGGCGGTTGGCGAGCTCGGTCTCCTCGCCCTCCTTCGGCGCCAGCGCCTTCAGCTCCTGAGAGGCGTGACGCAGATAGTCGGCCTCGCGGGCAGCGCGCTCCATGCCGGCGCGATGTTCGTCGAGCGCGGCGCCAGCGGTCCGCCTGACATCCCACAGCGCTTCCAGCGCTGTGACGTCCTTCTCGTGGCCGGCAAAGGCATCGAGCAGCTGGCGATGGGTGGAAGCGTCGACCAAAGCGCGTTCGTCGTGCTGGCCGTGGATTTCGACCAGCACGGCGCCGACCGCCTTCAGGGTCTGCACGCTGATCGCCTGATCGTTGATGAAGGCGCGGGTGCGGCCATCGGCGAGCTGCACGCGGCGCAGGATCATCTCACCGGTATCGTCGAGGCCGTTCTCGGCGAGGATTTTGGCCGCCGGATGCCCCTTGGGGACATCGAACACGGCAGTGACCTGCCCCTGTTCAGCGCCATGGCGCACCAGCCCGGCATCGCCGCGGCCGCCGAGCGCCAGCGCAAAAGCATCGAGCAGGATCGATTTGCCGGCGCCGGTTTCACCGGTCAGCACCGCCAGGCCACGGGAGAATTCGATATCGAGCCGTTCGATCAGGACGATGTCACGGATCGACAGACGGGCCAGCATGCGAGGACAATTCCTAGCCGAGACCTATCTTCTTGAAGGTCCTGCTGATCCAGGATCCCTGATTCTCGCTCGGCTCGAGACCGCCGGACTTTACTAGATTATACGCGTCCTTGTACCAGCGGCTGTCTGGAAAATTGTGGCCGAGCACGGCGGCCGCGGTCTGCGCCTCGCCGACAATGCCGATCGCCATATAGGCCTCGGTGAGCCGGTAGAGCGCCTCTTCGACGTGGCGCGTGGTCTGGTACTGGGTGACGACGGTCTTGAAGCGGTTGATCGCGGCGGTGTAGTCGCGCTTCTCGACGTAATAGCGTCCGACCGCCATTTCCTTGCCGGCGAGCTGGTCGCGCGCGGCCTGGATCTTGTTCTTGGCCTGGGTGGCGTATTCGGAGGTCGGATATTTGCGCACCACCTCTTCGAGCGCCGCGATCGCCTTCTCGGTACGGCTCTGGTCGCGCGAGATGTCCGGGATCTGGTCGAAATGCGACGCCGCGATCAGGTACTGGGCGTAGGACGCGTCCGGGCTGCCGGGATGCAGCGTGACGTAGCGCGTCGCCGAGCCGATGCAGCTGTCATAGTCGCCGGCCTGGTAATACGAATAGGCCGACATCAGCAGCGACTTGCGGGCCCAGTCCGAATAGGGATGCTGACGGTCGACTTCCTCGAACTTCTTCGAGGCGGCCTTCAGGTCCTTCTTCTCGTTCATCATGTACAAGCCCTCATTGTAGAGCTTGTCCGCGGGCTCATCGACGAACGTGTCGTCCTTGGCCATGAACTTGTCCCACAGCGCGCCGGTGCCGCAGCCTGAGAGCGGCATGGCCAGCACGATGAGGCCCACCGCAAAACGCAGCGTGCGCGCGGCCTTGGTCAGGCCGGAGACGTCAGAAGATTCGCGTGGTTCGAGCGCCATACGCATTGCCGACATGAATTGTAAAACCTGACGCCTTTGATGCGGTTAACGGCGACCCCACTCCACCCATGAACCGCGATCATGGATGCAATATCTCTCGTGCCGTTGGCGCCGTATCGAGGCAACCGCGGGCCTGTTTAACCGAAAAATGACCGTGGACCAACCGAATACGGAGCCAATCCGCCGGGAATAAGGCGACCCGGCGAAGCGCACAGCTTGCTGTGGTTATTACGGAAATTGGGACCAGACCGCCTGCGGCGATCAGGACACGTCCGGGCCATAGGCCGGGGCGACGAGGCCGCCCGCCATGCCGGCACCGGCTTCGACATGGCCACGGACCGGCCGCCGAGCGGTTTCCGATTCGACCACGCGCCAGGCGCTGCGGTCGGCCAGCAGCGCTTTCAGCACCGCGTTGTTGAGCTTGTGACCGCCCCGCACCGAACGATAGCTGCCGAGCAGCGGCAGGCCGGCCAGCGCGAGATCGCCGATCACATCGAGCACCTTGTGGCGGGCGCATTCGTTGGCGTAGCGCAGGCCCTCGGTGTTGAGCAGCCGGGCCTCGTCGAACACCACGGTGTTGTCGAAGGAAGCGCCGAGCGCGAAGCCCGCGCCCCACAGCCGCGCCACGTCATTCATGCAGCCGAAGGTACGGGCGCGCGCGACGTCGCGGCGGAAGCCTTCCGGCGAAAGATCAAAGGAGAACGTCTGGT
>CALRXG020000299.1:0-8875 GCA_943372075.1 Bordetella parapertussis | reverse complement strand
TCCGTCGCTCGGCACGTTGCGCCAGACCAATTGTCGCAGCCGGTGCTTCGAAGGCAATTCGCGCTTCCGTTGCCCGCCGCGTTCTGTCCAATGCGCTTTCATGTCCCTGCGATGACGGGGACGATCATTGCCAATTCCGGACAAGACGTGGGTCGCGATCGCAACGCGGGCCCGGGGGAGAGATCGAGATGTCGCAACGAAATCGCTTGATGGTCCTGCTCGCGGCCGCCGGCATGCTGGTGTCGGTTGCCGCGCACGCGCAGGATTATCCGACCAAGCCGATCACGCTGATCGTGCCATGGCCGGCGGGCGGCTCGACCGATATCTCGATGCGCGCGATCGCCGAGAGCGCCTCCAAGGTGCTGGGCCAGCCGATCGCGGTCGACAACAAGGCGGGCGGCGGCGGCACCGTGGGCCCGGCGACCATGGCCGCGGGCGCCAAGCCCGACGGCTACACCATCGCGCAGCTTCCGATCACCGTGTTCCGCCTGCCGCTGATGCAGGAAGTGTCGTGGGATCCGGCGAAGGATTTCTCCTACATCATCCACCTCACCGGCTACACCTTCGGCGTCACCACCAATGCGGAGTCGCAATTCAAGACCTGGCAGGACGTGGTCGATTTCGCCAAGAAGAATCCCGGCAAGGTGACCTATGCGACGCCGGGCACCGGCACCTCGCTGCATGTCGGCATGGAGCAGGTCGCCCTGATGGCCGGGATCAAGCTGACCCAGGTGCCGTTCAAGGGCGGTGCCGAGACCAATGCCGCGGTGCTCGGCCAGCACACCATGCTGCAGGCGGATTCCACCGGCTGGCGGCCGCTGGTCGATGCCGGCAAGCTCCGCCTGCTGATGGTGTGGACCGGCACGCGCTCGCCGAACTATCCCGACGTGCCGACGCTGAAGGAGCTCGGCTATCCCATGGTCTACGACTCGCCGTTCGGCATCGCCGGCCCCAAGGGCATGGATCCCAAGATCGTCGCCAAGCTGCACGACGCCTTCAAGAAGGCGATCGAGGACCCGGCGGTGATCGCAACGCTGGCCAAATACGACATGGTGCCGAACTACAAGAACACCGAGGACTACAAGAAGTTCGTGGTCGAGGTTACCGAGTCCGAGCGCAAGGTGATCGACACGCTCGGGCTGGCGAAGAAGTAGCACAAGCCGCCAAGTCCCTCTCCGTCATTGCGAGGAGCGAAGCGATGAAGCAATCGATCTTTCCGCAGACGCGGTGAAATGGATTGCCGCGCTTCGCGCGCAATGACGGGATAGGTCAATAGCCCCTGGCGACATGACGAGAGCATTCCCGGTGACAGACCAAACCTACGTCAAATTCCGCCTCAACAACTCCGAACTGTGGGGCGGCCTGATCGGGCTTGCGCTCGGCATCTTCGTGCTCTGGTCGGGGCTGAAGCTCAAGCTCGGCACCATCAACGATCCCGGCTCCGGCTATGTGCTGTTCTATGCCGGCATCCTGATGTGCGTGTTCGCGATCTCGATCATCATCGCGGCGGTCACCGAGGGCGGCCCGACCTTCGCCTCGCGCTGGCAGGATGCGCGCTGGGGCAAGCCGGTGCTGGTGATCGCCTGCCTTGTCGCGTTCGCCTTCGCGCTGGAGCCGCTAGGCTTCCTGCTCTCGGCGATCCCGCTGATGCTGTTGCTGTTGCGCGTGATCGATCCGGTGCGCTGGTCGCTGGCGATCCCGCTGTCCATCCTTGCCCCGCTCGGAATGTGGTGGGTGCTGAAGCACCTGCTCGCGATCCAGTTGCCGAGCGGCATGTTCGAGATCGGTTGAGCACGTCCCATGGATACTCTCGTCAACGTCGCCCACGGCCTCGGCGTCGCGCTGCAGCCGGTCAATTTGATCTACTGCTTCATCGGCGTCTTCATCGGCACGCTGGTCGGCGTACTGCCCGGCATCGGCCCGATCTCGGCGATGTCGCTGCTGTTGCCTGTCACGCTGTCGGGCACGCCGGAGTCCGGCATCATCATGATGGCCGGCATCTATTACGGCTCGATGTATGGCGGCTCGACCACCTCGATCCTGGTCAACATTCCCGGCGAAGCCGCTTCCGTCGTCACCTGCATCGACGGCCACCAGATGGCGAAGCAGGGCCGCGCCGGTCCCGCGCTCGGCATCTCCGCGTTCGGTTCGTTCATCGCCGGCACCTTCTCGCTGGTCGCGCTGATGCTGGTGGCGCCCTCGCTTGCCAGCGTCGCGATCGCATTCGGCCCGGCCGAATATTTCAGCCTGATGGTGCTCGGGCTCGTGGTGCTGACCTTCCTCACCCAGGGCTCGATGGCCAAAGCGCTGTTGATGGCCTGCATCGGCGTCGTGCTCGGCCTGGTCGGACTCGACAGCATCACCGCGCAGCCGCGGCTGACCTTCGGCCGCATCGAATTGATCGACGGCATCGGCCTCGTGCCTGTCGTGATGGGCCTGTTCGGCGTCGCCGAGGTGCTGCTCAACACCGAGCAGGCGATCAAGCGCGACATCATCAAGACCAAGATCACGCAGTTGCTGCCGAGCAAGGAGGACTGGAAGGCCAGCGCCGGGCCGGTCGGCCGCGGCACCGTGCTCGGCTTCTTCCTCGGCATCCTGCCCGGCGGTGGCGCCGTGGTGGCGTCGTTTGCGTCCTACGCGCTGGAGAAGCGGCTGTCGAAGCATCCGGAGCGCTTCGGCCATGGCGCGATCGAGGGCGTCGCGGGGCCGGAATCCGCCAACAATTCCGCGGCCGGCGGCGCCTTCATTCCGCTGATGACGCTCGGCATCCCCCCGAACGTCGTGATGGCGCTGCTGCTCGGCGCCTTCGTGATCCACGGCCTGCAGCCGGGCCCGCTGATGATCCAGCAGAACCCGACGCTGTTCTGGGGCATCATCGCCAGCATGTATATCGGCAATCTGATGCTGCTGGTGCTCAATCTGCCGATGATCGGCATGTGGGTGCAGCTGCTGCGGCTGCCCTACAACGTGCTGTTCCCGCTGATCATCCTGTTCACGATCATCGGCGTCTACTGCTCCAGCAACAACGTGTTCGACGTCCATGTCATGATCGCTTTCGGCGTGATCGGCTATTTCATGCGCAAGCTCGGCTACGAGCCGGCGCCGCTGGTGCTCGCCTTCGTGCTCGGACCGATGCTGGAGAACAATCTGCGCAAGTCGCTGATCCTCTCGCAAGGCGACCTGATGACCTTCGTGGAGCGGCCGATCTCGGCGATCTGCCTCGCCTTCGCGTTGGTGCTGCTGGTTGGCCCGCTGCTACCCTCGCTGCGCAAGAAGCGCGAAATGGTGGCGCTGGATGAGGGGGCGTGAGCCAGCGCATGACGTTCACCTTCGTTTGAAGATGGACTCGAATTAACCAAGCGATGCTGGCCGTCACGGCCAGCGTTGCCATATGTCCTGGTGCATGCGGTGAAACATCGCTGCGAGACGCACAGCCTCCGATCCTGACGAAGAGTGCCGTCACGGGATCACTCGGAGCCGGGATCGGACGGTGCGCCCAAATCCGTCATGGATCCGTCGGGATCGCCAAGCTCGATCACACAACGTTCCGGTCGTCCGCGTTCCCTTCATGGTCCCTTGGACAAGCAGGTTCCTGCGATGGCCGACTCGATCTCCACGGCAAAATTCCCGACATCCGGCAAAGCCTCGCGCCGCGACTTCCTCTATGTCGCCACGGCCGCCTTCGGCGCGGTCGGCGCCGTCGCTTCGCTCATCCCCATGATCAGTCAGATGAACCCTGACGCCTCGACGCTGGCTGCGGGCGGACCGGTCGATCTCGACCTGTCGAAGGTCGCACCGGGCCAGCAGGTGGTGCTGCGCTGGCGAACCAGACCGGTGTTCGTGACCCACCGCACGCCCCAAGCCGTCGAGAAGCTGAAGGATCCGGCGCTACTGTCGCAATTGGCCGATCCGCAATCGTCCGAGTTGCAGCAACCGGACTATGCTGCGAACTGGCATCGTTCCATCAAGCCGGAGTTCGGCGTCGTGGTCGGCATCTGCACCCATCTCGGATGCATCCCGTTGTTCGAACCGGACCCGAACCCGACCTCGCCTGCGCCGAATTGGCCGGGCGGTTATTTCTGCCCGTGCCACGGTTCCAAATACGATCTCGCAGGACGCGTCTATCATGGCGTGCCGGCGCCCTACAATTTGCCGGTTCCGCCGCATCACTTCCCGAGCGACACCATGCTCCGCGTCGGCGAGAATCCACCGAACTCCGATTTCGACTTTGCCACGATCCGGCAGATCTAGAGCACGATCCGAAAAACGGCGAAGCGGTTTTCCGAAAAGATCATGCCCAGCTTTCGTGGCTCACGAACCCGGCTTGACCGCGCGCCCGTTCTTCGGCGCCTGGGCCATCGCACGCGCCAGCACCTGGGCTTCCCTCTTCAGCATGTCGGCGAGCTCGCTCTCGCGGCGGCGGATCCGGTCGGTCGCGGCGCCGATCGACAGCGCGGCGACCACCTCGCCGGCATCGTCGCGCACAGGAACGCCGACGCCGCCCATGCCGGGGAACGCGGCGTCGAGCAGCACGGTGTGGCCGGCCTTACGCGCGACTGCGATCCGCTCGCGCAGGAATTTTGGTGTGATGCGCGGCGATTTCGCCAGTCGCGGCACGATCACCTCGATCACAGCCTCGATCTCGGCATCCGGCAGCCAGACCAGGAGTGCCAGTGCGCCGGCACCGACGCCGAGCGGACGGCGGCTGCCGATCTGCAGATAATTCGGTTGCAGCGGATGGCTGCCGACCGAGCGCGCCAGATACAACGCCTCGACGCCTGATCGTACCGACAGCAGCGCGGTGTCGGCCGAGCGTTCCGACAGCCGCAACAGGCTCGGCTGCGCCAGCTCCGCGATGTCGACCGAGCGGCGCGCGCCGACCGCCATCACCCGCGCCTCCTGGCCGAGCTCATAGGTCTTGGCGCCGGCGACCCGGCTGACGAAGCCTTCCTCGATCAACGAACTGAGGATGCGCAGCGCGGTCGCCTTGTTCAGCGAGGTGGTGTCGGCGATGTCGGTGAGCCGCAACGGCGAGCGCTGCGCCAACACGCGCAGGATCGCACAGACCTTCTGGATCGCGTTGAACTTGTCGGGTTGGCCCGGCTCCGGTGATGGCCTCTTGCGGCTGGTCCGTGCGGTCGCAGTCGTGGAGGCGTTCATGCCTGGCCTTCCTTGCCCTCAATTCCAAATCCTGAACCGGTCATAATGAAATGCGGCCGGCGGCCATCATCCTAGGACGGATGACGTTCGCCGGACACCGTATACTTTCGTCAGATGAAACTTTGATTTCGACTATCTACGCTGCTCTGCAACAATAGCGATGTCCGAATTTCGCTTCGCGAAATCAGGCCAGCCGCATCCTGCGGATCGTGAACAGCGACCACAGGCTAAGGATGCAGACCGCGGTGAGATAGTAGCCCGGCGCGAGTTCGCCGATCAGCGCAAAGCCGCCCATCCAGGTCATGATCGCCGGCCCCATGCCGCCGAACAACGTGACGCCGATATTGTAGCTGAGCCCGAGCCCGGTCGCACGTGTCGCCGGGGGAAACAGCTCCGACATCAGCGCCGCCAGCGGCCCGTAATAAAGCGACTTGAGCACGCCGAGCCAGAGCACGCCGAGCAGGATGATGGTGGGCGTCGGCTTGCCGGTGAGCATCAGGAAGGCCGGGAAGATCGACACCAGCAGCAGCAGCGCGAACAGGATCATGTGCGTGGTGCGTCCGATCTTGTCGGAGACGAAGCCCGCGATCGGCGCCAGCAGCGCGACCGCGGTCTGCGCGGCGAATGCGGCGATGAACCCGACCGATGGCGCAAGGTTGAGCGTCTTCACCACGTAGGTCGGCATGTAGATGATCAGGTAGTTCACCGCGGTCGACACTGCGAGCGCGCCGATCGCGAGGATGGTGGGCAGCATCTGTTTCGCGAACACCTCCTTGACCGGCGATCCCTGCTCCGCGGCCGGCGGCGGGGTCGCATCGTCGACATGGTTGCGGATGTAGATGCCGACCGGGCCGATCAGCACGCCGAACAGGAACGGCAGCCGCCAGCCCCAGGATTGCAGGTCCTCGGGGCTCATCAGCGAGGTCAGCAGCGCCCCGAAGCCCGCACCCAACAGACCGCTGACGCCCTGGCTGGCGAACTGCCAGCTCGCCACGAAGCCACGCCGCTCCGGCATGTGCTCGACCAGGAACGCGGTCGAGGAGCCGAACTCGCCGCCGGCGGAAAAGCCCTGCACCAGGCGCGCCGCCATCACCGCGATCGGCGCCAGGATGCCGATGCTCTGGTAGGTCGGCATCAGCGCCAGCACCAGCGTGCCGAACGTCATCAGCACGATCGACAGCATCAGCGAAGCCTTGCGGCCGTGACGGTCGGCATAGGCGCCGAGCACGACGCCACCGATCGGACGGATCAGGAACGACAGGCCGAAGCTGCCGAAGGTGAGCAGCAGCGAAATGGTCGGGTCATTGGTGGGAAAGAACGCCTTGGAGAGGTAGACCGCGAAATAGGCGTAGACCGAGATGTCGTACCATTCGAGCGCATTGCCGACCGACGTCGCGACGATCAGGCGGGTGATGTTTTTCTTGGTCGTCGCGTCGGCTTCGGAGTTCAGCGGCGTCGATGTTGATAGTGCCATCAGGTTTCCTTGGCCGTGTCGGCCCTCGTCTCTCAACTCGTCATGCCCGGCCTTGTGCCGGGCATCCACGTCTTTGTTTCGTAGCGCCAAGACGTGGATGGCCGGGACAAGCCAGGCGATGACGGAACGTTAGATCTGGATTACGCCCTGCGCGGCGTCTCGCCGAGGTCCCAGAACAGGCCGGCCATGATGGTCAGCGCCTCCTCGGTCACCGGCAGCAGGATGTGCTCGTCGGGGGCGTGCTGCGAGCAGCCGGGATAGGAGTGCGGCACCCAGATCGTCGGCAGGCCGAGGCCTTCGGAGAACACGTCGTTCGGCAGCGAGCCGCCGAAGTTCGGCAGCACCGCCGGCGCCTTGCCGGTGGTGGTGCGGATCGAGTTCGCCGCCCAGTCGATCCACGGGCTGTCCATGTCGGTGCGCGAGGCGCCGAAGCGCTGCGCGCCGGATACCTCGACCATCGGGAAACCGTTCTTGTGCAGGTGGTCGCGCACCCCATCGATCACTTCGAGATATCTGGTGCCGACCACGAAGCGGAGTTGCAGCACCGCGTTGGCCTTGCCGGGGATCGCGTTGGCAGGCTTGTCGATATTGCCCGCCGACATCGCCAGCACTTCCAGCGTGTTCCAGGCATAGAGCCGCTCGGCCGCGGTCAGGCCCTCCTCGCCCCAATCCTCCGCCAGCTGCGGTTCGTCCGCCGTCGGCTTGATCTCGACGTCGGCGAGCGCGGCGCGGACGCGGTTGGAGATCGGCGGGGGCTTGAGGATATCGAGCTTCATGCGGCCCTTGCCATCGACCAGGCTCGCGATCGCGTTCACCAGGATCGTCGCGGGGTTGGCCAGCACGCCGCCCCAATTGCCGGAATGGTTGCCGCCCTCGCGCAGGTTGACGTCGAGATGGATGCGGTTGCCGCCGCGGCAGCCGAGGAAGATGGTGGGACGTTCCACCGACAGCCGCGGCCCGTCCGAGGCAATGAACAGATCGGCCTTCAACTCCTCGCGATGCGCCTCGCAGACCTCGCGCAGATCGGGCGAGCCGATCTCCTCGCCGGTCTCGATGATGAATTTCGCATTGAAGCCGAGCTTACCACCGCGCGCCTGCTTCACCGCGCGCAGTGCCGCCATGTTGATCGAGTGCTGGCCCTTGTTGTCGGCGGTGCCGCGGCCATAGGCACGATCGCCCTTGACCGTGATCTGCCAGGGATTGAGCCCGTCGCGCCATTCGCCGACCATGCCGTCGACGACGTCACCATGGCCGTAGGTCAGCACGGTCGGCCGCGCGGCATCTTCCTGGTAGTCGGCGATCAGATAGGGTCCGCGGCCGGTCGGCGATTCGATCAGCCTGGTCTTGAAATCGAGTTCGGCGAAGGCCGGCTGCAGATTCTCCACCAGATAGGCGCGCAGCGCATCAGCCTTGTCGGCATTCAGGCTCTCGGTCTGGTAGCCGACCCTGCGGTCCAGCTCTTTCAAGAACTGTCCCGATTGAAAATGCTCTCGCGCATTCGCGATTGCGTCGGCCCGTGTCGCCATGATTGTTCCTTCGTCCGGTCGCGTCTTGGCATGAACTCACCGGAGCGCGGCGTCGCGCATCCGGATCATGCTTCTGGAGGGCCGCAACCTATCGGGATCGGCTGAGCACCGGAAGGGTGTGAATCGCGAAGGGGCCTTGCCAAAACGTGGGAAGTCGCAACAAGTTGATGCGGGACGCCCGGCATCGACCGGGCGGCACGGCGCGCAAGGTTTCGACAAGGTTTTCGACAATGACAAAACAAATCCGGCTCAACGCCTTTGCCATGAACTGCGTGACGCATCAATCGCCGGGGCTGTGGACCCATCCGCGCGACCGCACCAAGGACTACAACAAGCTGTCCTACTGGATCGACCTGGCGAGGACGCTGGAGCGCGGCCGGTTCGACGGCCTGTTCCTCGCCGACGTGCTCGGCGTCTACGACGTCTATGCCGGCAATCCGGATGCGGCGCTGCGCAACGCGGCGCAGACTCCGGCCAACGAGCCGTTGATGCTGATCCCGGCGATGGCCGCGGTGACCGAAAACCTCGGCTTCGGCGTCACCAGCAATCTCTCCTTCGAGCCGCCCTACCCATTCGCGCGGCGGATGTCGACGCTCGACCACCTGACCAATGGCCGCGTCGGCTGGAACGTGGTGACCGGCTATCTCGATTCCGCCGCCCGCGGCGCCGGCAAGGACAAGCAGACCGCACACGACGACCGCTACGAGCTCGCCGA
>CALRXG020000298.1:0-8881 GCA_943372075.1 Bordetella parapertussis | reverse complement strand
ATCGGCATCACGGCCTATGGCGTGCTGGCGCGCGGGCTGATCAGTGGGCACTGGTCGAAGGACCGCGCTGGCGACAGGGATTTCCGCATGATGAGCCCGCGCTTCCAGGCCGGCAACATCGACGCCAATTTGGCGCTGGCGGACCGGCTGCGCGACATCGCCGGCGAGGTCGGCGCATCACCGGCACAGGTCGCGATCGCCTGGGTCGCGGCCCAGGGCACCGACATCGTGCCGCTGGTCGGCGCACGACGCCGCGAGCGGTTGACCGAGGCGCTCGGTGCGCTCGATGTGAAACTGACCGCGGCGCATCTCGCCGCGCTGGCGGAGGCATTTCCGCCCGGCGCCGCCGCGGGCGGACGCTATCCGGAGGAGCACCTCCGGCACATGGACAGCGAAAAGCCCGCCGTAGCGTCCTAGATCGGGACGAGGATTGAATCGATCCGGCCACGAGCACGATTCACCTCTCCCTTGGGAGAGGTCGATTTGCGCAGCAAATCGGGTGAGGGGTTACGCTCTATCGAGAGAGCAAGAGCCCTCACCCGGATTGCTCTGGACGATGCTCAGCATCGCCAGGCGCAATCCGACCTCTCCCCGGCGGGGAGAGGTGAACCGAGGGCGCGTCAGGCCGATCAAAACTCATCCCGCTTGGCGAACTACCGATGCCCGCTCAGGTCGGTGATCACGGCAGCATCACCATTGAGCGGGTTCTGCGGATCGCGCGCGTAACGCAAGGTCTCGAACCGCATCGCGCGCGCATCCACCATCAGCAGGCGGCCGACCAGGCCTTCGCCGAAGCCGACGATCTCGCGGATCGCCTCCAGCGCCATCATCGATCCCATGAGGCCGGCCAATGCCCCCATCACGCCGGCCTCGGCGCAGGCCGGCACCGTGCCCGGCGGCGGCGCCTCCGGGAACAGGCAGCGATAGGTCGGATTGAACACGCCTTGCGCATCCTTCTCATGCGCGCGGATCGTGGTCAGCGAGCCGTCGAACTGCCCGAGCGCCGCCGTGATCAGCGGCCGCTTCGCGAGGAAGCAGGCATCGGCGACGAGATAGCGGGTCTCGAAATTGTCGGACCCATCGAGCACGAGATCGTAGTTTGAGATCAGCGCCATCGCATTGTCCGCATCGAGCCGTATTGGATGCGCTTCGAAAGTCACATGCGGATTGAGCGCGTGAATCTGGGCCGCCGCGCTGTCAACCTTGCGCTTGCCGATGTCGGACGTGGTGTGGATGATCTGGCGCTGCAAATTGGAGAGCGAGACGACATCGTCATCGATCACGCCGAGCCGGCCGACACCAGCGGCCGCCAGATACATCAGCACCGGCGCGCCGAGGCCGCCGGCGCCGATCACCAGCACGGAAGATTGCTTCAGCGCGTTCTGGCCGGGGCCACCCACCTCGCGCAGCACGATGTGGCGGGCATAGCGTTCGAGCTCGTCGGCACTCAGCATGATGGTATCCTGCGCGCTGTTCCCTGAACCGGCACGCGGTTGTTGCCGACCAAGCAGATGTGCTTAATTGCGTGGACGTCAATGGTTTCGGTCATCCCCTCCGGATTTGTCATGAGATCGGTGCTTTCGGCAACGTTGATATTCGCAACCATCGGGGCGGCGCACGCCCAGATGACGCCGCCGTCGACCGCCGGGGCCAAGCCGAAGACCGTGACGACGGTGCCGATTCGCCCGGCGTTGCAGAAGCCGGAAGATACCGCGGGCGCGATGGCGCAGGCCGAGCGGCTGGCATTGCAATCCGACCTCGCCTGGGTCGGCGAGTATAACGGCGCGATCACCGGCGACGTCAGCGAGCGCATGGTCAATGCGATCAAGGAATTCCAGAAGAACCGCGGCGGCAAGCCGACCGGCGTGCTGAACCCGCAGGAGCGCGGCGCGCTCGCCGACACCGCGCGGCGGAAGCAGGAGAGCGTCGGCTGGCGGATCGTTACCGAGCCCGCCACCGGGGCACGGCTCGGCATTCCGACCAAACTGGTGCCGCAGCTGACCAGCGATGCCTCCGGCGCGAAATGGACCTCGCCGACCGGCACCGTCCAGGTGCTGCTGACCCGGCGCAAGGAAGCCAGTCCGACCACCGCCAGGCTTGCCGAGCAGGAAAAGAAGGAGCCTGCCGGCCGTACCATCGACTACACCGTGGTAAAGCCGGATTTCTTCGTGCTGTCGGGCATGCAGGGACTGAAGAAATTCTATCTGCGCGGCACCTTGAAGGGCGACGAGGTCCGCATCCTCACCATCCTCTATGACCAGGCGACGCAGACCACCGTCGAACCGGTGGTGATCGCGATGTCGAGCGCCTTCAACGCATTTCCGTCCGGCGCGCAGGCTGGGCCGCCGCCGCGCAAGACCGTGGAGTACAGCACCGGCGTCGTGGTCAGCGACGACGGCGCCATCATCACTGATCGCGTGGCGAGCGGCGATTGCATCGCGCTGACGATCCCGGGCTATGGCAGCGCCGACCGGGTCGCCGAAGACAAGGATCACGACCTCGCTCTGCTGCGGATCTACGGCGCGCGCGGGCTGAAGCCGCTCAACATCGCAGGCCAGGCGACGCAGACCGCGCTCGACATCACCGGGATCGCCGATCCGCAGAACCAGGGCGGCGGCGCCGCCGCGAGCAGCGTCAAGGCCGCGGTGGCGCAGCTCGGCGCCGGCGATACCGCGCTGTCACCGGTGCCGGCGATCGGGTTCTCCGGCGCGGCGGCGCTCGACGGTGGCGGCAAATTCGCCGGCATCGCGGTGCTCAAGCCTGTGATCGTCGCGGGTCCTGCAAACGCGGCGCCGCCGGCGCAGGCCACGCTGGTGCCGGCCGACACGGTGCGCAATTTTCTGAAGGCGAATGGCGTGAATGCGTCGGGCGAATCGGCCGATGCCAAGGCCGCGGTCGTGCGGGTAATCTGCGTCCGGAAGTAGACTCGAGCTGTCATCGCCCGCAAAAGCGGGCGATCCAGTATTCCAGAGGCAGTTGCGCTTCGGCCGAGAGGCCGCGGCGTACTGGATCCCCGCCTGCGCGGGGATGACATGCACGCTCTTCCCACACGTCGTCCTGGCGAAAGCCAGGACGACGATGGGGATGGTGCTCGGTTCAATTTGCCCAACACCGTAGTCGGCATCACCTCAACGCGAATCTTACCCCCGCCCGCGCCAGACCACCGGCGATGCCGACCGGCGTGCCGTCGGCGCGCCAGCAGGCGGCGCCCGACATCGTGCCGTCGGCGTGGAACTGGATCGCGTTCATGCCGCCGGCCACCGTCGGCACAACTTGCACCTTGTGACCCTTGGCGGTGAGCGCGGTGCGAACAGTCTCGGGCACCGCCTGCTCGACCTCCAGCGCATTGCCCTCGGTCCAGACCCGCGGCGCCTCGACCGCTTCCTGCAAGTCCATGCCATGGTCGATCAGATTGATCAGCGCCTGCATCGCGCTCGGGAAGATGCGCTTGCCGCCGGGCAGGCCGAGTGCGTAAACCAGCTTGCCTCCGCGCAGCGCCATGACAGGCGACATCGAGGTGGTGACACGCTTGCCTGCGGCGAGCGACAGCGCGTACCCCGGCCGCGGATCGAACAGGTTCATGTAATTGTTCGGCACCACGCCGAGACCCGGGATCAGGATCTTGGCGCCGAACAGATTGTTGATGGTCTGGGTGGTCGCCACCACATTGCCCATCGCATCCGCCGCGGTCATGTGCGTGGTGTGCGCGCTTTCGAGTTGCGTGACGCCGGCGCTCCAGGCCTGCGCGCGGTCTGAATTGATCGCACGGCGGCGCTCCTCGGCATAGGCCTTCGAGGTCAGCCGCTCCACCGGGACGTTGATATAGGCGGGATCGCCGCTCGCGGCTTCGCGATCGGCAAAAGCGATCTTCAGCACCTCGGCGAGGTAGTGGATCGTCTCGGTCGTGCCGAAGCCGAGGCGGGCGATGTCATAGCCTTCGAGGATGTTGAGCATCTCCGTGATGTGCACGCCCGACGCCGCGGGCGGCGGCGGCCCGAGGATTTCCCAGCCGCGATAGTCGCAGCGGATCGGCACACGCTCGACGGTCTTGTAAGCAGCAAGATCCTCCTGCGCGATGAAGCCGCCGGTCTTCGTCATGTAGTCGACCAGGACGTCGCCGAGCGGTCCCTGGTAAAGTGCGTTGTCGCCGTGGTCGGCGATGTATTTCAGCGTCTCGGCATATTCGGCCTGCACCACCCGCTCGCCCGGCTTCAGCGGCGCGCCGTCAGGCAGATAGATCGCCGCGATCGGCTTGTCCTTCAGCATCTCCGCGGCGCCGTCGGTGATGCATTCGTGCAAGTAAGGCGTCGCCGCATAGCCGCGCGCGGCATGCTTGATCGCGGGCTGCATCACATCGGCGAGGCTCATGGTGCCGAAGCGGCGCAGGGTTTCGCACCAGGCCTTCAGCGAGCCCGGCACGGCGACCGCCTTCGGCCCGTTCAGATTCTCGTTGCCGACGGTGTCGAACACGTCATGCGCCGAGCCGGGCTTCGAGGTGTAGGTATCCGGCTTCACCGCCTTCGGCACCGTGCTCTGGCCATCGATGAAACGATGGCTGCCGTCGGCGAGGCGGATATGCGCCATGCCGCCGCCGATGATACCGACCATCATCGGCTCGACCACGGTCAGCGTGAACAGAGTGGCGATCGCCGCGTCGATCGCATTGCCGCCGGCAGCCAGCATCTCGGCGCCCGCGGCTGAGGCCAGCGGATGATTGCTGACCACCATGCCGCGGCTGCTGGTGGCCGGCTGCTTCTCGCATTGAAAGGTGGTCGCGGCGCGTTCGCGCCAATTGCTGCTCATGACCGTACTCCCTTTGTTGTTATTTTTGGCACCTCGGGCACCAGAACGTCGACCGGCCGTTCTGGGTGAAGCGCTTGACGATGCCGTCGCAGCCCGCTGTGCGGCATGTCTCGCCTTCGCGATCGTAGACCTGGAACGAATGCTGGAAGTAGCCGAGATCGCCATTGGTCAAGCGATGGTCGCTGATCGAGGAGCCGCCGGCCTTGATCGCCTGGTTGAGCACCGAATGGATCGCGTCGACCAGCCGCTTCGCATGATCGGTGGGCTCGGCCTTCTTGGTCGCGAGCGTCGCGGCCAATCGCCGCGGCGACAGATGCGAGCGAAACAGCGCCTCGCAGACATAGATGTTGCCTAGTCCCGCCACCACGCGCTGATCGAGCAGCGCCGCCTTCAGGCTGGTCTTCTTGTTGTGGCAGGAGCGCGCCAGCATCGCCGCGTCGAATTCGTTGCCGAGCGGCTCGGGCCCGAGCCCCTTCAGCAGCGGCTCGTCCTCGATCGCGTTGCGGGCGATGATCTTCATGTAGCCGAAGCGCCTGGGATCGTTGAACACGACAGCCGCGCCCGAGGACATGTGGAACACGACATGATCGTGCGCACGGTCGTCGCTGCGCGGATGGTGGAATTGCCCCGGTGTCGCCGCGCCCTCCTGCTTCAGGACGCGGAATGAGCCCGACATGCCGAGATGCATCAGCAGCACGTCGCCGGAGTTCAGGTCCGCCATCAGATATTTGGCGCGGCGGCCGAGCCCGGTGATGGTCTGGCCCTCGAGCCGGGCGATAAAGTCTTTTTGAAACGGAAACCGCAGATCCTTGCGGCGGGCCTCGGCCTTGAGGATTTTGGAGCCCTCCATGGCCGGTTGCAAGCCGCGGCGGACGGTCTCGACTTCGGGTAATTCCGGCATGGCAGGCATTCACCTTTTGGGACTGACGTGATAGCGCCATTGCGGCCGCCGCGCTATGGTTTGGCTGGAGCGTTTTCGAACCAAGCCTGTCCCGCGCTAGATGCGAGATCGACCGGTTCGCAGGAAGAAATCGCGACCAAGATGAACAAGAGTTCTGAGTGATGGATCGGCCGGAGCAAACCACCCATTTCGGCTTCAGGGACGTGCCCCTGGGCGAGAAGCAGACGCTGGTGAACGAGGTGTTTCACAGCGTCGCGTCGCGTTATGACCTGATGAACGATCTGATGTCGGCCGGCCTGCACCGGGCCTGGAAGGACGTCATGATCACGACGCTCGACCCGCCGAAGAGCGACCGGCCGTTCGCGCTACTCGATGTCGCCGGCGGCACCGGCGACATCTCGTTCCGGGCCGCCAAGGCCGCGGGCACCGGCTTCCATGCCACCGTCTGCGACATCAACACCGAGATGCTCGCGGTCGGCCGCGAGCGCGCCGCCAAGCAGCATCTCGACGACCGCGTGTCGTTCGTCGAGGGCAATGCCGAGACGCTGGGTTTCGCCGATCGTTCGTTCGACGCCTACACCATCGCGTTCGGCATCCGCAACGTGCCGCAGATCGAGCTGGCGCTGCGCGAGGCCTATCGGGTGCTCAAGCCGGGCAGCCGCTTCCTGTGCCTGGAATTCTCCACCGTCGACGTGCCCGGCCTCGACAAGATCTACGATCTGTTTTCCTTCAAGGTGATCCCGCCGCTCGGCCGCGCCGTCACCGGTGATGCCGAGTCTTATCAATATCTCGTCGAGTCGATCCGCAAATTCCCGCGGCCGAACGCGTTCGCCGAGATGATCGGCGCAGCCGGCTTTGCCCGCGTGAAATGGCAGAGCCTTTCCGGCGGCATCGTGGCGCTGCATTCGGGCTGGCGTTTGTGATCTCTGCACTGACCCACATCGCGCGCCTCGCCCGCGCCGGTTTCGTGTTTGCGCGCGAAGGCGTGTTCGGCGTCGTCGATCCCGCGCTGGTGCCGCCGCCCGGGCAGCTTGCGCTGAAAATGGCGCGACTGATCGAGCGCCGCTCCGCCAAATCAGGCCCGCGGCTGTCGCGCGCGCTGACCCGGCTCGGGCCGGCCTATCTCAAGCTCGGCCAGTTCCTCGCCACCCGCCCTGACGTGGTCGGCGTGGCGATGGCGCGCGATCTCGAAAGCCTGCAAGACCGGCTGCCGCCATTCGCTCAGGAAGAGGCCGAGGCCGTCATCACGCAATCGCTGGAGCGGCCGCTCTCGCAGGCTTTCGTGCATCTCGGCCCCGCGGTCGCCGCGGCTTCGATCGCGCAGGTGCATCGCGCCGAGGTCGAGCGCAACGGCGTGCGGCAACAGGTTGCGGTCAAGGTGCTCCGGCCCAACGTCGCAGCGCGCTTCCGCCGCGACCTCAGCGATTTCTTCTTTGTCGCGCACAAGGCCGAGGCGCATTCCGCCGAGGCGCGGCGCCTGCGGCTGATCGAAGTCATCAACACGATGTCGCGCTCGGTCGCGATGGAGATGGACCTGCGGCTGGAGGCGGCGGCGCTGTCCGAGATGGCCGAGAACACAAGCGACGATCCGGACTTCCGCGTGCCGACGGTGGATTGGGACCGCACCGCGCACAGCGTGCTGACCATGGAGTGGATCGACGGCATCGCGCTGAACGATCACGCCCGCCTCGCCGAGGCCCAGGTCGACCTGCCGGATCTCGGCCGCAAGGTGATCCAGAGCTTCCTCCGTCACGCGCTGCGCGACGGCTTCTTCCATGCCGACATGCATCCGGGCAATCTGTTCCTCGACGACGCCGGCCGGCTGGTGGCGGTCGATTTCGGCATCATGGGCCGGCTCGGGCTGAAGGAGCGGCGTTTCCTGGCCGAGATCCTGCTCGGCTTCATCACCCGCGACTATCGCCGCGTCGCCGAGGTGCATTTCGAGGCCGGCTATGTGCCGGGCCACCATTCGGTGGAGAATTTCGCGCAAGCCATCCGCGCCATCGGCGAGCCGATCCACAATCGGACCGCCGAGGAAATCTCGATGGCGAAGCTGCTTTCGCTTCTGCTCGAGGTCACCGGCCTGTTCGACATGCAGACGCGGCCCGAACTGATCCTGCTGCAAAAGACCATGGTGGTGGTCGAGGGCGTGGCGCGCGGCTTCGATCCGAAGCTCGACATCTGGAAGATCGCCGATCCCGTGGTGCGCGAATGGATCACGCAGAATCTCGGCCCGGCGGGCCGTATCCAGGGCGCGCTATCGGGGGCGAGCGAGCTCGGCCGCGTCATCGCCAATTTGCCGTTGATCGCCAGCCGCGCCGTGACGGTGCTGGAGCAGCTGGAGACCATGACCCGGGAAGGCCACATGCTGTCGTCGGATTCGATCGACGAAATGGCCCGCGCCGAGGCCAAGAAGGAGCGCATCCAGACCGTCGGCCTCTGGGTCATTGCCGCCGCCCTGATCGGAATCTTCTTCGCCATCCGCGCGCATTGATTGCAATGCATGCATCATGTGATAGCATCGCTATCACTTTGAGCATGATGCCTGGGGCATGCCATGGCCAGCCTGACCATCCGCAAACTCGACGACACGCTGAAGGCCTATCTGCGGCTGCGCTCCGCCAAAAACGGGCGCTCGGTCGAGGAGGAGGTCCGGGTCATCCTCCGCGAGCTCGCCGACGGCGGTACGGAGCCCACGGAGGCGCCCAGCGCCAGTTCCGCGACAGTGCCTGCGCCCGCGCCAAGGACCGCCAGCGTGGCTGGCGAGCCCCGGGTGACCCTGATCATCGGCGGCGGGATCGCGGCCTACAAGGCGCTGGATCTGATCCGGCGGCTCAAGGAGCGGCACATCCAGGTCCGCTGCGTGCTGACCAAGGCGGCCCAGCAATTCGTGACCCCGCTGGCCGCCAGCGCGCTGTCCCATGAGCGGGTCTACACCGACCTGTTCGACGCCGAGAGCGAGTTCGACGCCGGCCATATCCGGCTGGCGCGGGAGTGCGATCTGATCGTGGTGGCGCCGGCCACCGCCGATCTGATGGCCAAGATGGCGCAGGGCCATGCCGACGACCTCGCCACCGCGACGCTGCTGGCGGCAAACCGGCCGATCCTGCTGGCGCCGGCGATGAACCCGCTGATGTGGAACAACCCCGCCACCCGCCGCAACGTGCTGCAACTCCG
>CALRXG020000297.1:0-8887 GCA_943372075.1 Bordetella parapertussis | reverse complement strand
CTCAAGGGCTGGGTCGCCGAGCGCATGGCGACCGCGAAGAAAAAGGGCCTGCCGCTGCGTCACGTCCACATCACGCGGATGACGCCGAAGCGCGAGGAGGAGCTGCTTGCCGGCGGCTCGCTCTATTGGGTGATCCGTGGCGAGATCGCCGCGCGCGAGAAGATCATCGCGATCGAGCCGTTCCGCGACAAGGACGGCATCGGACGCTGCCGGCTGGTCATGCAGCCCAAGGTAATCGCGGTCTCGCCGCGCCCGATGCGGCCGTTCCAGGGCTGGCGCTATCTGACCGCGGATTCCGCGCCGGCGGACCTGACGAAGTCGAGCGCGGCCAGCGTGGCGTCGATGCCCGAGCCGATGCGCCGCGAACTGCGCGACCTCGGATTGCTCTGAGCCATCGGACTGCTGCGAGCGATCGCGCGGCCGTTGCCGCGGCTCACTGGGTCACGAGATGCAGCCGCGGCCATTCGGAGGCCGGGATCTCGACATAGCGGCCGCCGCCGGCATTGCGGAGCGCAGCGTCGAGCAGTTCGTGATCGATCCCCATCTCGCCGAGATAGCGCCGGAACTGGTCGGTGAAGATCGAGGTGAGGCTGTCGCGTTGCTCGGCGGAGACGTTGGGGGCGAGCCGGTTGTGGATCGCCATGCCGCTCAGCACCACGTGGCTGCCGGGCGGCAGGGTGCGATGCACGCCGCCCGACAGAACCAGCACGCAGGCAAGATCGCAGGCGGTGCCGGACGGCTTCTCCTTCGCATCCAGCGGGCCGCCGGGCCGCTTCAGCGCAAAGCATTCGTCCTCGGACTTGCCGTTGCAGGCCTCGACCTCGGTCACCGCGACCGCGGCATCGACCCCACGATCGCGCAGGATGCGGCCGAGGCTGGAGGCGACGTTGAGGTTGGATTGCCCCTTGATGTTGATCACGACCGGAAGCTTGCGTCCGTTCTGGCGGTCGAGGATCGCGAGCAGGCGCTTGTAGCTGTCCCACTGCACCGCGCCCTCGGCCGCGATCCAGTCCGAGCAACCCGGACCGCAGGCATCGGCCGCGCCGTGGGCGACATAGAAGATCATGGCGCCGGGCGCCGAATTGACCCCACCGACCGGCGGCCGGGTCTGCGCCTGCGCCACGCCTGCGGCCAACAGCGCGAAGCCGAAAAGAATGCCCTGGCTGAAATAGCTGCCCATTCCGATCGCCTCTGAAAAAAGGCGATCATCCATGCCTAGCGGCGGCGGCGCAAGTCCAGGCCGGCGGCAGGTCAGACCGCGATGTTGTCGATCAGGCGGGTCTTGCCGAGCCTGGCCGCCACCAGCATCCGCATCGGGCCGTCCTTCAGCGAGCCGATCGGCGCCAGCGTGGCGGCGTGGCGGACCTCGAGATAATCGAGCACGAAGCCGGCCGCGGTGATGCCAGCGGCGCCGGCCGCCATCACGGTCGCCGTGTTCTCGCCGGCGCGCAGCCGGGCGGCGGCTTCCTTCATGGTGCGGTTGAGGGTGGGGGCGATGCGCCGCTCTTCGGGCGACAGGTAGACGTTGCGGGAGGACATCGCGAGGCCATCGCGCTCGCGCACCGTCTTGGATCCGATCACCTTGACGCCGAGGTCGAGGTCGTGGGCCATCTGGGTCACCACCCGGAGCTGCTGAAAGTCCTTCTCGCCGAAGATCGCGGCATCGGGCCGGACCTGCGTGAACAGCTTGCCGACTACGGTGGCGACGCCGCCGAAGAAGTGCGGCCGGAAGCGATCCTCGAGTCCGGCGGTGGCGGGGCCTTCCGGCACGATCCTGGTGGCGAAGCCGTCGGGGTACATCGCCTTCACCTCGGGGTGCCAGATCAGGTCGACGCCCTCGGCGGCGAGCTTGGCGACGTCTTCCTTCCAGGTGCGTGGATACGAGCCGAAGTCCTCGGTGGGGGCGAACTGCGTCGGATTGACGAAGATCGAGACCACGACGCGCTTGGCACGGCGCTTGGCGAGCCGCACCAGCGACACATGGCCGTCATGCAGGGCTCCCATGGTCGGGACCAGCGCGACGGTCGCCTTCTTGGCGCGCAGCGCGTCGACGGCGCGACGCAGGGCGGGGACGGTACGGACAACGGCGGGATTTCTCGGCATCTGGTCTCGACTCGCGGGGCGGGCTGGTGGGACTGGACTGGTTGGACGGTGAGGCTCGGCAGGTCGCGGACCTTACCAAGACCGGGCCGCGGTCGGCAAACTGCCGGATCGCGACACGCCTTACCCGATCTCGATCGCAGATGGATCGCGGCGCCGTGCCGCGGATCGACGCAGCGGTCTTGTCCGGCAGGGTCTTGCCCGGCCGATTCATCATTAAGGACGGCGGCGATTGATTTCCCATCGCATTGATGCATTTCACTTGACCGCAGCCGCGCTCGATTTGAAGATCATTGCCGGGGATTGGATCATGTTGGTGCAGGCTAGTCAGGGTCAGTCCGGCTCCGCGCATGTCGTTGTGCTGGGCAACGAGAAGGGTGGTTCGGGCAAGTCGACCACCGCCCTGCATATCGCCGTCGCGCTGATGAAGGCCGGGCAGCGCGTCGCCAGCATCGATCTCGATTGCCGCCAGCAGAGCTTCACCCGCTACATCAACAATCGCCAGGCCTGGGCGCGGCGCACCGGGCTCGATCTCGAGCTGCCGGTGCATCACTGCATCAAATACGGCGAGACGATGCAGATCGAGGAGAATGAGAACGCTGAATTCCAGCAATTCATGGAAGCGGTCAGCGCGGTGGAACGCGCCTGCGATTTCATCGTGATCGATACCCCGGGCTCCGACAGCTACCTGATGCGGCTCGCGCATTCGATGGCCGACACGCTGGTGACCCCGATCAACGACAGCTTCCTCGATTTCGACGTGCTGGGCACCGTCGATGCCGCGACCTATGCGGTGACCGGCGAGAGCCATTATGCGGAGATGGTGCGCGACACCAGGCGCAAGCGGCGCCAGCTCGACGGCGCCTCGACCGACTGGATCGTGGTGCGCAACCGGCTGTCGATGCTCGGCTCGCGCAACAAGCAGCTGGTCGCCGACGGCCTCAAGCAATTGTCGCTGCGGCTCGGGTTCCGTGCGGTCGACGGCTTTGCCGAGCGGGTGGTCTATCGCGAGTTCTTCCCGCGCGGGCTGACCGCGCTCGACGACATCGACGAGGCAACGCTCGGCACCCGCCCGAACCTCGGCCACGTCACTGCGCGCGAGGAGGTGACGAGCCTGCTGCGCCAGCTCAAGCTGCCGCTCGACGAGCGCGGCCGCCGGCGCGCGGCCAACCGTGCCGAATGGTTCAGCCAGGTCGACAAGCCGCTCGAGGTCCACGACATCATCTGAAGCGCTGCCGTGAATTCATGAGGTCCGCTTCCCGGGTCGCTCGCGCGGAAGGCGCGTGGCCGAAATATCGAAAACAACCCCATGCAAAGCAGCCGGTCGCGGCCAGCATTCGACCGGGCGACTTGACACGTCGGGCAACTCACCGATATATTTCTAATATTCCGAAACTTCTGCCGGCCTCTACTCCGCAGCCGCCGCGATGTTTGTGGCCTTCGCATTTGCTTGCGGCAATGCGAGCAGCGCTATCAGCGCGGCAACGCTGAGGCCGGCCGACACAGCCACGACAAGCTTTCCGAGCGGGTCGATCAGCAGCCCGAACGCGAGGGGTGCGAGGGCCTGGCAGATGCGCGACGGGGCACCGATCAATCCAAGTCGGTAGGCATAGTTCTCCGGCCCGAAGATCGAGAGCGGCAGCGTGCCGCGCGCGATGGTGAGGATGCCGTTGCCGGCGCCGTGCAGCAGCGTGAAGGCGGCCGCCGCGCCGCCGCCGAACAGGCCAATGATGCCTGCTCCGATCGGATGGGTCAGGCAGGCCAGGCGCGTCGAAACCAGCGGGTGGAAGCGGCTCAGGAAGCCTGCTTCCAGGATTCGGGCACCGACCTGGGCGGGGCCGATCATCATGCCGGCGAACACAGCCTGCGCCGGTGTCGCGCCGAACGCCTCGACAATGCGCGGCAGGTGTGCAGCCATCGCCGACGTCACCGTCCACGCGGCGGCGAACGCGAACGACAGCAGCACCATCGTCCGATCGATCGGGATGTGCGGTTTGGCAGCGGTTCCGCCGGCGTGAACCGCCCGTTCGGTTCGGGGCAGGAGCAGATTGAGCGGCAGGCCAACGACGATATGCGCGATGGCCCAGGCGTAGCAGGTCTCCCGCCAGCCGATTGTCTCGAGTCCAAGGGAACTGAGAGGCCAACCGACGGTGCTGGCGAAGCCGGCGATCAGGGTGATGCCGGTGATCGCACCGCGCGCGTTGCTGCCGTAGATGCGGCCCAAAGCACCAAATGCCGCATCGTAGAGCCCAAGACCCATGCCGACGCCGAGCAGCAGCCACGCCAAGGACATCGTCCACACCGTGGTGGACGCGCCGAGCAGCGCGAGCCCGGCTGCGAGGACGGTGTTTGACGCACACAGGACTTCGCGGCCGCCGACACGGTCGATCTGACGGCCGACGCGCGGGCCCAGCAGTCCGGAGATCACGAGCGCCGCCGAGAAGGCTGCGAAGAACCAGTTGCTCGAGATGCCGAGATCCCTCGCGATCGGATCGGCAAGGATGGCCGGTAGATAATAGCTCGAACCCCAGGCTAGCGTCTGGGCGGTCCCAAGCGCTGCGACCACCCTCAGGCGTTGTCCGTCCATGCCGGCCGCCCTCAGGAACAGCAGGCGCTGGCCGGCGCCGGCCCGCCGCAGCACGACGATGCTCCCGCACCGCCTTCGACGCCGCCGCGGGTGCAGACTCCGGTTTCCGGCAGATCGAGCTCGACGCGCTCCGCGGCTTCCTTGTCACCGGCGATGTCCGCGGCAATCGATCGGACCTGCTCGTAGCCGGTGATCATCAGGAAGGTCGGGGCGCGCCCGTAGGCCTTGATGCCGGCCAGATAGAAGCCGCGGTCATCCTGCTGCAGTTCGCGTGCGCCATGGGGGCGCACCGTGCCGCAGGAGTGCTCGTTCGGGTCGATCAGCGGCGCCAGGGCCATCGGGGCCTCGATCGCGGGATCGAGCCGGAGCCGGATCTCGCTGAGGAAGGAGAGGTCGGGCCGGAAGCCGGTGGCCACGACAAGCTCGTCCACGACAATCTTGCGTGCGCAGCAGGCTGAGGACGTCGCGATCCGAAGCTGTCCGTCGACCGGCGCGATCGCGGAGACGGCAAAGCCAGCTTCGACCTGTACCTGACCCGATGCAGCGAGTGAGGCGAAATGGGCGCCAAGTTCGCCGCGCGCGGCCAGCTTGTCGTTGGCGCCCCCGCCAAAGGCCTTTGCCGGATCGTTGCCGCGGAGCAGCCAGATCGGGCGCGTGCCGGGCACCTGACTGGCGAGCGTCGTCAGATCGGTGAGCGTGCCGATCGCCGAGTGTCCTGCGCCCAGCACGGCGACGGTCTTGCCCGCATAGCGGGCGCGGTCCTTGCCGAGAACGTCGGGCAAGCCATAGGCGATCTGCGCCTGAGCCTCGCGCTCGCCGATCGCGGGCAGGCCGTTGGCGCCGGCCGGATTCGGCGAGCCCCACGTTCCCGAGGTGTCGATGACTGCCTCGGCGCGCAGGGTCTCGGGCCCTTTGCCGTTCTGGTAGCGGATTTCGAAGGGAGCGGCCTCGCGGCCCTTGGTCTTCGCCTTGTCGAAACCCGCGCGGGAGACCGCGGTGACACGGCTCGAGATGCGGATCACATCCTTGAGCGCTGTGCGGGTCGCGAGCGGGACGAGATACTGCTCGAGCAACTCGCTTCCCGTCGGGTACACCTGCGGATCGGGAGAATTCCAGCCCGTAGGTGCCAGCAGCCGCTCGGCGGCGCGGTCGACGTTGTACTCCCAGGGCGAGAACAGCTGGACGTGCCGCCATTGCCGGATCGCATGGCCGGCCTCGGGTCCGCTCTCCAGCACCACCGGCGTCATGCCGCGCTCCATCACATGGGCCGCGGCGGCCAAGCCGACAGGGCCGGCGCCGATGATCGCGACGGTCTTTCCTGTGCTCATTTCTCTTCTCCGGTTTTTCTAGAATTATCGAATGATGCGGCAAAAAGATCAGGCCGCGCTCTTGGCCTCTTTGCACTGGTTTTCTTCGACGCAGCACTCGGCGACGAGGAAGTCCACCAGGCCCTGCATCGTGTCGTATTCGGCGTGGCAAACCAGCGTCGTGCCCTCGCGGACCTGCGAAATCAGGCCGACGGAAACCAGGCCCTTGACGTGGTGTGAGAGGGTCGAGGCCGGGATCTTGAGCCGTTCCTGCAGGCGCCCGACCGGCATGCCGGCGTGCCCTGCGCGGACCAGCGCGCGAAAGATCTTCAGTCTCGTCGGATTGCCCAGTGCCTCGAGGCGGGCCGCGGCGTCGTCGATTTTCATACTGACACAATGGGGATGGCGGGCGTCGCCGTCAATCGATGTTTCTGGAATATTCGAAATAGAAGGCGGCTGTACCGGACGTTAGCGATGATCGTGGCTTGACTCGATTCGATATTTCTAGATATTTGGATATATGAAAACCGAACAAGCAGTGTTGGCGCTCGCGGCCCTTTCGCAGTCGACCCGCCTGGAAGCTTTCCGGGCCCTGGTCAAACATGAACCCGACGGCCTGGCTGCCGGCGATCTGGCCCGCCTGTTGGAGGTCCCGCAGAATACCCTGTCGGCGCACCTGTCGATTCTCACGCGCGCCGGCCTGGCAACGTCAGAGCGGCAAAGCCGCTCGATCATCTACCGCGCCAATCTGGCCGCGTTTCGGGACGTCGCAATGTTCCTGCTGCGCGACTGCTGCGACGGGCGGCCGGAGGTCTGTGCGCCCGTCGTCGAAAGCCTTCGGTCCTGCTGCACCCCCAAACGAAAGGAGCGAGCCCGTGGCTGATCACTTCTGCGAAATCGGCCGTTCCGACGGCGCGATATCCTCCCGAAACGACGTGGCCTGATCATGAGCATTTTCGAACGGTACCTGACCCTCTGGGTCGCGCTGTGCATTGTGGTCGGCGTGAGCCTTGGCCATGTCATGCCCGGTTTATTCGGCGCGGTGGCGTCGGCCGAAGTCGCCAAGGTCAACATGCCGGTGGCCGTCCTGATCTGGTTGATGATCGTGCCGATGTTGCTCAAGATCGACTTCGGCTCGCTGGGACAGGTCCGCGAACATTGGCGGGGCGTCGGCGTCACGCTGTTCATCAACTGGGCGGTCAAGCCGTTCTCGATGGCGCTGCTTGGTTCGTTCTTCATCGGCCACGTCTTCGCGCCGATGCTGCCGGCAGGCCAGATCCCGTCCTACATCGCCGGCCTCATCCTGCTGGCGGCCGCGCCGTGCACCGCGATGGTGTTCGTCTGGTCCAACCTCTGCGAGGGCGAGCCGCATTACACGCTGAGCCAGGTCGCGCTGAACGACGTGATCATGGTCTTTCTGTTTGCGCCGCTCGTCGGCCTGTTGCTCGGCGTGGCGTCGATCTCGGTCCCCTGGAACACGCTTTTGCTCTCCGTGGCGCTCTACATTGTGGTGCCCGTCGCAGTCGCCCAGATTTGGCGGAGCGCGCTGCTGCGCGCTGGCGGCGGGGCGTTCGAGCGGACCATGCGGACGCTGCAGCCGGTATCCCTCGTGGCGCTGTTGGCAACCCTTGTCCTTCTGTTCGGGTTTCAGGGTGAGCAGATCGTCAAGCAGCCGGTCGTGATCGCCATCCTGGCGGTGCCGATCCTGATCCAGGTCTACCTCAATGCGGGGCTGGCCTACTGGCTGAGCCGCCGTTTCGGCGTCGCCTGGTGCGTAGCCGCGCCGGCCGCGCTGATCGGCGCCAGCAATTTCTTCGAGCTCGCCGTCGCCGCCGCAATCAGCCTGTTCGGTCTGAATTCAGGTGCGGCGCTCGCGACCGTCGTCGGAGTCCTCGTCGAGGTCCCGGTGATGCTCTCGGTGGTCCGGATCGTGAAGGCAACAAGGGGCTGGTACGAGGCCGGAAGCGCCGTATCGGCACAGGCAGTAGAGGCGCGGCAATGACAGTCACCATCTATCACAACCCGGACTGCGGCACATCCCGCAACACGCTTGCCATGATCCGGCAGGGCGGGGTCGAGCCGACCGTGATCGAGTACCTCAAGACGCCGCCGTCGCGCGAGAAGCTGAAAGAACTGATCGCGGCGATCGGGATTCCAGTCCGCGCGCTGCTGCGCGAGAAGGGAACGCCCTACAAGGAGCTCGGGCTTGACGATCCCAAGTGGTCCGACGACCAGTTGTTGGATTTCATGCTGGCGCACCCGATCCTCATCAACCGCCCGATCGTGGTCACCCCGAAGGGCGTGCGCCTTTGCCGACCGTCCGAGGCGGTCATTGACCTCCTGGACAATCCGGTCGGGCGCTTCGTGAAGGAAGATGGCGAAGTCGTCGAGGCCCGGTAGGGCTGACAGGTGCGCTGTCAACCGCGAGCTTCCAGAAGGCACAATTCACAGTGCCAACGGTCCCTCGGACGACCCGGTCGAGAAGGGTATGATGAAGCAGGTCGGCTTGCGGCGGTTGTCGACCTGGGATGTCACGCAGTTGATCTCGCAGATCACGGCTTTCATCACTTGCACTGTCTTAACCTGGGTAACGTATTCACGCCTTAGCCGACCGGGCCCGCGCTGATCG
Source organism: Bordetella parapertussis (assembly GCA_943372075.1). GTDB lineage: Bacteria > Pseudomonadota > Alphaproteobacteria > Rhizobiales > Xanthobacteraceae > Bradyrhizobium. The sequence goes on along the minus strand of CALRXG020000297.1, from coordinate 264 downwards.
CACCGGCATCTTGATGCACTGAACGCTTCCCCTGTAAGCCTTCTCAGGAATGCCGGATGGAGCGATCCTGGTTGTGAGTAACAGCGCGTTGATGGCGATCGAGCTGGGGTGTCGGGGGGCCGCCGTCGGCCTGTCGCTGCTGATCGCAGCCGTGCTGCTGCGCGACCGCCGGGACACGGCGGCGCGCCTCGGCGCCGCGCTGGTGGTTGCGGTGGCCGCCTCCGCGATCTCGGATACGCCGGGATTTCCTCGGCCGTGGCCGTA
>CALRXG020000296.1:0-8891 GCA_943372075.1 Bordetella parapertussis | reverse complement strand
GCAAGGCTACACCGCCATGCTGAACGAAATCCTTCGGGAGATGCCGGATCGCCCGTCTCATGTGTTCATTCAGGCCGGCGTCGGAGGCCTTGCTGCCGCGGTCGCCGGCTATTTCGAGATCGTGTTCGGCAAGGACCGGCCGACCTTCGTGGTCGTCGAGCCCGACCGGGCGGCCTGCCTTTACGAGAGCGCGGTGGCCGGTCAGCCCACCAAGATCGCACATGGCAAGCCGACCATCATGGCAATGCTGGAATGTTACGAACCCTCGCTGGTGGCCTGGCGAATCCTGTCGCGCAAGGCCGATGGGTTCATGACCGTCAGCGAGGACGACGCGGCTGAAGCGATGCGCCGTCTCGCGCGCCCCCTGGATCGCGATCCGGCCATCGTCGCCGGCGAAAGCGGAGCGGCTGGGCTTGCCGGGCTCGGTGTGGCAGCGAAGGACAAGGCCATTCGCGGCAAGCTTGGGCTCGGTGCCGCCTCGCGCGTGCTCCTGATCAACACCGAAGGGGCAACCGATCAGGCGCGGTACACGGAGATCGTCGGATCGTCGCCGGCCACGGTTCTGCAATCGGCGGCCTGATCACGTCTATTCCGCGACATTCAGATCATGATGCGATCGTGCGGGATCGCATCATGATTTGCTTGTTCGAGATGATCTTTCCGGAAGAGCGGCTTCCTCCCTTCCGGTCCGGGCTCTAGGCCTTGGTGCGCTTCTTGCTCTTTTCCATGAGATCGACGCGAAGCGCGAAGCAGCTGCGGTGATAATGGATATTGGCCACGTAGACGGCGATGTTGTCGCTGTCCACGAGGACTAGCCGGCAATCGGCGGTCGGCTCACCCAAGCCGATCTTGAGCAGCTCCGCCGTCTCCGGATCCGCCACGCCGATCGTCACGATCTGATGGGCGTGGACGATCTCGATATCGTCCATCTCCATGATCTTGGTGAGCGCGGCCGTATGGGTAAAGCGCTTGCGGTCCTTCACAAAGATATTGCGTGCCAGGTAGAGATTGACGACGGAGAACGGTTCGTCGTCATTGTACTGGACGCTTCGCAGGAAGGCGTAGCCTTCGGCGGGCTTGCCTTCGTGTGCCGCGAGCTGCGGCGCCGCGACGTTCTCCTCGATATGGACGCGCTTGAGAACGTTGCTCTTCACCGAGTCGACCATCGACTCGAAGTCGTTGGCGAGATTCAGCCAATGACGGTTCTTGGGCCTGCCGGAGACGAAGGTCCCACGTCCCTGCTGGGCGTCGAGGAGACCTTCACTGCGCAGCATCTCGATCGCCTGCCGGATCGTGACCCTCGCCACGCCGAACTCGCTTTCGAGCTCCTCGATGGTCGAGATCTTGTCGCCTTCCTGCCAGTGGCCGGTCTCGACACGCTGGCGCATGACGGATGCCACCTGGACATACAAGGGAACGCGGCTGCGCTCGTAATTTGGGACTAGCTTATTCATGTCAGTAAGATAGTCCCTTTTCTCGCTCAAAGCGAGCTTTATCGCGGGATGCGCCTCACTTGCGCCTGAACAACCATCCGAAGGCACGTTTGACATAGTCCAGTGCCATCGTCCGCATCAACGCGCCGGCATCGAATTCCTTAACGATGGCGGGCTCGTCACCCGTCCCGCCTTCCGCCCGATGCGAAAGCTTCGCTTCGAGGTTCTGCACGAAGACCGCGATGATCCGACCGGCAACATCCTGAATTAATCCCGAGCGGCTGAACTGCGCCAGAGCACCGGTCAAGGTGAAGCCGATCGTCAGGTCGACCTTGGTCTGGTCCGGAGCATCGCCTTGCTTCACCGAGTAGCCGATCAATCCGCGGGTTGACGAGTTGCTTCGCTTGTCCTTGCCGGCACCGACGATCGTGCCGGAGCGCGTCGCATCGTCGCGTGTCACGTCTGCGACGCCCTGGAATTCGGCGGAGATTGGTCCAACCTTGATCTTGATTTGCCCATTCACATGGCCATCGACGGGCTCGCCGGCAAGAGATGCTCCCGGCAAACAGGAGGCAACGGCCCCGATATCGGCAAAGAAGTCCCAGACCAGATCAACGGGATGCGCGACCGCAAAGCTCTCGGTGAAGCTGGTTTGCGGCTTCCAGTTCGTGTCCTTCAGCGCTGCGGCAGCTGCAGGCGCTGCCTGACCATTCCTGGCCTGGGCAACATCCGCCAGCTTTGCCGGCGCAATGGCGGTGGCGGCAACGGCAGCCGCGTGACCGGATCCCGAGGGCCCGAGCCGGGTCCGGTTGCCGTTCGGAATGGCCGCAATCCCGCGCGCGCGCCGTTCCCTGACCACCTGCTGGATCGCACGGACGATGCCGACATATCCGGTGCAGCGGCAGAGATTGCCGCTCATCGCGATGCGTATGTCGTGCTCGCTCGGCGCATCCATGCGCAGCACGACGTCCCGCGCCGAGACGACCATGCCCGGCGTGCAGTAACCGCACTGCAGGCCATGCTCCCTGGTGAAGGCGGCGCGCAGCTCGCGCGTGATCTCGTCTTCATCCAACCCCTCGATCGTCGTGACCTCGGCCTGCTGGCAGGCCAGCGCGAAGGTGATGCAAGAGCGCGTCGGCACGCCGTCGACGAGCAACGTGCAGGCGCCGCAAACGCCATGCTCGCATCCAAGATGGGTGCCGGTCAGGTTGAGCTTCTCGCGCAGGAAATCGGCAAGATGCGTTCGAGGCTGGATGTCCGCGCTGACGGACTTTCCGTTGACGTTGATACTCAGCATATTCATTGCGGCCGCGCCTGCTCGAGTGCGCGACGAAGCGCTGCGATGTGGGTCTTCCTGTCGAGAACGTCTTCCATGCCGGCCTTTTCGAGTATCTCGCCTACGGCGCAATCGTTGAAGCGATCGCCGGGACGCTGCGCCCGTCCATCCCCAATGACGTTGGCGGCTTCGGTAATGACGATGGGCCGGCTCTCCGTCGCGCCGATCACGGCCCGGCTCACGCCACGATCCGGATCGGTGAGGAAGGATCCGATTGCGTGAGCGAACTCGCCGGTCTTGCGGCAGCTCTTGAAATAGCCCCAGCGCGCCGACTTTCCGAGTTTGGGTATCCTCACGTGAATGAGCACCTCTCCCGGCCGTATGTCGGCTTCCAGAGCGCCGAGCATGTAGTCCTCGACGGCGAGCGTGCGTTCGCCGTTCGGACCGCGCAAGACGACCTTAGCGCCCAGCGCCGCCAGGATGGAGTGCCAGTCCGCGGACGGATCGGCATGGGTCAAGCTGCCGCCAATCGTGCCGCGATTGCGAACGGCGCGATAGGCAATTCCGTTCGCGACCGTCGGCAGCGCGCCCCTGGTGAAATCCGGAACGCGCTGGTCCTCGATATCGGCATGGGTGATGCACGCGCCGACCCTGATCTCGTCGGATTTCTCCTCGATCCGCCGCAACTCCTCGACGCCTGTGAGGTCGACGATGAGATCGGGCTGCACCAGGCGCAGATTCAGCATCGGCCCCAGCGACTGGCTGCCCGCCATCATCTTGACGGTACGGCTATCGTCGGAGACCAGCTTGATGACCGCATCGACCCCATCGGGGCGCGCATAGTCGAAATTGACTGGTTTCACGCCGACAATCCTTCCGCCAGTTCGGGAGCCTTCGCCTTGCGCGATTCGGCTGCGGCTTGGATCGCTTCAAGCACGCGGCGCGGCGTCATCGGTGTATGCAGAAGCTGTGCCCCAAGCGGACGCAACGCGTCATTGACGGCGTTGCCGATCGCTCCGGGTGGCGCGATCGCTCCGCCCTCGCCAATGCCCTTGACGCCGAACTCCGTGTACGGCGCCAGCGTCTCCATGTGACCGACTTTCGGCGCCGGCACCTCGGTCGGCCCGGGCAACAGATAGTCGGCAAAGGTCGACGCCAGCGGTTGCCCGGAGGTGTCGAAATTCATCTCCTCGTACATCGCGGTGCCGATCCCCTGCGCGAGGCCTCCGTAGATCTGGCCATCCACCACCATCGGGTTGATGAGCTGCCCGCCATCCTCCACGATCACATAGTCGAGCAGCTCGATGTCGCCGAGCTCGGGATCGACTGCGACGACGGCGATATGGGTCGCGTAGCTGAAGGTGCCGGAATCCCTCACCGGCTTGTAGCCGATCGTCACTTCCAGCCCGCGCGGATCGACCGATGCGGGAAGGTCCTGCGGCCGGCGGTACCAGGTGTGGGCAATCGCGTCGATCGTCACGCTGTTCGACGGACCGATCACCGATCCGTTCTCGAGCCTGACATTGGCGACGTCGGTCTGCAGCAAATGAGCGCCGATGCCCTTGACGAGCTTCGCTAGCTCGCGCGATGCGGTGGCGACGGCGCCACCTGACATCACGGCGCAGCGCGATCCCCAGCTGCCCGTCGAGTACGGCGTGTATTCGGTATCGCCGTGCACCAGCTTGATCCGCGCGATGTCGATGCCGAGGATTTCGTTCGCGACCTGCGGCAGCGTGGTCTCCATGCTCTGACCATGCGAATGCGCGCCGATGCGCAGCTCGAGGCCGCCGTCGGGCGTCATGCGCGCAGTCGCCTGCTCATGTCCCGGAACCATCGGGATGCCCCAGCCTGCATAGACCGAGGTGCCGTGGGCGCCCTGCTCGCAGTAAACCGACAAACCGACGCCGATCAACCGGCCATCGGGTTCGCCCTTCTTCTGCCGGGCGCGGAGGCCCGCAAGATCGATCTTGTCGAGCGCCTGCCGCAGCGACTCCGGATAATCGCCGCTGTCGAAATGCTTCTTGGTGATGTTGTCGAACGGCATCTGCTCGGGGCGCACGAGGTTCTTCAACCTGACCTCATACGGTTCGAGGCCGCACTCATGCGCGATCGCGTCCATCATCAGCTCGATCGCGTAGCAGACGCCGGTACGCGCCACGCCGCGATACGGCAGGATCGGGCATTTGTTGGTCGAGACCGACCAGGTCCGGCAACGGTACGACGGGAAATCGTACGGTCCGGGCAGGATGCTGGCGATCTGCGCCGCTTCGAGGCACGCCGAGAAAGGATAGGATGAGTACGCGCCGGAATCGACCGAGGCTTCGCACTCCACGCCGCGGAGCTTGCCGTCGCGATCGGCATAGACGGTGATGTTGTAATGGTGCTCCCGGCAATTCGCACCAGCCGTCAGATGCTCGCGGCGGTCCTCGATCCAGCGCACCGGATAGCCGCAGCGCATCGCGAGCCAACCAAGGCAGACATCCTCCGTCAGCACGATCCCCTTGTAGCCGAACCCGCCGCCGACATCCGGCGAGACGATCCGGATCTTCAGCTGTTCGAGGTTGAGGCATTCCGAAAGACCGTTGCGCACGATATGCGGCTGCTGATTTCCGGTGTACAGCACCAGCTGGTCCATCCGCTTGTGCCAGACGGCAACCGTGCCGCGCCCTTCCATCGGCGCCATGCTCTGGCGCGCGGTCGATATCTCGCGCGTGATCTTGATCGGCGCGTCGTAGGCCGCCTCCATGTTGATGTCGACGAACGTCTCGAGAAAAACGTTGTCACCCCACTCCTCGTGCACCAACGCGGAATCGGGACGCCGCGCGAGCAGCATGTCGTGGACCGCGGGCAGCTCCTCGAAGTCGACTTCGACGGCGGCGGCGATGTCTTCGGCTTCCGCGCGGGTGTCGGCGACGCACATCGCGATCAGCTCACCGACCTGGCGGACCTTTTCGTAGGCAAGGATCGGCTGATCCGACGGCTTGAAGCCCGGAAGACCGGAGACGGCGCGGATCGGGCGGGTATCGGCCGCCAGATCAGACGCAATGAACACGCTGTCGCGAAGATGCGGCGGGATGCGGATGTCCTTGATCCGCGCATGCGCGAGCGGACTGCGAACGAACGCGACATCGCGCATGCCAGGCAGGCGAATGTCGCCGACATACTCGCCTCGCCCGCGGAGAAAGCGATCGTCCTCCTTGCGGGGAATCGAAGCTCCTACGCCTTGCTTCGCCATTCCGTGTACCTCGTTGCCGTATGTGAACTTCTGTTCCTCCTCTGTGAGGAAACAGAATTCATCTTATTATCGATATGATAGCATCAATTGACGAAAGCGTCGAGTCTGCCGGCGCTCGCCACGGGAGCAGCAAGTCGCACTTTCCTGGCGTTTGCAACATCGCAAAAAAGAAGGAGGCCCAACCAGGGCCTCCTTTCAGAATTGTGCTCGCCCTGGCCGTTATTTCGGGGAGTTGCACCAGTCGTAGATGCTCAAGGCCATGACCTTGATTGCCGTAAGATAGTCGTCGATCGAGACGTACTCGTCATTGGCGTGCATCACGGCCGTCGAGCCGGGCCCGAAGATCACCGTCGGCGTGTCGGCGTATTTGTTGAGGAAGCGGGTGTCGGCGGCGCCTTGACGTCCCGAGATCGTCGGTGGCTTACCGGTGATCTCGGTGTAGACGTTGCAGACCGTCTGGACGATCGGATGCTTTACCGGAATCTCGGAAGCTTCCGCATCATAACCGACGAATTTGACCACCGGCGGATGATCCTTCATCCATGGATCGCTGGCCGCAACCTCGGCGATCTTCTTGACCAGGCTCTGCTTGACGGCTTCGTGATCCTCGCTCGGAACGGTGCCGATCGAGCCCTTCAGAACGGCGCTGGCCGGGAATGCGCTCGGATAGTTTCCGGCCTGGAAGCTACCGATGATGCAGGGCAACGAGTCGATGGCGCTGGGATAAAGCCCGTGCTTGACCGTGGCAACGCGCTCGTCTTCGAGCTCCTGCACCGCCTTGACGATCTTGTTACCAAGCTCGATGGCGCTGATGCCGAGATAGCGCTGCTGGATGCCAGCCGGCTTGCCCTCGACGTCGATCTGGAACCAGATGCGACCAATGCACGCAGGCTGCACGAACAGGTCGCTGGTCTCCCCCGAGATGCCGGCGTCGGCCTTGTAGCCGCGGATCACCGTATCGAGCGTGCCGTGACCGCTGACCTCCTCGTCGATGACGATGTTGATCATGACATCGCCCTTGGGCGTGAGCCCGAGTTCCTTGAGATACTGCACCGCGAGGACATGGCTCGCGACGCCGCTCTTCATGTCGCACGACCCGCGACCATAGATGCGCCCGTTCTTGATCGACGCGGACCAGGGATTGTCGCTCCAGCCTTCGCCATTGCCGACCGGAATCACGTCGGTATGCCCGTTGAGCAGCAGCGAGCGCCCGCCGCCGGTGCCCTTCAGCGTGGCCACGATGTTGGGACGGTTCTCGTAGCCGCGATCGACCGGGCGATAGCCTGGATGCTTCTTGAGCTGCTCCCAGTCGGTCTCCCACATGTCGACCTCGAGGCCGATGTTGGTGAGATAGCCGTGCATGTGCTTCTGGATCGCGGCCTCATCGCCGGTCACGCTGGGAATCGCCACCATATCCTGCAGGAACTTGATGGCGTGATCCTTCGATGCATCGACCTTGTCGAGGATCTTCTTTCGTACGGGATCGGTCATCTCTTTTGCCTCTTCTTGCTTGTCGCCGGGACCGTTACTTGGCGCGCAGCCGCGGAATGATCTCGCGCGCGATCGTTTCGACCTGATCGGCCTGATACTTGTAGGGAACGAAGATGATCTTCTGCACGCCCATCGCGATGTGCTCACGCAGCTGTGCGACGCATTCGTCGACCGAACCCATGATCGCGCTCTCGCGGCTGCAATCGCTGTGTGCCGGGAAGTCCCATTCCTTGTTGAGCCAATCCATCATGTCGGCTTCGACCGCCTGCCGCGACTTGCCGATCATGATCGGCAGCTGGGACGCATTCAGGAGCGTGGACGGGTCCTTGCCGCCCTCCTTGGCGAAGTTGACGATCTTGTCCCAGGACTTCTTGAAGTCGGCCGGACGATAGAAATAGGTCAGCCAGCCGTCGCCATTGACGGCGGCGCGCTTGAGCACCGGATCGGCGTAGCCGCCGATCAGCAGCGGGATCTGCGGCTGGGCCGGCTTCGGATACATCACGGCCTTCGAGATGTTGTGGCGCATGTACTCGCCGGTGACCGACGCTTCCGTCCAGAGCCGGCGCATGATCTCGAGGTTCTCATCCATGATCTTGCCGCGCTTCTCGAAGGGAATGCCGAGCGCGTCGAACTCCCGCTTGTACCAGCCGGACGCCATTCCCATGATCAGGCGACCGTCGGACAGCTGGTCCATGCTCGACAGCTGCTTGGCGAGCGCGACCGCGTTGCGCAGCGGCAGCACGAGGATGCCGGTGCCCATCTTGATCCGCTTGGTGCGCGCCGCAATGCCGGTGAGCGCGGTCAGCGAATCGATGATCGGAAAGTTCGGCTCGACGCCGAGCAGCATGTGGTCCCACACCCAGACCGAATCGTAGCCCAATTCCTCGACCCGCACGCCGTACTCGACGAGGGCACGAGCGTTCGGCATTTCGGGATAGGCGGTGAAGTTGCGGGCGGCGATACCAAACGTGTTGGCAAGGGTCATCGATATATCTCCGGAACTAGGGCTTAGGCCGTGAAAAGACGTTCGGGATCGAGAACGCGCAGCGTCTCGAGTTCGTGATCGGTGGGAGGCGACGTGACATGGAGCTTCTCGTCGAAGTCCAGTCTGAAGCCGGTATTGTCCTGAACCTCTTCGCGGCTTACGCCGGGGTTCAGCGCCAGCACCTTGATGCGACGCGTGCGGTCATCGAAGCCGAAGATCGCAAGCTCGGTGATGACCCGCCACATCCCGCCGCTCGGCAGGCCGGAGTCTCGCCGGCTGGTGCCGCCGCGGATGAAGCCGGGGCTGGTGATGAAATCGACGTGCTCGACGAAACGGCGCTTCTCGTGCTTCATCGCTACGATCATGTTGGTCAGACTCGAGATGTCGTTGCCGCCGCCGGTGCCGGGCAGACGGGTCTTCGGGTTAGCCGGATCGCCGATGAATGACGAATTCAGGTTGCCGAACTGGTCG
>CALRXG020000295.1:0-8903 GCA_943372075.1 Bordetella parapertussis | reverse complement strand
GGCGATCATCGCCGAAGTGCCGGACGCGGTGGTCGGGATCGGCACCATCCTCAACGCCGACGATCTGGCGCGCGCGGTGGCGCTCGGCGCCAAATTCGGCATCAGCCCGGGGGCGACACCCGAACTGTTGAAGGCGGTGGCCGCCAGCGGGCTGCCGTTCGCGCCGGGAATCGCGACTGCATCCGAGCTGATGCAGGCGCTGGCGCATGGCTTCGAGGTCGTCAAGTTCTTCCCCGCCGAACAGGCCGGCGGTATCAAGGCACTGCGGGCCTTGGCCGGTCCATTCCCGCATGTCAGAGTCTGTCCGACCGGCGGGATCGGCGAGGCCAATGCGGCGACCTGGCTCGCCGAGCCCAACGTGCTGGCGGTCGGTGGTTCCTGGCTGTGCCCGGCCACCGATATTCGCGCCGGCAACTGGGCCGGCATAACCGCCATGTGCGCCAAGGCGATGAAAACGCTGAAAGCCGCCTGAAGATACGCTACATAACTCCCTGAACAGGAACAGGGAGATACGGCCATGACAGCAGCCAGCATCGTGGGTTGGGCGCACACGCCATTCGGCAAGTTCGACGCGGAGACCGTCGAGAGCCTCGTCGTCAAGGTTGCCAACGAGGCGCTGGCCGATGCCGGCATTGCCGCCTCCGATGTCGACGAGATCATGCTCGGCCATTTCAACGCCGGCTTCTCGCCGCAGGATTTCACGGCGTCGCTGGTGTTGCAGGCCAATCCCGCGCTGCGCTTCAAGCCGACCACCCGAGTCGAGAACGCCTGCGCCACCGGTTCGGCCGCCGTGCACCAGGGCATTCGCGCCATCGAGGCGGGCGCCGCCAAGATCGTGCTGGTGGTCGGCGTCGAGCAGATGACCCGGACGCCGGGTCCGGAGATCGGCAAGAACCTCTTGAAGGCATCCTATCTGCCCGAGGACGGCGACACGGTCGGCGGCTTTGCCGGCGTGTTCGGCAAGATCGCGCAGGCCTATTTCCAGAAATACGGCGACCAGTCGGACGCGCTGGCGATGATCGCCGCCAAGAACCACAGGAACGGCGTCGCCAATCCCTATGCGCAGATGCGCAAGGATTTCGGCTTCGAGTTCTGCCGCGCCGAGAGCGACAAGAACCCGTTCGTCGCCGGTCCCCTGAAGCGCACCGATTGCTCGCTGGTGTCGGACGGCGCCGCCGCGCTGGTGCTGACCGATGCCGAGACCGCCAAGAGCATGGGCAAGGCTGTCAACATCCGCGCGACAGCGCATGCGCAGGACTTCCTGCCGATGTCGAAGCGCGACATCCTGCAGTTCGAAGGCTGCAGCACCGCCTGGCGGCGCGCGCTGGACAAGGCTGGCCTGCAACTGTCCGATCTCTCCTTCGTCGAAACCCACGACTGCTTCACCGTTGCCGAACTGATCGAATATGAAGCGATGGGCCTGACGCCGAAGGGCCAGGGGGCGCGCGCGATCATGGAAGGCTGGACCCAGAAGGACGGCAAGCTGCCGGTCAATCCCTCCGGCGGCCTCAAGGCCAAGGGCCATCCGATCGGCGCCACCGGCGTCTCGATGCATGTCATGACTGCGATGCAGCTCAGTGGCCAGGCGCCCGAGGGCATGCAGCTCAAGAACCCGCAGATCGGCGGCATCTTCAACATGGGCGGCGCCGCGGTCGCCAACTACGTCTCGATCCTCGAGCCGGCCAAGTAGCTTGACCGGTGAAGTAGCTTGAACATCGCCGAATGGCTCGCAGCGACGGCGCGGGCGCGTCCCGATGCGCCGGCGCTGCTGACCGGCTTTGATCTCGACGCCGACTACGCAACCTTCGCTCGCCGCGCCGCCTCGATCGGGGCAGCGCTGGTGCGCGATCACGGCATTGCCGCCGGCGACCGCGTCGCGCTGTTTGCGTCGAACTGCACGCAATATCTCGAATGCCTCTACGGCATCTGGTGGGTCGGTGCCGCGGCGATCCCGATCAACGCCAAGCTGCACGGCCGCGAGGCGGCGTGGATCTGCGGCAATGGCGGCGCCAAGCTTGCTTTCGTGTCCGATGACACGATCGGCGCGCTGGCGGAAACCAGGGACGATTGCCCCGCCGGCATGACGATGTTGTCGGTCGACAGCGACGCGTACCGGACGATGCGAGGCGGCGAGGGCGCACCGGCGCCGCTGCCGCGCGAAAGCAACGATCTCGCCTGGCTGTTCTACACGTCCGGCACCACGGGCCGCCCCAAGGGCGTGATGCTCAGCCACGGCAATCTGCTGGCGATGTCGATGTGCTATCTCGCCGACGTCGATCCGGCGACGCCGAACGATGCCTCGCTCTATGCCGCGCCGATCTCGCATGGCGCCGGCCTGTACAATTTCCCGCATGTCCGGATGGGCGGCCGCCACGTCGTGCCTGAAACCGGCGGCTTCGAGCCGGACGAGGTGCTCAACCTCGGCCGCCAGCTCGACAATGTCGTGATGTTCGCGGCGCCCACCATGGTGCGCCGCCTGGTTGATGCCGCCAAGAAGCGCGGCGAGAACGGCGAGGGGCTGCGCACCATCATCTATGGCGGCGGGCCGATGTACACCGCCGACATCAGGGATGCGATGGCGACGATGGGCCAGCGCTTCGTGCAGATCTATGGCCAGGGCGAGTCGCCGATGACCATCACGGCGCTGTCGCGCGACTGGCATCGCGCGAGCGATCATCCGCGCTATCTCGAACGGCTGGCGTCGGTCGGCACCGCGCAGAGCGTCGTCACCGTCCGCATCACCGACAAGGATGGCACCGCGCTGCCCACAGGCGAGACCGGCGAGATCGAGGTCAAGGGCTTAACCGTGATGCTCGGCTACTGGAACAATCCCAAGGCCAATGCGGAGACATTGAAAGACGGCTGGCTGCGCACCGGCGACGTCGGGCGGCTTGACGCCGACGGCTTCCTGACGCTGTCGGACCGCTCCAAGGACGTCATCATCTCCGGCGGCACCAACATCTATCCGCGCGAGGTCGAGGAAGCGCTGCTGACCCATCCCGACGTCCGCGAGGTCTCGGCGATCGGGGTGCCGGATCCGGAGTGGGGCGAAATCGTCGTCGCCTGCGTCGTGCTGGAGGACGGCGCGAGCGCCGATGACGGCAGGCTCGATGCGCATTGCCTTGCCTCGATCGCCCGCTTCAAGCGGCCGAAGCGCTACGTCTATCTCGATGCCCTGCCGAAGAACAATTATGGCAAGGTGCTGAAGACCGCGCTGCGGGAGATGATGGCCAAAGGCAGGGGCTGAGGCGCGATCAGGCCGGCCCAAATCGAAAACATCGAAAACAACCCCATGCAAAGCAGGGATTGGGGCGCTGGAGCCGTTAGGGGATAGGCCACAGCCCCCCATCGCGCTAAGCTGCCCGCGCCTTGTCACCGGGAGAACGGACCATGGGTATCGAGACGTCCCTGTCGCTATCGGAAGTGAACGATCGCATCGCGATCCTCCGGGACAATATCAGGCAGCTGATCGAGCAGGCCGCGGGCGCCGCCGGCGCCGAAGTCGAGGAACGCATCGCCGAACGGCTCGAGCAGCAGAATGCGGAACTGGAAAAGCTCCTGAAGGCGCGCGAGGCGATGACCGGTCAGTAATGGACGAGGAACAGCGGGCGCCTCATCGGCCCGCCCTGCGTTCCGCCGCGCGGAAACGATCCGGCCGCCGCCACGCATACGCCCATACGCCCGGCGCCGCTTGATCTCGGCAAAGACCTCCCGTTACTAGGCTTCAATCCAGAACAGCCGGGGAGCGAGCAGCACGATGGGACCACTGCAGGGCATCAAGGTCGTCGACATGACGACCGTGCTGATGGGACCCTACGCCACGCAGATGCTCGGCGACTACGGCGCCGACGTCATCAAGGTGGAATCACCCGACGGCGACGTGACGCGGCAGATCGGCCCGACCCGGCATCCCGGCATGGGCCCGGTGTTCCTCAACACCAATCGCAGCAAGCGCTCGATCTGCCTCGATCTGAAAAAGCCCGCGGGCCGCGAAGCGGTGCTGCGGCTGATCGCGAAGGCCGACGTGCTGGTCTACAACGTACGTCCGCAGGCGATGGCCCGGCTGCAACTCGGCTACGACGTCGTCGCCAAGGTCAATCCGCGGCTGATCTATGCCGGCGTGTTCGGCTTCGGCCAGGACGGACCGTATGCCGCCAAGCCCGCCTACGACGATCTGATCCAGGGCGCGACCGCGCTGCCGGCACTGATGGCGCAGACCTCGGACGGCGTACCGCGCTACGTGCCGAATGCGCTGGTCGACCGCATCGTCGGCCTCACCGCGGTCGGCGCGATCTGCGCGAGCCTGGTGCATCGCGACCGCACCGGGCAGGGCCAGCGCGTCGACATTCCGATGTTCGAGACCATGGCCGGCTTCGTCATGGGCGACCACATGGGCGGGCTCACCTACGATCCGCCGCTCGACAAGGGCGGTTATGCGCGCCATCTCTCGCCGGACCGGCGGCCGTACAAGACGCTCGACGGCTACATCTGCGTGATCGTCTATAACGACAAGCAGTGGGAGAATTTCTTCAAGGCGACCGGGCGCGACGATCTGCGCAGCGATCCGAAATTCGCCACCTTCGCCGGCCGCGCCACCAATATCGATGTGGTCTATGCCGAGCTCGCGCGCATCCTTGAGACCAAGACCACGGCCGAGTGGAACGAGATCCTCGAGAAGGCCGACGTCCCGGTCATGCCGATGCACGATCTCGAGAGCCTGCTCGAGGATCCGCATATGGTCGCAACCGGCGTGTTTCCGGTGGTCGATCACCCGACGGAAGGGCGCATCCGCAGCATGACGCCGTCTGCGCGCTGGTCGGAGACCAAGGTGGAGCCGAACCGGCTGGCGCCGCGGCTCGGCGAGCACAGTGAAGCGATCCTGCGCGAGGCGGGTTTCTCGACCGAGGAGATCGCGGCGATGCTGCGCGACGGCGCGGCCAAAGCGGTGCAGGCATAGGAGCACGCCAAATGGATTTCGCACTCTCCGCCAACCAGGAATCGATCCGCGACGCGGTGGCAAAAATCTGCTCGCGCTTTGACGAGGCCTACTGGCTGAAAAAGGACAAGGAGGGCGGCTATCCGGCCGACTTCCACCGCGCGCTGGCCGATGCCGGCTGGCTCGGCATCTGCATCCCCGAGGAATATGGCGGCTCCGGTCTCGGCATCACCGACGCCGCGATCATGATGCGCACGATCTCCGAATCCGGCGCCGGCATGTCCGGAGCCTCGGCCGTGCACATGAACGTGTTCGGGCTCAATCCGGTCGTCGTATTCGGTACCAAGGAACAGTGCCAGCGCATGCTGCCGCCGATCATCGACGGCCGCGACAAATCGTGCTTTGCGGTGACCGAGCCCAACACCGGCCTCAACACCACGCAGCTCAAGACCCGCGCGGTGCGTCAGGGCGACAAATACGTCGTCAACGGCCAGAAGGTGTGGATTTCGACCGCGCAGGTCGCCAACAAGATCCTGCTGCTCGCGCGCACCACGCCGCTGGAGGACGTGCGCAGCCCGACCCACGGTCTCAGCCTGTTCTACACGGACTTCGACCGCAAGCGCGTCACCGTGCACGAGATCGAGAAGATGGGCCGCAAGCCGGTCGACTCCAACGAGTTGTTCTTCGAGAACTTCGAGATCCCGGTCGAGGACCGCATCGGCGAGGAGGGCCGCGGCTTCGAATATATCCTGCACGGCATGAATCCGGAGCGCATCCTGATCGCGGCCGAAGCGGTTGGCCTCGGCCAGATCGCGCTGAAGCGGGCGTCGGACTATGCCAAGGGCCGCATCGTGTTCAACCGCCCGATCGGCATGAACCAGGCGATCCAGCATCCGCTGGCGAAGTGCTGGATGGAGCTCGAGGCGGCCTGGCTGATGGTGCTGCGCGCCGGCTGGCAATATGACCAGAACCTGCCGTGCGGCCCGGCGGCGAACTCGGCAAAGTATCTTGCGGCAGAGGCCGGCTTCCATGCCTGCGAGCAGGCGGTGATGACCCATGGCGGCTTCGGCTATGCCAAGGAATATCACGTCGAGCGCTACTTGCGGGAATCGCTGATCCCGCGCATCGCGCCGATCAGCCCGCAGCTCATCCTCAGCTTCATCGGCGAGAAGGTGCTCGGCCTTCCGAAGTCGTATTGATGGATGAGCGACGGATGTCTCCACTTGTCATTCCGGGGCGCGCCGCTTGGCGCGAGCCCGGAATCCATACTCACGATGGTGGTTATGGATTCCGGGCTCGTCGCTTCGCGCCGCCCCGGAATGGCGCTCTGAGAGAGGTGCGCTGACATGAGTTTCGTCACCGGCGTCGGTCTCACATCCTACGGCAAGCATGAGGGCTCATCCTCGCTCGACCTGATGAGCAAGGCGGCCGAGCTCGCGATCTCAGATGCCGGGCTGAAGCGAGCCGACATCGATGGCATCCTGTGCGGCTACTCCACCGTCTCGCCGCACATCATGCTCGCGACCGTGTTCGCCGAGCATTTCGGTATCCGCCCCTCCTATGCTCATGCCGTGCAGGTCGGCGGTGCGACGGGACTGGCGATGACCATGCTGGCGCATCAGCTCGTCGATGCCGGCGTGGCAAAGCATGTGCTGGTGGTCGGTGGCGAGAACCGGCTGACCGGGCAGAGCCGCGACGCCTCGATCCAGGCGCTCGCCCAGGTCGGGCATCCCGACTACGAGGTGACCTTGGGGCCGACGATCCCGGCCTATTACGGCCTGGTCGCGACCCGCTACATGCATGAATACGGCCTGACGCAGGAAGACCTCGCCGAGTTCGCGGTGCTGATGCGCAAGCACGCGCTGATGCATCCCGGCGCGCAATTCCACGAGCCGATCACGGTTGCCGACGTGATGGCCTCGAAGCCGGTGGCGATGCCGCTCAAGCTGCTCGACTGCTGCCCGGTGTCGGACGGCGGCGCCGCCTGCGTGGTCAGCCGCGAGCCGACCGGCGAGCGGCGCGTCCGGGTCCGCGGCTGTGCCCAGGCGCATACCCATCAGCACGTCACGGCGGCGCCCGCGTTGAGCGAGCTCGGCGCGGAGATTTCGATCGCCAAGGCGAAGCAGGCAGCGGGTGTCGCGATCTCGGACGTGCGCTATGCCGCGGTCTACGACAGCTTCACGATCACGCTGGCGATGCTGCTGGAAGACCTCGGCCTTGCCAAGCGCGGCGAGGCGGCGGCGCGGGTCCGCGCCGGCTATTTCAACGGGGATGGCGAGATGCCGCTCAACACCCATGGCGGCCTGCTCAGCTACGGCCATTGCGGCGTCGGCGGCGCGATGGCGCATCTGGTCGAGACCCAATTGCAGATGACCGGTCGCGCCGACAACCGTCAGGTGCGCGACGCCTCGGTCGCCCTGCTGCACGGCGACGGCGGCGTGCTGTCGTCGCATGTCAGCATGTTCCTGGAGCGGGTGCGATGAGCGAACCGATTGCCGACTGGACCAGGGGTGCGGAAGCCATCGTCTACCAGGCCTGCAACGGCTGCGGCGCACGGCAATATTTCCGCCGCAGCTTCTGCGCGGCCTGCGGCTCGTCCGACCTCGCCGAGCATCGCGCCAGCGGAGCAGGGACCGTGTATGCGACCTCGCTGGTCTGCCGCGCCGCAACGCCGGAGACGCGGGCGCATGTGCCCTACAACATCCTGCTCGTCGACGCCGACGAGGGCTTTCGCATGATGGCCCATGGCGACAACGACCTTGCCATCGGCGACAAGGTGTCGGCGCGCTTCACGCAGTTTGCAGGACGGCTGGTTCCGTATTTCGCAAAGGCGAAATAGCCCCGTCATTGCGAGCGAAGCGAAGCAATCCATGGTTGGACGGGGAGCATGGATTGCTTCGTCGCCGCGCTCCTCGCAATGACGGCCTCTACGCGTTACTCGACCGTCGTCACCGCCAATAGAGCACAAAACTGGCGATGACGAGCATCGCCGTCACCGCCAGCACTTGCGCAAGCGCCTCCGAGGCCGCCCTCCTTGTGGCTTCCTTCATGCGTTTCCCCTAAGACCTGGGCGTGACTCATCGTTGCGCCCAGAGAGCGCAAGACGGCCAGATTTTGAACTCGGAACACCCCGCGTCGAGCATTCGCTTTGATGAGTCCCCACTCAGCGAATATCGACAGCCTCAGGGTTGTATGGGAATGCGGCGGCAATTTGACTCGCGCGTGTTGCTCCTGCGACGGCAGGCCGATACTGTTTCGGAACCCGAGAGACACGACAGCAAGAACAAGGTTTAAGAAATGGCCCGTATCGACTATTCCGATCCCGCGCAGGCAAGCCCTCGCACCCGCGAGATCCTCGACAAGAACCGCAACGCCAACATCTTCCGCATGATGGCGCACTCGCCGAGCTACTTCGAGCAATATTGCCGGCTCGGCGGCGCGATTCGCCACAAGGGCGAGCTTGACCCGGTCGTGCGCGAGCTTGCGATCACGCGTACCGGCATTCTCTGCGAGGCACCCTACGAGATCGTCGCGCACAAGCGCATCGGCAAGAATGTCGGCGTCACCGACGAGCAGAACGCGGCGCTGGAGAACTGGCAATCGGCGAGCTGCTTCGACGAGGTGCAGCGCGCGGCGCTCGCCTTCACCGACGAGATCGTCAAGCTGAAGAAGCCCACCGATGCGACCTTCAAGGCGATCGCGGAGAAGCTGACGCCGGCCGCGCTGATCGAGCTGCAGCTCTCGGTCGGTTTTTACATCATGACGTCGAAGTTCCTCGAGACGTTCGAGATCGACATGCAGCCGGTGACGGAAGTGGTGAGCTGATCCTCTCTTCGCCTCGCCCCGCCTGCGGCAGGGCTATCGCATATGACATCTAAGAGCTCTGGAGCTGACGTTTCCACATCGTCATGCCCGGGCTTGTCCCGGCCATCCACGTCTTGTTTTCTTGTGAAGGAAGACGTGGATG
>CALRXG020000294.1:0-8932 GCA_943372075.1 Bordetella parapertussis | reverse complement strand
AACCGCCGCTTTCAGTCGACGGCACCGAGGCCGCGGTGATCGATCGCCGCCGTGTCTCCGTTCAATGGTTCAGCGGCACCATTCTCACTGGTCTCTGTGGCGCAGCTCTGATCGGCGGCGCCGTCTTTGCGTCGCTTGATGGCGAGATGACCTTCGCCAAGGTGCCGGAGCGCGTCGAAGGCGCGCTGCGTGGCGCCTTCACCGGCAATGATCGCGTCGTCAGCCTGCACAAGGGCGACCGCCTGCCGCCGCCGAACGAATCCTCCGCTTCCCGCAGCCTGGTGCGCGTCTCGACCGTGACCCGCGTCGGCAATCGCGACGTGATGCGGGTGCGGCCCTTCATCCGGATTTCCGGCAATCTCTCGATGACCACGAGCGATCTGTCGTCCAAGATACCGGCATTCAACGCGCAGCGTCTGTTGACCGATGTCGGCTCCGACACGCCGGCGGCGACCGAGGATCCGAATGCGGCCGATGCCGCCGAACCTGATGCCGAGGTCTCCTTCGTCACCAGGGATCTCGGATCCGTGCTGCCGAAAGCCAAGCTCGCCGCCGGCGTCGGGCTCGACGACATCCTGATGCGGGTGCGCGACGCCGCCAATTGGCGCGGCTCCGGCAATTCGGTGCGCTACGCTTCGCTCGCCAATGCCGCGGCCGATGCAAGCGGCGCCGGCCCCGATATGCGGATGGCCTACGCGACCGAGGGCAACGCCTCCGATCCCTATGCGGGCTTCGAGACCCGCGTGGTGCCGGAAAACGTCACCCTGCTGCCGAAGACGAAGGAGCAGGTCACCGGCGGCAATCCGATCGGTGAACGGGTTCACCTCGTCAAGAAAGGCGACAGCATCACCTCGATCCTGCGCGACCAGGGCGCGACACCGGACGAGGCGAAGGCGATTGCCGCAACGCTCGGCCCGCGTGGCCGGGATGGCGGGCTGAAGGAAGGCCAGAAGGTGCGGATCCTGATGGCGCCGGCGGCGCCGGGCGCCCGGCTGCAGCCCTATCGCGTCATGGTAGCCAACGATTCAGTCGTCGAAGCCGTCGCCGCCCTGTCCGATATCGGCCGATACGTCGCGGTCGACGTGCAGAGCATGAACACCACGACCGATACCGCCGACAATTCCAGCGACGACGACGAGGATGACGGCAGCGGCGTGCGGCTCTACCAGAGCATTTACGAGACCGCGCTGCGCAACAAGGTGCCGCCGACCGTGATCGACGACATGGTCAAGATCTACTCCTACGACGTCGACTTCCAGCGCAAGGTGCAGCCCGGCGACTCGTTCGACGTGTTCTATGCCGGCGAAGACGAGGGCGTCACCAGCACCGAGAAGACCGAAGTGCTGTACGCCGCGCTGACCGTGGGCGGCGAAACCAAGAAATACTACCGCTTCCAGAGCTCCGACGACGGCATCGTCGACTACTATGACGAGACCGGCAAGAGCGCGAAGAAGTTCCTGGTCCGCAAGCCGGTCAACAACGCGATCATGCGTTCGGGCTTCGGCGGCCGTCGCCATCCGATCCTCGGCTATGTGAAGATGCACACCGGCGTCGACTGGGCCACCGCCTACGGCACGCCGATCTTCGCCTCCGGCAACGGCGTGCTCGAGAAGGTCGGCTACGAGGGCGGCTACGGCAAATACATCCGCATCAAGCATTCCAACGGCTACGAGACGGCCTACGGCCACATGTCGGCCTTCGCAAAGGGCATGGAGATCGGCAAGAAGGTGCGGCAGGGCCAGGTGATCGGCTTCGTCGGCTCGACCGGCCAATCGACTGGACCGCACGTCCACTACGAAATCCTGGTCAACGGCCGGTTCGTCGATCCGATGCGCGTGAAACTGCCGCGTGGCCGATCGCTCGAAGGTCCGATGCTCGCGAGCTTCGAACAGGCCCGCGACAAGATCGAGGCCCAGATGTCGAGCCGCGGCAGCTCGCGCATCGTCTCGGATGCCACGAGCTCGACCTCGCAGACGCGCTCCATCACAAACCGCTGAACGCAGGCCCGCTCCAAGACGCCCTGAACGGAACGATCCGGGCCCGATTCGGTTTGTCCGGACTGGGGGCAAACAAACCCATTGCACAGGAGGAGCGCATGGCCAGCCTCACCCGTGATGACGTGTTGAAGGCCATCAGCCAGGCCGACGACGTCACGATCGCAAGAATCATCGCATCCGGGGCAACGGTCGCCGAGCTTGCCGAGGCGCAGGCCTGGCTTGCCAATGACGAACCGCTGATCAATGCCGGCAAGCCCTTGGCCACCGGCCGCGCACGCGAGCTGGTCGATATCCTGTCGGAGCTCGAGCCCGAGGACGACGAGCGAATCGGATCCAGCCCGCCGATCGTGCCGGAGCAATAATTCGCAAAAAATAGCCCTCCCCGGCATCCGGGGAGAGCTATCCATCGATACGCTCAGTTCAGCTTGCGCTTCGAGACCGGGGCCTCGAACTGCACGACCTCGGCGGTTTTGGGCACCTGACCGTTGAAGGTCAGCACATTGCCCTTCTCCGAGATCGCGACGCGATCGCCGTCCTTGACCTCGCCGGCGAGGATCATCTCGGCCAGCGGATCCTGCACGCTGCGCTGGATCACCCGCTTCAAGGGGCGGGCGCCGTAGGCCGGATCCCAGCCCTTCTCGGCGAGCCAATCCCGCGCCTTCGGATCGAGCGTGAGCTCGATCTTGCGATCTTCGAGCAGCTTGGTCAGCCGCGCGAACTGGATTTCGACGATGCGGCCCATCTCGCTCTTCTGCAGGCGGTGGAACAGGATGATCTCGTCGATGCGGTTCAGGAACTCCGGCCTGAAATGCGCCCGCACGACGCCCATCACCTGGTCACGGACCACCGCAGTATCTTCGCCTTCCGGTTGATTCACCAGAAACTCCGAACCGAGGTTCGAGGTCATGATGATCAGCGTGTTGCGGAAATCGACGGTGCGGCCCTGACCATCGGTCAGGCGGCCGTCATCGAGCACCTGCAACAAGACGTTGAAGACGTCGGGATGCGCCTTCTCGATCTCGTCGAACAGCACCACCTGGTAGGGCCGGCGCCGCACCGCTTCGGTCAGTGCACCCCCCTCGTCGTAACCGACATAGCCGGGAGGCGCGCCGATCAGCCGCGAGACCGAGTGCTTCTCCATGAACTCGGACATGTCGAGACGGACCATCGCGGTCTCGTCGTTGAACAGGTCAGCGGCGAGCGCTTTTGTGAGTTCGGTCTTGCCGACGCCGGTCGGGCCCAGGAACATGAACGAGCCGGTCGGCCGGTTCGGGTCTTGCAGGCCCGCGCGGGCACGGCGCACGGCGGTTGCCACCGCACGCACGGCTTCGGCCTGGCCGACGACGCGCTTGGCGAGACTGTCCTCCATTTTCAGGAGCTTGTCCTTTTCGCCTTCGAGCATCTTGTCGACCGGCACGCCGGTCCAGCGCGACACGACCTGCGCGATGTGGTTGGCGGTGACCGCCTCCTCCATCATCTCGCCGCCGTTCGGCTTGCCGCTTTCACGCGCCTCAATGTCGGCGAGCTTCCGCTCCAGCTCGGGAATCCGGCCATAGGCCAGCTCGCCCGCCTTCTGGAATTCGCCGCGACGCTGCGCATTGGCCAGTTCGACGCGAAGCGCATCGAGCTCGCTTTTCAGCTTCTGGGCGTTGGAGAGCTTGTTCTTCTCCGCGCTCCAGCGCGCCGTCAGCGCCGCCGACCTCTCCTCGAGCCCGGCGAGCTCCTTCTCCAGCGTCTGCAAGCGGCTCTTGGAGCCGGCATCGCTCTCTTTCTTCAGTGCCTCCTGCTCGATCTTCAGCCGGATGATGTCGCGATCCAGCGAATCGAGCTCTTCGGGCTTCGAATCCACCTGCATCTTCAGCCGCGCCGCCGCCTCGTCCATCAGGTCGATGGCCTTGTCGGGCAGGAAGCGGTCGGTGATGTAGCGGTTCGACAGCGTGGTCGCGGCCACCAACGCGGAGTCGGTGATGCGCACGCCGTGGTGCTGTTCGTATTTGTCCTTGAGGCCGCGCAGGATCGAGATGGTGTCCTCGACCGTCGGCTCGCTGACATAGATCGGCTGGAAGCGGCGGGCCAGCGCCGCGTCCTTCTCGACATGCTTGCGATACTCGTCGAGCGTGGTCGCACCGATACAGTGCAGCTCACCGCGCGCCAGCGCAGGCTTCAGCAGGTTGGATGCGTCCATCGCGCCGTCGGTCTTGCCGGCGCCGATCAGCGTGTGCATCTCGTCGATGAACAGGATGATGCCGCCCTCGGCGGTCGAGACCTCCTGCAGCACGGACTTCAGCCGCTCCTCGAACTCGCCGCGATATTTCGCGCCGGCGATCAAGGCGCCCATGTCGAGCGACAACAGCTTCTTGTCCTTCAGGCTCTCCGGCACGTCGCCGTTGAGGATGCGCAGCGCCAGGCCCTCGACGATCGCGGTCTTGCCGACGCCGGGCTCACCGATCAGGACGGGATTGTTCTTGGTTCGCCGCGACAGCACCTGGATGGTACGGCGGATTTCCTCGTCGCGGCCGATGACAGGATCGAGCTTGCCGTCGCGCGCAGCCTGGGTCAGGTCGCGGGCATATTTCTTCAGCGCGTCATAGGCATTTTCAGCCGTCGCGCTATCAGCGGTGCGGCCCTTGCGCAGCGCTTCGATCGCCGCATTCAGGTTCTGCGCCGTGACACCGCCCTTGCTCAGGATATTCGCGACCTCGGTCCCCTTCTCGAGCGTGAGCCCGAGCAGCAGCCGCTCGACGGTGACGAAGCTGTCGCCGGTCTTGTCGGCGGACTTTTCGGCCGCATCGAAGGCGCGCGCCAGCTCCGGCGACAGGTAAACCTGTCCGGCACCGTTGCCCGAAACCTTCGGCAGCTTGTTCAGCGCCTCTTCGGTCGATTTCAGGATCGCTCTGGAATTGCCGCCAGCACGGTCGATCAGACCGCCGGCGAGCCCCTCATTGTCGTCCAGCAGCACCTTCAGGAGGTGCAGAGGCGAGAATTGCTGGTGACCGTCGCGCATGGCGAGCGATTGGGCAGACTGGATGAATCCGCGCGCGCGCTCGGTGTACTTCTCAATGTTCATTCGTTTTCCCTCGGCCTGCCGTCACCACCCATTCAGGCATGGTTCCGGCATCTTCATTGGGTTTCCGCGGGCCGCGTTGACGTTCCTCAACCAGCCTCTGGTCGTCGCCATCATTTTTCAGGCTTGCCGCAGATGTGGGCACTTGGTTCCGAAACGGAAGAGCCACAGTCTGCGATTTCGCCTGATCGAGCTCAGCGCCGCACGACGGCGACAAGGTAGCGGCAAGGCTGAGCAGTTTCGTTACGGAAGACGATGTCCGACGGCGGACCGAGTTCGACGCGGTCACCCGCGGCGAGCTCGTGGCGCTCCGCCCCTTCCATCAAGATGAGGCGGCCGCTGATCACCCAGACCACCTGACGGATCAGGTGATAGGCGCTGGCGGGAAAGCCGGCCTCCTGCCCGGCAGGCAGCTCGATTTCCACCAGTTCGAGCGGATTGGCCGGATGCAGGAACACCTGCCGCCGCAGATAGGCCGCCTTGGGATCGCGCCACACGGGCTGATCCTTGGCCCGCTGCATGCGGGAACTGCCCACGGCAACCTCGAACAGCGCGGCCATGGTCAGGCCATAGGCCGTTGCAATCCGCGACAGCGTTGCCGCCGTCGGGCTTGCCTCTGCCCGCTCGATCTTGCTGAGCATGGCCTTGGACACGCCTGCCCGCCCGGCGAGTTCCGCGAGCGACCAGCCGCGGCCCTCCCGTTCGGCGCGAACCCGCCGCCCGAGAGCCTCATCGGCCTTGTCTTCTATAATTGACATGGTGTCTTATATAATGGACGATGAGGTCACTTCAAGAGCCTCGTCAAGGAACCGCCAATGATTATCCGCCCCGCCACCGAGCAGGACATCCCCGCCATCACCGCGATCTTCAACGAGGCGGTCGTCAACTCGAATGCGATCTGGACGGAGAAGCAGGATTCCGAGACCGAACGGCTGGCCTGGATGCAGGCGCGGCTGGCGCTGGGCTACCCGGTGCTGGTGGCCGTCGAGGGAGCGACGGTGCTGGGCTACGGCACATTCGGCGATTTCCGCGCCTTCCCGGGTTACCGTTACAGCGTCGAGCACAGCGTCTATATCCACGCCGACCATCGCGGCCGCGGCCTTGGCCGGGTCATCGTCGATGCGCTGGTGGTGGCGGCGGCGGCGCTCGGCAAACACATCATGATCGCCGGCATCGACGGCGGCAATCCGGCCTCGCTCCGGCTGCACGCGCAGGCCGGCTTTGTCGAGGTGGCGCGGATGCCGGAGGTCGGCCGCAAGTTCGGGCGCTGGCTCGATCTCGTCTTCATGCAGCGCGTGCTGGACTCTCCGGGAGCGGCGCGGCCCGACTAGCTGCCCGCGCGCTGACGGCGGTTCTCCTCGTCGGCCAGACAGGCTAGAGCGGGTGGATGGACAATCAGCACGCTGCCGCCGCCCGGATCACCGGCATTTATCGCTACCCGGTCAAAGGGCTGACGCCCGAGTCCCTGTCCCGTGCAGAGCTCAAGATCGGCGAGACGCTCCGCTCGGATCGCCGCTACGCCATCGAGAACGGCCCGAGCGGTTTCGATCCGTCGGCGCCGAAATGGCTGGCGAAGCCGCATTTCCTGATGCTGCAACGGGACGAGTGGCTGGCGCCGCTGCGCGCGCATTACGACGATGACAGCCATGTGCTGACGCTGCGCCGAGATGGCGCGATGGTCGCCCAGGGCGACCTTGAGACCGAGGCGGGGCGCGCGGCGATCGAACACTATTTCGCCGATCGTCATGCCGACCAGATCAAGGGACCGCCCAAGGTGCTGGTCAGCCCCGGGCACAGTTTCTCGGACGTGCCGCGCAAGGTGGTCTCGATCATCAATCTGGCGAGCCTGCGGGCGATCGAGGGCATGGTGCAGGCGCCGGTGCATCCGCTGCGCTTTCGCGCCAACCTCTATGTCGAGGGCTGGCCGGCCTGGCATGAAGCCAGCCTGCTGGATCAGACGATTGCGATCGGCAGCGCGCGGGCAAAAGTTGTGAAGCGGATCACACGTTGTGCGGCGGTCAATGTCGATCCCGAGACCGGCGCGCGCGACCTCTCCGTCCCGAACATGCTGATGCAACGCTTCGGGAACAATGAGTGCGGCATCTACGCCGAGATCATCGCGAACGGTGCCGCAGATGTCGGCGACACGATCGCAACAGGGTAGTCAGACTGTCGTTATGGTCTCCGGAGTCATCACCTCGGGTTCCCTATTTCTATTTCTGCGATGCAGGGCCGCATGTCGCATTGCAATGTTCGGTTGCGCGCACTAGACTTCACTCCGCATTTCGACTGCAACGCATTTTGCGCAAATTGATTTCACGGGGTTGCCATGACCATGATCATGGTGTCGTACCGCCGGGTCGATCAGGATACAGCGGGCCGCATCGCAGACCATCTGATCGAGAAGTACGGTGAGAAATCCGTCTTCTTCGACGTCAACAGCATTCGGACCGGCGCCAACTTCGTCGACCGAATCGCCAAGGCGATCGCCGCCAGCGACATCGTCATCGCCGTGATCGGTCCGCACTGGATCGGCAAGGCCGACGACGGAGCACCGGCGCGGCTGGCAGACCCAAGCGACTCCGTGCGGTTCGAGATCGAGACCGCGCTGAAGCACGATAAGACCATCCTGCCGCTGCTGGTAAATGGCGCCACGATGCCGCAGGCGGCCGAGCTGCCGGAATCGCTTCGCTTCCTCCACTTCTGCAACGCCGCCCGGGTGGATTCGGGCCAGGACTTTCGCATGCACATGACCCGCCTGATCGGCACGATCAACGAGGTCTTGCTCGAATCCGGCCAATCACCGTTGCGCGAGATTTCGCCGGTCCGGCGCTACTGGACATACGCCGCGGGCGCGGCCATCGCGGCGCTGGCATTGGCGGTCTGGTTGGTCGTGCCCGCGCTGGAGCACACGGCAGCCAAATCAGGCGGCTCGAACGGCGCGACCACCGTCGGGCTCACCCCGCCCGCGGTTCCGGCCTCCGTCGTACAGCGCGCGAAGGCGCATGACGGCTTTCTGTTTCCGGATTCCGATCGACGATTTCTGGCCGAGGCCGACCTCAAGGACATGTCGGTGATCGAATTGCGGATCGCCCGGAACGAGATCTTCGCGCGGCATGGCCGGTTCTTCAAGGATCAGGTGCTCGCGAACTACTTCTCGCAATTCTCCTGGTATCAGCCGTCCGCGGTCGAGGTGCCGCTGAGCAATCTCGAGACGACCAACGTCGCCACCATCCAGTCGATGGAGCACGACAAGTGAGGCTCTCTCCCCCGCGTCCGAGGGAGAGGTGGATGGTCGGGCCTCAGTTCGTCGGCATCACGTAGGCGTAGATCCGGCCGCGCGACACCGGCGCCTCGCGGACGCGGTGGCCGCTGTTGCCCGAGATCATGATCGGATTGCCCTTGGGATCGACGCCGGTGATGATGCCGACATGGCCACCGCCGCGGCGGCCCATCACGGCAATCGCGCCGACCTGCGGCCCCGACACCCGCTGGCCGTATCTGGCGAACGAACTCGCCATGTCGGAGCCTGTGCCACGATGGCCGGTCTGCTGCAGCACCATGTTCATGAAGCGCGCGCACCACAGGCTGGAGCGACCGGTCGGATTGCCGCCGAGATAACGGCGCGCCGTGGCGACGATGCCGGACGAGCCGAACCCGCTCGCAGTGTCCACACCGCCAGTGTTCGGCATGGTCTCACCGCCGGGCATCACGGCTGCATTGGCCTCGGCGAAACCTCCGGTCTCCTGCATCCGTGCGCGGCGCTCGGCACGCGACAGCCGCGCTGCGTGCCGATGGTGATGACGGACATCATGGCGCGCGTGATGGCCGGCATGAGCCGAATGCGCGTGACGATGATGGTACGGACGGG
>CALRXG020000293.1:0-8968 GCA_943372075.1 Bordetella parapertussis | reverse complement strand
GCCTGATCTGCCGGTGCCGGTGCTGGCGGCAACGCCGCATGTCGCTGATGTGCCGGTCTATCTCGACGGCGTCGGCTCGGTGAGGGCGCTGAACACGGTCACCGTGCGCTCGCAGGTCGACGGCAAGCTGCTCAAGGTGAATTTCGTCGAGGGCCAGGACGTCAAGAAGGACGATGTGCTGGGCGAGATCGATCCCGTGATCTACCAGGCGCAGTACGACCAGGCGGTCGCCAAGAAGGCGCAGGACGTCGCCCTGCTGACCAACCAGAAGCTCGACCTTGCCCGTTACGAGCAGCTCGCCGCCAGCAATGCCGGCTCGAAGCAGCAGGCCGACACGCAGCGCGCGCTGGTCGCGCAGCAGGAGGCGCTGATCAAGGCCGACCAGGCCGCGATCGACAACGCCGCCGCGACGCTCGGCTACACCAGGATCGTCGCGCCGATCGCGGGGCGCGCCGGCCTGCGCCAGGTCGACCAGGGCAATATCATCCACGCCTCCGACACCACCGGGCTGGTGATCCTGACCCAGCTGCAGCCGATCGCGGTGTGGTTCAGCCTGCCGCAGCAGCAGATCATGCGGGTGAACGCAGCGGCGGCGAAGGGCGCGCTTGTAGTCGATGTGTTCGGTAATGACGGTGTCACCGTGATCGATACCGGCAAGCTGACCGGCATCGACAACCAGGTCGACCCGACTACCGGCACGCTGAAGCTGAAGGCCGAATTCCCCAATGCGAGCTACCAGCTGTGGCCGGGCCAGTTCGTCAATGTCCGCCTCAAGGTCGAGACCCTGCCGCACGCCATCGTGGTGCCGACCTCGGCGGTGCAGCGCGGTCCCGCCGGCACGTTCAGCTACGTGATCGGCGAGGACAACGTCGTCACGGCGAAGCCGGTCACGGTGACGCAGCAGAACGAACACGAAGCTGTCATTGCGAGCGGCCTGACCACGTCGGACCGCGTCGTAACGACCGGCTTTGCCAATCTTGCCGACGGCTCGAAGGTCGTGATCGGCACGGATAACGGTGCGCCGACCGCCGATCTGGCGCCGCGCAAGCGCAGCCGCAATCCGGACGGCAAGCGCGGCGGCCAAGGGGCGGCGCAAGGCGAAGCCCAGGGCAAGGACGGCAAGAAGGACGGGCAGGGCAGGAACGGTGAGCATCACGGCCGGCACGAACATGGTGACGGCGATCAGAAGGGGCAGACCGGACCGGCGCCGGCAGCGGGGGGCGAACAGTCGGGCAGCGCGCCGAAGGCGCAGCCATGACCGGCATCCCGACCTCGTAATGTCCGACCTTACAGCGAGCACGCAGCCATGAGCGTCTCCGAACCGTTCATCCGCCGGCCGATCGCCACCTCGCTGCTCGGCATCGCGTTGATGATCGGCGGCGCGCTCGGCTATTGGGCGCTGCCGGTCTCGGCGCTGCCGCAGGTCGATTTCCCGACCGTGCAGGTGACCACCCAATTGCCTGGCGCCAGCCCCGATGTGGTGGCCTCACTGATCACCGCGCCGCTGGAGCGGCAGCTCGGGCAGATCCCGTCGCTGTCGTCGATGAACTCGACGAGTTCGTTCGGCGTCAGTCAGATCTCGCTGCAGTTCGACCTCAACCGCGACATTGACGGCGCCACCCAGGACGTCCAGGCCGCGATCAACGCCGCCGCCGGCATCCTGCCGAAGACGCTGCCGTATCCGCCGGTCTACGCCAAGGTGAACCCGGCGGACGCGCCGGTAATGACCCTGGCGCTGACCTCGGACACCATCTCGCTACGCGCGATGAGCGATCTTGCCGACACCATCCTGGGGCAACGGCTGAGCCAGATTTCCGGCGTCGGCCGGGTCTCGATCCTCGGCGGATTGAAGCCCGCGGTGCGCGTGCAGGCCGATCTGGCCCGGCTCGCAGCCTACGGCATCGCGATGGAGGACCTGCGCAACGCGATCGCCGGGGCCAACGTGTCGGGCCCGAAAGGATCGCTCGACGGCGCCCAGCAGTCCTACACCATCGCCGCCAACGACCAGATCGCGGCCGCCGACGCCTACCGGCCGATCATCATCGCCTATCGCAACGGCTCGCCGGTCACGATCGGCGATGTCGCGCAGATCGTCGACGGGCTGGAGAACGATCGCACCGGCGGCTGGTATCAGGGCACGCCGGCCGTCATCATCGACATCCAGCGCCAGCCGGGCGCCAACGTCATCGACGTCGTCAAGCAGATCCGGGCCGAAATCCCGCGGCTGCAGCGCGCGGTGCCGGCCGGCGTCAAGCTGACCGTCGTCTCCGACCGCACCGTGACGATCCGCGCCTCGGTCCGCGACGTGCAGTTCACGCTGATCCTGAGCGTCGTGCTGGTGACGCTGGTGGTGCTGCTGTTCCTGCGGTCGCTGCGCGCGACGCTGATCGCCGGCGTCGCGCTGCCGCTGTCGCTGATCACGAGCTTCGGCATCATGTATTTCGCCGGCTTCAGCCTCGACAATCTGTCGCTGATGGCGCTGACCATCGGAACCGGCTTCGTGGTCGACGACGCCATCGTGATGATCGAGAACATCGTCCGCCACATGGAAGAAGGCGAGACGGTGATGGAGGCCTCGCTGAAGGGCGCCAGCGAGATCGGCTTCACCGTGATCTCGCTGACGGTGTCGCTGATCGCGGTGTTCATCCCGCTGCTGTTCATGTCCGGCCTGGTCGGCCGCATGTTCCGCGAATTCGCGTTGACCCTGACCATCGCGGTGGTGACCTCGGCGATCGTCTCGCTGACGCTGACGCCGATGATGTGCTCGCGGCTGCTCAAGAACATCCACGAGGAAATGGCGGTGCCGGGCCTGGCCGCGATCAGCCGCTTCATCGACCGGATGGTGGCTTTCTACCATCGCACGCTGCTCTGGGTATTGCAGCGCCAGCGCGCGACACTGCTGGTGACGTTCGCGACCATCGCGCTGACGCTGATCATGTATGTGCTGGCGCCGAAGGGCTTCCTGCCATTGCAGGACACCTCGTCGATCACCGCGGTGACCGAGGCCGGTCCCGACGTCTCGTTCGCAGAGATGCAACGGCGGCAGGCCGCGGTGTCCGACATCATCAAGGCCGATCCCGACGTGGTCGGCGTGGTTTCGGTGATCGGCTCGGGCTCGGTCAATCCGACCACCAATGTCGGGCGTCTGGTGCTGACGCTGAAGACGCTCGACGAGCGGCGTGACGGCGTCGTCAAGGTGATCGAGCGCCTCAAGCAGAAGATCGCGAACGTCCCTGGCATGACCGTCTACTTCCAGCCGGTGCAGGACGTGCAGATCTCGACCCAGTCGAGCCGTTCGCAATACCAGTACACACTGACCGCGACCGACGCCGCGGAAGTCACCCAATGGGCGCAAAAGCTGGTCGCCGAGATGCGCCGCGATCCGATCTTCCGCGACGTCTCGTCCGAGGCGCAGGAGGGCGGGCTGCGCGCGGCGCTCGACATCAACCGGCAGCGCGCCGGGCAACTCGGCGTCAATCTGCAGGGCGTCACCGACACGCTGAACGATGCCTTCGCGCAACGGCAGATCTCGACGATCTACGGCCAGGCCAACCAGTATCGCGTCGTGCTCGAGGCGCTGCCGATGTACCAGCGCGACCCGTCGATCCTCGACAAGCTCTATCTGCCCGGCGCCGCCGGCGCGCAGGTGCCGCTGTCGGCGGTGGCGACGCTGGTCCGCACCACGGCACCGCTCGCGATCTCGCACCAGGCGCAATTCCCGTCGGTTTCGCTCAGCTTCAACCTGGCGCCGGGCGAGGCGCTCGGCGACGCGGTCGAGGCGGTGAAGGCGATCGAGACGGGGATCGGGATGCCCGGCAGCATCGTCGGCATCTATTCCGGCGATGCCGCGGAATTCGCGCGCTCGCTGGCTGGCCAGCCCTGGCTGATCCTGGCCGCGATCATCACGATCTACATCGTGCTCGGCGTGCTCTATGAGAGCTACATCCACCCGATCACGATCCTGTCGACGCTGCCCTCGGCCGGCGTCGGCGCCATCCTGGCGCTGATGCTGTGCGGGCAGGACCTCTCGGTGATCGGCCTGATCGGCATCATCCTGTTGATGGGCATCGTCAAGAAGAACGCCATCATGATGATCGACTTCGCGCTCGAGGCCGAACGGCATCAGGGCATGTCGTCCTATGACGCGATCGTGCAGGCCTGCCTGCTGCGTTTCCGCCCGATCATGATGACGACGCTGGCGGCGCTGTTCGGCGCGCTGCCGCTTGCGATCGAAAGCGGGACGGGCGCCGAGCTGCGCTTCCCGCTCGGCATCTCGATCATCGGCGGCCTGCTGCTCAGCCAGTTGCTGACGCTCTACACCACGCCGGTGATCTATCTGGCGCTTGACCGGCTCAATCGCCGGATCGAGCGGGCGGTGCCGGAGCCGGGTTCCGGCGGCCCGCCGGTTGCAGGCGCCACCGAGGGCATGCAGTGATCTCGATCTCGGAACCGTTCATCCGCAGGCCGGTGGGCACCACCTTGCTTGCGATCGGGCTGTTCCTGGTCGGCATCGTGGCCTACGGATTCCTGCCGGTGTCCTCGGTCCCGAATGTCGACTTCCCGATGATCCGGGTGTCGGCGTCGCGGCCCGGCGCCGATCCTTCCGTGATGGCCGCCACTGTCGCAGCCCCCCTGGAGCGCAAGCTCGGCACCATCTCGGGCGTCGACCAGATCACCTCGACCAGCTCGCTCGGCTCGACCAGCATCCAGGTCCAGTTCGCGATCGGCCGCGACATCGACCGCGCCGCGCGCGACGTGCAGGCCGCGATCAACGCCTCGCTCGCCGACCTGCCGAGCGACCTGCCGTCGCTGCCCAAGTTCCGCAAATCAAATCCGGCCGCGGCGCCGGTGTTCGTGCTGGCGCTGACCTCGAAGACGATCTCGACCAGCGCGATGTACGACGTCGCCGACACCGTGCTGGCGCAGCGCATCTCGCAGGTGCCTGGCGTGGGCGAGGTCACCGTCAGCGGCGCCGATCAGCCGGCGGTGCGGATCGCGCTCAACCCGGTGTCGCTGGCCAATGCCGGGATCGCGACCGACGATGTCCGGACCGCGATCATCAACGCCAATCCGCTCGGCCCGGTCGGCATCTTCAATGGCGGCCGGCAGAGCGAGACGCTCTCGATCAACAAGCAGATGCGCACCGCGGCCGAGTTCCGCGACATCGTGATCAAGAGTTCGAACGGCAATTTCGTGCGGCTGTCCGACGTCGCCGAGGTCGAGGATTCGGTCCGCAACGCGCGCTCGATCGCCTGGTTCAACAAGCAGCCGGCGGTGCTGATCCAGATCACCAAACAGGGCGACGCCAACGTCATCGACACCGTCGACGGCGTTCGCAAACTGCTGCCGGAACTGAAGAAGTGGATCCCGGCCGGCGTCGAGATCTCGACCCTGGTCGATCGCACCGGAACCATCCGCGCCAGCGTCCAGGACATGCAGTTCACGCTGCTGGCGACCGCGGTGCTGGTGATGGTCGTGGTGTTCGTGTTCCTGCGCCGGATCGTGCCGACGATCGCCGCCGGCGTCTCGGTGCCGCTGGCGCTGGCCGGCACCTGCGCCGGGATGTGGCTCGCCGGCTTCTCGATCGACAATCTGTCGCTGATGGCGCTCGCGATCTCGGTCGGCTTCGTGGTCGACGACGCCATCGTGATGATCGAGAACATGTACCGCAACCTCGAGCAGGGCATGGCGCCATATCCGGCCGCGGTCGAGGGCGCCAAGCAGATCGGCTTCACGGTGCTGTCGATCTCGCTGTCGCTGATCGCGGCCTTCACGCCGCTGATCTTCATGGACGGCATCGTCGGCCGGCTGCTGCGCGAATTCTCGCTGACGCTGGTGTTTGCGATCGCGGTCTCGACCGTGGTGTCGCTGACGATCACGCCAATGATCTGCGCGCACTACATCAAGGAGACGACCTCCGATCACGCCACCTGGTACGACCGCGCCATCGAGGGCACGCTGTCGCGGGTGGTGGCGTTCTATGCCGCGACGCTGCGCATCGTGCTCGGCTATCCCTTCCTGACGCTGATCGTGTTCTTCGCGACCGTCACGCTGACGGTCGTGCTCTACGTCAAGACGCCGAAGGGCTATTTCCCGACCGACGACAGCGGTTTCGTAATCGGTTCGACCCGCGCCTCCGCCGACATCTCGTTCCAGGCGATGCTCTCGCTGCAGCAGCGGCTGGCCGATATCGTGATGTCTGATCCCGCGGTCGCCGGCATCGGCTCGTCGGTCGGCGGCAGCACGTCCAACCGCGGCTTCATGTTCATCAGCCTGAAGCCGCCGGAGCAGCGGGACGGCCTGTCGACCGCACAGGTGATCGACCGGCTGCGCCGCAATCTGTTCATGGTGCCGGGCATCCGACTGTTCATGTTCGCCGCGCAGGATATCCGCACCGGCGGCCGGCAGAGCGATTCCGACTACCAGTACACGCTGTCCTCGACCGATCTCGATCTGTTGCAGAAATGGGCGCCGCTCGTCTCGAAGCGCATGGAGACGGTGGAGGGGATCACCGACATCTCTGCCGACCGCGATCCGGGCGGCCTGCAGCTCAATCTCGTGATCGACCGCAAGACCGCCTCGAGCCTCGGCGTCCGCGTGCAGGACATCGACAACGCGCTCAACAACGCCTTCTCGCAGCGCCAGATCTCGATCGTCTACACCCAGCGCAACCAGTACATGGTGGTGCTCGAGATCGATCCGAAATTCCAGAGCGACCCCGCAAACCTGGAGCGGATCTACGTCGCCGGCGCCAACGACGTGCAGGTGCCGCTGTCTGCGCTGGTGCACTATCAGAAGGGATTGTCGGCGCTGGCGGTGTTTCACTCCGGCGGCGTTCCCTCGACCACGGTGTCATTCAACATGCTGCCGGACGTGCCGCTCGAGGTCGCAACCACGAACATCCAGCAGGCGGTCAACGAGCTGCACATGCCCGAGGGCATTCGCGGCAGCTTCGACGGCAATGCCGGCGACTTCAACAAGACCAGCGGCCGGCAGCCGCTCCTGATCCTCGGTGCGCTGATCGCGATGTATATCGTGCTCGGCGTGCTCTATGAGAGCCTGGCGCATCCGATCACGATCATCTCGACGCTGCCGTCGGCCGGCCTCGGCGCCTTGCTCGCGTTGCAGATCACCAACACGCCGCTGACGGTGATCGCCTTCGTCGGCATCATCCTGTTGATCGGCATCGTCAAGAAGAACGGCATCATGATGGTCGACTTCGCGCTCGAGGCCGAGCGGCATCAGGGCCTGTCGTCGCGCGATGCGATCTTCGAGGCCTGCCGGGCGCGCTTCCGCCCAATCCTGATGACGACGATGGCGGCGCTGTTCGCCGGCATTCCGCTGGTCATTGCCACCGGCCCGGGGACCGAGCTGCGCCGGCCGCTCGGCATCACCATCATCGGCGGCCTGTTCGTGTCGCAGATCCTCACCCTCTATACCACGCCGGTGATCTATCTGTTGATCGACCAATTCAAGGATTTGCCGTGGCGGGAGAAACTGAAGTGGCTCGGCGCCGCCATCGCGATGATTGGCACGTTCTCCGGCGTTCTCAGATTGGTCCTGCATTGATGTTGCGGACGGGGCCGTCCACGACGTATAGCCGTTGAATGTCAGACCCAGTTACCGAGACCGACCTGGTGGAGGATTGCGCGCATTGCGGCAAGCCATTGCCGCTCTGCATCTGCGACGGCGTCACGCCGATCGAAAGCCGCACCCAGCTGCTGATCCTGATCCATCCGCAGGAGCAGGACAGGGCGCTCGGCACCGCGCGCCTATTGGCGCGCCATTTCGAGAACGCCGTGGTGCGGATCGGACTGTCCTGGCCGAGCCTGTCGAAGGCGCTCGGCCGGCCGGTGCCCGACCCGTCGCGCTGGGCGGTGCTCTATCTCGGCTCGGCCAAGGTCGAGGATCTCGACACCGATGCCGAGATCGTCGCAATCAACCGCAAGGGCGAGCTTGAGCCGCGTCAGCGCGCCATCCTGGCGGATATCGAGGGCATCGTGCTGCTCGATGGCACCTGGAGCCAGGCCAAGGCGCTGTGGTGGCGCAATGCCTGGATGCTGAAGTGCCAGCGGGTGATTCTCGGACCGAAACGGCCTTCGCGCTACGGCCAGCTGCGCCGGGAACCGCGCCGCGACGGTTTGTCCACCATCGAGGCGGCCGCGCTCCTGCTGGCCGCGCTGGAGAAGCGACCGGACATCGCCACAGCGTTAACGGACAGTTTCGAGCGGATGCTGGCAAGATTCCGCGAAGTACAGGCCAAAATGCCGGAATTGGCGCCAAAGCCGAAAAAGAAGGATTACCGGAAGCGCCGGCGCTAGCTGTGCGGCTTGGTTGCCTATCGGGCGGAGGGCGTATATGAAATGCGCCGCAAGGGGCCACGTGGCGGAGTGGTTACGCAACGGTCTGCAAAACCGTGTACACCAGTTCAATTCTGGTCGTGGCCTCCATAGCCTTTTCAATGGCTTACAAGATATATTTATCGCAAAATCTCGACGGATTTTTGCTGGGAGGGACCCCAAGGGGACCCGTTTCCCGGTCAACTGTTTCGAGTTAAGAGTAGAGCGTTCGATATATGTTCTGACGGGGCGAACTGGAATGAGGAGGTTGGGGCGCGTTGGGCACTGCCTTTCGCTGGTGTTCGGCGGCTTTTTGGGAACACTAGGGTTCCTCGTTTTGACGGTCGTGATTACCGCAAAACCGATCCGAGAAAGCATCCTGTCGGCCCATGGCGTTTTGGTCTCGTCCAAGCCGCTCGAATTAAGCCCCGAGCAGAGTGCCCAGGTCGCTGACCTGCTGCAGAAGGGAGCGCTGATCTCTTCGAATGATTTGTTGACCAATGTAAGTTCATTTTATTCGACAATGATCCAGGTGTTGATTGCTACGTTCTTTGTGTTTGGCGCCCTGAGTTATTTCGCTATTCAGGCCAACGCGCGGCGGCAGATTGAGGAGCTGTCCGAAGCGGTGG
>CALRXG020000292.1:0-8975 GCA_943372075.1 Bordetella parapertussis | reverse complement strand
CGCAAGGCCGAGGCTCGCGCCGGCGCCGATCTGCAACAGGCGGCGGCGGTTGATCGATGGTCCCATGATGTCCCCCTGTCGCAACCGATTCAGGCCTCGCCCGCAAGCCTAGCCGCGATCGCGCGATAGCCGCGCATCCACATGTGATCGAGATCGAGATCCATCGGCAGCGGCTGCGAGGAGACGCGCGCGATCACCGTCTCGTGGGCCGGATCGATGTAGATCCACTGGCCATGGATGCCGACCGCCGCAAACGGGGTTTCGCGCCGATCGAGCGTGTACCATTTGTTGCGGTAATTGCCGTTCGGGAACACCTTGGTCAGGTCGCCGCGTGACCAAGCCTCGGCATTGCCGTTCTGCCTGATGTCATCGAGCCACCAGCCCGGCACCACCTGGCGTCCGTTGCTGATGCCGTGGTTGCGCATCATCTCGCCGAAGCGGGTGAGGTCGCGCAGGGTCGCGCAGATGCCGCCGGCGACGCGCGCGGCACCGCGGGAATCGACCGTGATGTAGGCGTCGTGCTCGGCGCCCATCGGCTGCCACAGGTACTGCGTGAGGATCTTTGCATAGGACATGCCGCAGGCGCGCTCATAAACCCAGCCGAGCACGTCGGTGTTGGTCGAGACATAGTGGAAGGTCTCGCCGTGCGGCGGGCCGTTTGGCCGCAGGGTGCGCAGGTAGTCGCGCAAATTGGTCGGCGGAATGCTCGGGTCGGGCGGCTCCCAGCCGGTCGAGCGGCGGTAGTTCATCACGTCGCCGTCGCGCGACATATAGTCCTCGTCGAACCGGATGCCGACGCTCATGTCGAGCAGGTGCCGCACCGTGCAGCCGCCGCCATAGACCGATCCTTCCATCTCCGGGATATAGCGCGTCACCGGCGCGTCGGGATCGAGCATGCCGCGATCGGCCAGGACGCCGCCAAGCGTTCCGGCGACCGACTTGCTGACAGAGAAGATGAGGTGCTGAGTGTCCGGCGTCAGGCCGTGCGCGTACCATTCGAACACGACCTGTCTGCGATGCGACACGACGATGCCGTCGGTATGGCTGGCGCGCAGCGCCTGGCCGACGCCGATCGTCTTGCCGTGCGGATCGGCGAAGCCGATGTCGTCGAGATGGCGCGGCGCAAACGACAGCGGCGCCGGCGTATGGGCGCGCGCGATGTTCGCAGTCGGCAGCAGCTCGCGGACGTTGCGAAATCCCCACTCGCTGAACGGATGCTGACGCCAGTTGGCGAGCGTGACTTGTTGATCGGCCGCCGCGGGGAAGTCGGCCATGATGCGACGCGAGTTCATTCTTGATCCAACAATGATATCGGAAGATGTCTGGAAGTTCCGCATGCGCCGCGCCGCTCGCAATCAACCGGATGGTGGAGGGGGCCGTCGGGTTACCCCGGCGTAACCGCGTCCGGCATGTGCGCGGCGCGGGCTTGGCCCGCAATTTGCTTGACTATGCCCTGCGTCTGCCCCAGCGTGACGGGCATGCGACGCGCAGACGTTCGCCATCGGGAAACATCGGGAGGTAGGTCATGATCGCGCTTCTGGGCCGACCGGATCCGGCAACCACGCAGGCCATTCAGTTCGCGCGAGGAATTCTCGAGGGCTCGGCGACCGCGTTCTACGAGGTCGATGGCAGCCTGACGCTGAATCGCTTCGTGCTGAGCAGCAACGTCCCGCCGAGTTTTCATGACCAGTATCTTGCCGGCATGAACCGGCTCGATCCACTGCATCCGCGCTCTGCGAGCAACCGGCCGATCGCCCGTCTGAGCGTCGCCCTCAGCCAGTGCGCGACCCAGGAGGCGGCGACCTACCGCGCCTTCGCCGGCCAATGCGGTGTCGCCGACATGATCGAATTCTTCTTCCGCCGCAACGACCGGATCGTCGCCGGAATGAGCGTGCTGTGGGCGCCGGGTTGCGCGATCCCCGACGGCAGCATGCACATCGCCGAGAAGATCCACGACTATCTCGAGTTCAACCTGACCAGCCGCCTGTCGAACCCCGACGAGCCGGCACGCTACGGCCTGACCTCACGCGAGATGGAAGTCGTCGAACTGTTGTGCTGCGGCCGGACCAACCGCGAGATCGGCGAGTGCCTGAGCATCGGCCTCGCGACGGTGAAGACACACCTGATCCATATCTTCGAGAAGCTCGGCGTCGAGACGCGGTCGGCTGTCGTAGCCATGATGTCGCGCCCGCATTAGGGCGAGGGCGTCGCGCCCTAGGTGCCTTCCAGGACGATACCGAGCGAGTGGCGCGGCCTCCAGGTCACGGGCCCCATATTCTCACGACATGATTTGTCCCGCTTGATCCACCGTTGGGTGGATTGCCGCTCGCCGCGCTGCCGGTCGACAGTTCCGCGAGGACCGGTGTCGTTTTCGACAATGTTGGCGAGCGGCTGCCGCTCACAACATCAGAGGAAGCGAGATGCGTGATTTCATGGCCATCGGCCGTTCGGTGGCGGTTGCGGAGCGCGGCATGGCGGCGACCTCGCACCCGCAGGCAACGCTCGCTGCGGTCGAGATGCTCAAGGCCGGTGGCAATGCCGTCGATGCGGCGGTGGCGGCGATCGCGGTGCAGGGCGTGGTCGAGCCGCAGATGACCGGGATCGGCGGCGACTGCTTCGCGCTCTATTCGCCGAAGGCCGGCGCACCGATCGCGCTCAACGGCTCCGGCCGCACGCCGGCCGGCACCGACGCCGGGAAATTCTCCGCAAGTGGCGCCCGTGACATTCCGCCGACCGCGCCCGAGGCGGTGACCGTGCCCGGCGCGATCGATGCCTGGTGCAGGCTGGTCGCCGATCACGGCAGCAAGTCGCTGGAGGAGATCTTCCGGCCGGCGATCTCGGCCGCCGAACTCGGCTTCTGCGTCACGCCGCGGGTCGCCGAGGATTGGCGCCGCTTTCGGGCGCGGATCGAGATCGACGGCAATGCGGCAGCCCAGTTCCTCCCCGGCGGCAAGGCACCCGCCATCGGCGATGTCCGCTCGCAGCCTGCGCTTGGCCGCACCTTGCGCCGGATCGCGCAACACGGGCGCGAGGCGTTCTACGTGGGCGAGGCGGCCGACGAGATGGTCGGGATCCTGCGCGGACTCGGTGGGGCGCACAGCAGCGAGGATTTCGCCGCGCAGACCTCCGACTACGCGCAGCCGATCTCAGCGCGCTACCATGACCACGACGTGATCGAGTGCCCGCCGAACGGGCAGGGTCTGGCCGCGCTGATGATCCTGCGCACGCTCGCGGGCTTCGACGTCGGCGCGCTCGCGCAGGCCGATCGCATCCATCTGCTCGCCGAGGCGACCAAGGCCGCCTACCGCGCGCGAGATGCATTCTTCTGCGATCCTGCGGCCAGCAAGGTCGATCCGGCCGCGTTCCTTGCCGATGACCACATCGGGAGGATCCGCAGCAAGATCGACATGAACAGCGCCTCGGCGCCCGCCATCTGGGATGACATCGAGCACCGCGACACTGTCTATGTCACGGTGGTCGACCGCGACCTCAACGCGGTGTCGCTGATCAACTCGCTGTTCTATCCATTCGGCAGCGGCATCTACGCGCCGAAATCGGGCATCCTGTTGCACAACCGCGGCTGGAGCTTCCGTGCCAAGCCCGGCCACCCGAATTCACTCGGGCCGCGCAAGCGGCCGATGCACACGATCATTCCGGGCCTGCTGCGCAAGGACGGCAAGACCGTGATGTCGTTCGGAGTGATGGGCGGTCATTACCAGGCCGCGGGCCATGCCAATCTGCTGTCGAACATCTTCGACATGAAGATGGACATCCAGGCCGCGGCCGAGGCGCCGCGCTCCTTTGCGTTTGACGGCGTGCTGTCGCTGGAGACGACGATTTCTCCCGATGTCCGCGACGAGTTGCGTGCGCGCGGCCACGATGCCCGCTTCTCGGAGGAGCCGATCGGCGGCTGCCAGGCGATCCGCATCGATCATGCAAGGGGCGTGCTGTTCGGAGCCTCCGATCATCGCAAGGACGGACTGGCGCTGGGCTTCTGAAGTGCAGCCAATGAAATGCCGTCATGCCCGGGACAAGCCCGGGCATGACGGAAAGTGAGCCACTGTCGCCACCCGCATTGCAGCACGCGGCGGGTGCATCCACCGGATGGTGGATTGTTCCCGATGCCGACATGCCGAACGTTTGGCGTCACGCTGGCGTCGTGCGCGGTTCGGCGTTGTGCACCGCACGGCGAAAGGCCGATCGCTCCAGGTATTTCCAATCGAGAAGTTTATCCGCATGAGCAGGACATTCGCCGACACGGTCTTCCGCAACGGCCGGATCTACACGTCGAACCGGGGCCAGCCCTGGGCGACATGCGCGGCGGTCAAGGGCGGCCGGTTCATTGCCGTGGGCGAGGAGCGCGACGTCGCGTCGCTGGTCGGCGAGGCGACGGCGACCGTCGATCTCGGCGGCCGGATGGCGATGCCGGGGATCGTCGACATCCACAACCACATCATGATGGGCGGGCAGGCCGATCTCTACGAGCTGCGCTTCTCCAACGCCGACAGCATTCCAAGGATCGCCGAAACGCTGCACAAGGCGGCGTCGGCGGCCGCGCCCGGCGCCTGGATCGTCGGCGGCCAGTTCGGCAACAATCTGCTGAACGAGATGAACACCGCGGAGTCCTGCGCGCTGCTCGATGCGGCATGTCTCGGTCATCCGGTCGTGTTGCGCGACGACACCTATCACAATCGCTGGGCAAGCTCGGCGGCGCTGCGGCTTGCCGGCGTGCAGGCCGATTCCGACGATCCGACCGACGGCGAGATCGGTCGCGACCTCAAGAGCGGAACGCTGACCGGGATCATGATCGAGGCCGCCTCGGGCCTGGTGGAGCGGGCGCTCGCGGCGTCCGGTCATTACACGGCCGAGATGGACCGCGCCGCGGTGGCGCGGTCGATCTCGGTGCTGAACGCCTATGGTGTCACCGCCTTCATCGACGCCGCCAGCATGCAGCCGATCATGGCGGCGCTGAAGGGGCTCGACGATCGGGGCGAGCTGACCGCCTGGGCGGTCTGTGCGATGCCGGTGGTCGAGCCGGGCTTCATGTTCGGCAAGGCCGGCGAGGAGCTGTTTGCGCTGCGCGAACAGTATCGCGGCGCCCATGTGAAACCGGACTATGTGAAGGTGTTCCTCGACGGCGTCCCGGGCGCCAAGACCGCGGCGTTCCACGAGCCCTATGTGGCCGATCCGGTTCGTGGCTGCTGCTTCCGCGGCGCGACGATGCTGACCGTGCCGGACCTGATCCGCTGGCTCGGACGATGCGAGAAGCTCGGCCTTGCCGCCAAGATCCATTGCGCCGGCGATGCCGCAGTGACGCAGGCGCTCGATGCCATCGATGTGGTGCGCAGCTTCAATGGGGCGACCCATCTGGTGCACCAGATCGCGCATGCGAGCTACATCGCGCCCGACGACATCAAGCGCTTCGCCGAACTCGGCGTCGCCGCCGATCTGTCGCCGATCATCTGGTATCCGACCATCTTCCTCGAGGCGCACAAGGCCGCGATGGGCGAGGAGCGCGCGCAGCGCTTCTGGCCGAACAAGGACCTCAAAGAGGCCGGCGCGCTGATGGCCGGCGGCTCGGACTGGCCTGTGATCCCGATCCCCGATCCCTGGCAAGGCATCGAGGGCATGGTGACACGGCAAAACCCGACCGGAGATTTTCCCGGCAAGTCACTGTGGGCGGAGCAGGCGCTCGATCTTGCCACTGTGATCGATATCTACACCATCGACGCCGCGCGCGCGGCCGGCCTCGGCCAGTCGATCGGCTCGATCGAGGTCGGCAAGTCGGCCGATCTGATCGTGCTCGACCAGATGATCTTCGACATCCCGTCGGACCAATTGGCCGATACGCAGGTCGAAATGACCTTCTTCGAAGGCCGCAAGGTCTACGAGCGGGGCAAGTGATGAGCGGCACGGCGGATCCTATTCCGGTCACGGTGCTGACCGGCTTCCTTGGCAGCGGCAAGACCACGGTGCTGAACCATCTGCTGCGTCAGAAGGAGCTCAATGGCGTTGTCGCCATCATCAACGAGTTCGGCGAGGTGGCGCTGGATCACCTGCTGGTCGAGAGCAGCGAGGACCGGCTGGCGTTGCTCGACAATGGCTGCATCTGCTGCTCGGTGCGCGAGGACCTGATCGAGACCCTGGCCGATCTCGCCGCGCGTCGCACTGCGGGCACGATTCCGCCCTTTCATCGCGTGCTGGTCGAGACCACCGGGCTCGCCGATCCCGTGCCGGTGCTGCACACGCTGATGACGGCGCCCGATGTCGTCGGCTGCTACCGGATCGACGGCGTGGTCGCGACCGTCGATGCCGTCAACGGCGCGCACACCCTTGCAGCGCATGGCGAGGCCGTCAGGCAGATCGCGGTCGCCGACCGGCTGCTGGTGACCAAGACAGATCTGGCAACCGATGACGCGCTGGCGCGGCTCGAGGCGCGTCTTGCCGCGATCAATCCGGTCGCGGTGCGTCATCGCGTGCGGGACGGGATCGTCGATCCGGCAGAGGTGCTCGATGCCGGTTTGTTCGATCCGGCGGCCCGCTCCGCCGACGTGGTGCGCTGGTTCGACCTGGCATCGCAGGCGGCCAATGCGCCGCACGATCATGCGGAGCACCATTGCGACGGCGAGGATTGCGGCCATCACAGCCACCAAGCGCATGACGCGAGTGTATCGTCCTACAGCCTGATCATCGACGAGCCGATCGAGCGCGAGGCGTTCGCGCGCTGGCTCGACTATGTCGCGGCGCTGAAGGGCGAGGACCTGCTGCGCTTCAAGGCGATCGTGCATGTCGCCGACGCGCCGGATGCACCTGTCGTAGTGCATGGCGTGCAGCACGTGTTCCATCCGCCGATCACGTTGCAGGGCTGGCCGTCAGCCGACCGGCGCTCGCGGCTCGTCTTCATCGTGCGTGGCATCCCGCGCGAGATCATCGAGAACACGTTGTGCAAATTCGCGGCGGTGAGCCGTGCGGCGATTCAGAGATCCGCGGCGTAAGTCCGCGGTCGAATGATTTCATCATTGGTTATGGAGGGAGAGGGACATGACTGAGATAAAGGACGACAAGATATCCGGCCGGCTCGACCGGCGCACGCTGCTGAAGGCGGCCGGCGCCACCGGCCTCGCATCGGCGATGAACGTGCCGTTGGTGAACGTCGCGCGTGCCGCCGGCAACACCATCAAGATCGGCTGGGTCGGGTGCCTGTCCGGCGTCCGCGCGCAATTCGCCGAGCCCGACCCCTGGATCCATGAGCGCATCAAGGCGCGGCTGAAGGATGGCCTGAAGATCGGCGGCAAGACCTACCAGGTCGAGCTGGTGTTCAAGGACAACCAGTCCGATCCGAACCGCTCGTCGGTGATCGCGAGCGAACTGGTGCTGCGTGAAAAGTGCGACCTGATCCTGATCGAGGACGGCGACGCCCAGCCGCCGGTGCAGGAGCTCGCCGACGCCCGCGGCATTCCGACGATCTCGACCCAGGTGCCATGGCAGGGCTGGATGTTCCCGCGCAAGTCGACGCCGGACAAGGGTTTCCCCTACAGCTATCACTTCTTCTGGGGCGCCGATGACGTCGCCAGGAATTTCCTCGGCATGTGGCAGTCGGTCGAGACCAACAAGAAGGTCGGCACGCTCTATATCGACAATCCGCCGGGCCAGGCGTTCTCCGACCCGAAGCTCGGACTGCCGGCGGGCATCTCGGCGGCCGGCTATCAGGAATTCTCGGCCGGCAAATTCCAGATCGCGACCGACGACTTCACCAACCAGATCGCGCTGTTCAAGAACAACGGCGTCGACATCGTCTCCGGCTTCACCTTCAGCAATCACTGGGTGACGCTGTGGAACCAGGCGGCGCAGGCCGGGTTCAAGCCGCAGATATGCACGGTGGCGGCGGCCTTCCTGTTCCCGGCGGCGGTGAACGCGCTGGGTGATCGCGGCGACGGCATGTCGACCGAGGTGTGGTGGACGCCGGCCTATCCGTTCAAATCGTCGCTGACTGGACAGAGCGCCGCCGAGCTCGCTGCCGAATGGGAGAAGACCACCGGCAAGCAATGGACCCAGCCGATCGGTTACGCCCATGCGTTGTGGGAGGTCGGGCTGGCGGCGTTGCAGAACAGCGATCCCAAGGACAAGAACTCGCTGCGCGATGCGATCGCCGGCCTCGACATGGAGACGGTGGTCGGACGCGTGAAGTTCAAGGACAGCCCGATCAAGAACGTCGCGGTGACCTCGCTGTCTGGCGGGCAATGGCGCAAGACCAAGGGCGGCAAGTCGAAATACGAGCTCCTGATCGTGCATAACGGCACCGCGCCGTTCATCCCGAAGCAGGCCGATCTCCAGCTGCTGTCGAAGCTCACCTGAGATGACACTGCTTCTGCGCGCTTCGGTCGTGTATGCAATGAACGGGCTCTTGGACACCGTCATGCCCGGGACGAGCCCGGGCATGACGAGTTTGTGGAGACACTGATCGTGCCGATTCCCATCAGCGATCGTCCACCGCTTCTGCGCGTCAGCGGGCTGGCCAAGCGCTTTGGCGAGATCGTGGTCGCCGACGGCGTCAGCTTCGAGCTGGCGCGCGGCGAGTGCCTCGGCGTGATCGGCCCGAACGGCGCCGGCAAGAGCTCGCTGTTGAACCTGATCGTCGGCCTGCTCACGGCCGACGGCGGTTCGATCATGCTCGACGACAAGGAGATCACAGGGCTGCCGCCGCATCAAAGGGCACGAATGGGGCTCGGGCGCGCATTCCAGATCCCGCAGCCGTTCCCGCATCTGTCG
Organism: Bordetella parapertussis; assembly: GCA_943372075.1. Taxonomy (GTDB): domain Bacteria; phylum Pseudomonadota; class Alphaproteobacteria; order Rhizobiales; family Xanthobacteraceae; genus Bradyrhizobium. Next base: position 206 of record CALRXG020000292.1, on the reverse strand, counting down.
GTCTATGAGAACGCGCTGGTGGCCGCGTCCTATGGCGCGGGCCTCTATGGCGAGGCGGCCTCGCAGTGGACCATGGAGGTGTTGCAGCGGACCGGGCTCGACGCCAAGGCCGACAAGCTCGCCGGCGCCTTGCCGTTGATCGACCGCAAGCGGCTTGAATTCGCCAAGGCGCTGGCCTCGAAGCCGAAGCTGATCCTGCTCGACGA
>CALRXG020000291.1:0-9008 GCA_943372075.1 Bordetella parapertussis | reverse complement strand
TCTCGGCTTCACGGTGGTCGAGGCGGTTGCGGTCAATGGCGATCAATTATCGCTGATCTCGGTGCTGCGAAACCTGGTCGAGAACGCCGTCAAGTTCACGCCCGAGGGCGGCAGCGTCGACCTCGGCATCTATCGCGAGGCGGGCATGGCCGTCATCCAGATCGAGGACTCCGGCGCGGGCATTGCGCCGCGGGATCTGGACCGGATCGGCGAGCCGTTCTTCCGCGGCAGCCAGCCGAGCGGCGACGGCGCCGGGCTCGGGCTCTCGATCGTGAAACGGATCGTCGATCGCTGCGGCGGCTCGATCCAGTTCGAGAATGTGACGGGGGCTGAACGCACGGGCCTGCGCGTCATCGTCAGGCTGCCTGCTGTGAACGGCTGAAAATCAGCTGGGGACGTGGCGCGCGGCATCATTGCCATTGCATCTTGAGACCCTCCCGGACTATCGCTAGCAGTGAAATGCAGGGCCCGGCGGGACCGCCGGTGGAGACCGACTCGGATCGCGGGTCCCTCGGAAACTGTGCCAGCATTGGAGAAAGGACGTTTCTCATGGCAGACACGACGACGGAGCTCGAAGCGCTCCTGATGCAGCGTTCGCTGACCGATCCGCAGCTTTTGGCGAAGGCTGACGCGGCGTCCGACTTCCGGATCCTGCCGGACGCGACTGTGATCAAGATCGGCGGGCAGAGCGTGATCGACCGCGGCCGCGCCGCCGTCTATCCGCTGGTCGACGAGATCGTCGCCGCCCGCAAGGCGCACAAGATGTTGATCGGAACCGGCGCCGGCACCCGCGCCCGGCATCTGTATTCGATCGCGGCCGGGCTCCGGCTGCCGGCCGGCGTGCTGTCGCAGCTCGGCGCCTCGGTGGCCGATCAGAACGCCGTGATGCTGGGCCAGCTGCTGGCCAAGCACGGCATTTCCGCGGTCAGCGGCGCCGGACTTTCGGCCGTGCCGCTTTATCTCGCCGAGGTGAATGCCGTGATCTTCAGCGGCATGCCGCCTTACGGCCTGTGGATGCGGCCGGCGGCCGAGGGCATGATCCCGCCCTATCGCACCGATGCCGGATGCTTCCTGGTCGCCGAGCAGTTCGGTTGCAAGGCGATGATCTACGTCAAGGACGAGAACGGCCTCTACAGCGCGAACCCGAAGACCTCGAAGGGCGCCACCTTCATCCCGAAGATTTCGGTCGCCGAGATGAAGGCCAAGGGATTGCAGGATTCGATCCTGGAATTCCCGGTACTCGATCTGCTCGCCACCGCGCGCCATGTCCGTCAGGTGCAGGTCGTCAACGGCCTCGTCCCCGGCAATCTCACCCGCGCGCTGGCGGGCGAGCATGTCGGCACCATCATCACCGCGAGCTGAAGGGATCATCGCCATGGATGACACCACGAAGATCAAGCACGTCGCCTCGCCGCTCGCGCGCCAGACCCTGCTCGACAACGATCTCACCCGTCCGGTCGCCGGCGGGCGTCCGATCCCGCTGCTGCCCTGGGTGCAGGTGGTGAAGATCGGCGGCCGCTCGATCATGGATCGCGGACATGAGGCGATCCTGCCGATCGTCGACGAGCTGCGCTCGCTGTTGCCGGAGCATCGCCTGCTGATCCTGACCGGCGCCGGCATCCGCGCCAGGCATCTCTACAGCGTCGGCCTCGACCTCGGACTGCCGGTCGGCTCGCTGGCACCGCTCGCCGCGAGCGAAGCCGGCCAGAACGGCCACATCCTCGGCTGCCTGCTCGCGCCCGAGGGCGTCTCCTACATCGAGCATCCGACCATCGCGAGCCAGCTCGCGATCCATCTGTCGGCGTCCCGCGCGGTCGTCGGCAGCGCGTTTCCGCCCTATCACCATCATGAATTCCCGGTCTCGCGCATCCCGTTCCACCGCGCCGACACCGGTGCCTTCCTGATCGCCGATGCGCTCGGCGCGGCCGGTCTGACCATCGTGGAAGACGTCGACGGTGTGTACACCGACGATCCGAACGGCCCCGACGGCAAGAAGGCGCAGTTGCTGCGCGAGGCCAGCCTCGCCGACCTCGCCAAGCTGAAGGGTACGCTGCCGTTCGATCCCGCGCTGCTCGAGGTGATGGCGAACGCCAGGCATATCGAGCGCGTGCAGGTCATCAACGGCCTCGTTCCCGGCAGGCTCACCGCGGCGCTGCGTGGTCAGCATGTCGGTTCGATCATCCGCACCGGCGCGCGCCCGGCATAGCGAACCGCGGACCCCGCTTCACCTCGCCCCGCCTGCGGGAGAGGTCGGAATGCATCATCAGATGCGTTCCGGGTGAGGGGGAGCCTCCGCAAGCGCAGCCGTCATCGGATATGCGGAAGCAACCCCTCATCCCAACCCTCTCCCCGCAAGAACGGGGCGAGGGAGTGCAGTGTATGCCGGCGCGTGATTACTTGATGGTCGCGTGCACGGTGATGACCGAGGTGCCGGACGCCTTCGGTCCCTGACCCGTTGCCTTGATGGCAAACGTATCGCTGCCCTTGTACTTGGCCTTCGCCTTGTACTCGAAGGTCGATGGGTTGACCTTCTTCAGCTTGCCATAGGCCGGCTTCTGCGAGATCGAGGAATCCGTCACCGTGCCGCGGATCCCGATCGGGATTTGGCAGCTCTCGCCCGATGCGACGTCGATATCGCCGGTCGAGTTCTCGCCCCAATCCGCCAACGTCACCGACATCGAGCATTCGGACACGGGCTGTGCTGCAGACGCCGGCATCACGCCCGATGCTGTCAAGATGAGCGCCAGGGCCGCGACCCCGGTCAACCGCGCCGTCAAGATAGCCGTTCTCATGAGGGTTACACCGACTGAAGGTTTGCTTGCGCGAGAATCCTGCAACGCGGGCGCAGGCTAGGCAAGGACTTCGGCCAATCTGTGTTGGCCGCAATCCGGCGTCGAGGCGGCGCTCCCGACACCTTGTTGCTCGGGGAGGACATCCCCATAGTCATCCGACCGCGATCCGATCCGGACAGCGTGACAGGAAAGGGATGCCAATGGCTGACAGCAATGACGGTCGGGCGAGCGCGCAACAGGCCGGCTTTGCCGGGGTCACGCGCCGGACGCTCGAGCGGCTGGCGCTAACCGGCGATGATCGCGAGCTCGTCGTTGCCGAGGTGACCTATCCGCCCGGCGGGGTGGCGCCGCTGCACCGGCATCCGGTCGGCGGCGTGATCTTCATCGTCGAAGGCGTTGCGGAGTCGGCCTATGGCGATGAGGCGCCGCGGCAGTATCGGGCAGGCGAGACGTTGCAGGATCGCGCCGACCTGCCGCACACGCTGTTCCGCAATTGCGATCCGGAGCGGCCGCTGCGCTTCCTGACCATCTACGCGCTCGAACCCGGGCGCGCCTACACGATGGAGCCGTGACGCCGCGGGCGATCCGGCCGCGATGCTTCTGGGTTTCTACCGCGCGCTCACGCTTTCGGATGCACGACAGCGGGCTGAGGCGGAATCGCCAGAAGAAAGCACACCGATTCCACCAGGAGCTCATGTGCACGGTCGACGATGTCGTCCAGCGACGGCGTCTTCGCGAACATGGCCTGGGCTTCGGCCAGCAACTGGTCGCGCGTCGGCATGCTGGGCAAGTGCAGGTCGGCACGATGCTGCAACAGGAAAAGCGCTTCCCGTACCGACATGCCCGTTTCATGCACGGACGATCTGATGGCCAGCGCGATGGATTCGGGATTGAAGCGTCCCGCGAGTTGTTCGGCCGTTCGCTTGATCACGCGTGACCCCAGGCGCTGTTCGTTGCGGAGCACCGCCGCGGGCGGCGCCTTCAGGTCCCAGACGATGCCGAACCAGGACAGCGCCACCAAAACATAGTAGGTCGCGTCGATCTCCCACCAGCGGAAGCCTTGCCGCGCACTGCTCTGGTAGGCGTGGTGATTGTTGTGCCAACCCTCACCCATGGTCAGGAGAGCCAGCAGCCAATTGTTGCGGGAGCCATCGCCCGTCACATACCGCTGGCGTCCGTGAACATGTGCAAGCGAGTTGATGCAGAACGTCGCATGATAGACCAGCACGGTGCTCCAGAAGAAACCGACCAGGAGGCCCGGCCAGCCGGCCAGCAGGAAGCACAAACCTGCGACCACGACCGCCGGGAAGATCTCGAATTTGTGCAGCCACCGCAACTCGGGATAGGCGGCAAAGTCGGAAACTTTCGTCAGATCGGTCGCATCGTGCTGTCGGTAGAAAATCCAGCCGAGATGGCTGTACACGAGGCCCTTGTGCAGGGGTGAATGCACGTCATGCTCGGTATCCGAATGTAGGTGGTGATGGCGATGTTTCGCGGCCCACCACAGCACGCTTTTCTGCGCGCTGCTCTGGGCGAGGAACGCGAGGATGAATTGAAACGCCCGGCTCGTCGCGTAAGCCCGATGCGAGAAGTACCGATGATACCCGGCGGTGATCGCAAACATGCGCAGCCAGTACAGCACGACGCAAATTACGATGGCCTGCCATGAGATGCCCGACCAGATCGCCGCCAGACACCCGACATGGACCAGCAGGAACGGCAGCACTTGCGGGTACATGATGTCGTCGTGGTGCGGCTCCGGATCGATATGGGTGGACAAGCTCGTGACCTCGATTGCTGGAATGTGCGGGACGCGTCGCCGGCGGTCGCTTCACGTCGCGGTTTCGGCAGGCATTGCTCGTGGTGTGACAGACAGAACCCCGCGCCGGTCGACCAGTCGCGGGGGTGCGAAAATCTGGGGCTCTGCTAGTACATCCGTGGTCAAAGCGACATGGCGCAGATTACCGCAGCTTGTCTGCACGGATTTTCGGCCACGGATTTGCCAGTCCGGTGGACCGCCAGCCGTCTGCCTGACCAAACATTGGGCATATCGGGGCGCTATTCTTTTTGGCCGTCAGCCCGTCGACCATCGCGCGCGTCAATGTCGAGATCTCGCTGCGCAGCGCGCCGATCGGCACCGCGATCAGCTTGTGCTCGAGCCCGAGCGCGACCATGCCATGCACGGCGGAGAACAGGCTGCGCGCGGTGACGCCGAGCTGCGCCGGCGAGCGCTGCGGAAACAAGGCGGCGAGCGGCTTGTAGATGTGGCGGAATAATTCCATCTGCTCGGTGATTGCCCATTCCGGCACCGGCTTGCCGGGCTGCATGCGATGCTCGAACAGCGCGCGCCACAGTTCGAGATTCTCGGCGGCGAAGTCGCAATAGGCGACCGCGATCCGCACCAGCATCTCGCGCGGCGCCGCCGCGCCGCCGATCTCGGCCAGCGACAGCGAGGCATCCAGCCGGGCCAGGGTACGCGAGCCGACCCGCAGGATCAGCTCGTCGACGTCCTCGACCAGATTGTAGACGCCGCCATTGGCGACACCGATTTCCTGGGCCAGTTCGCGGGTTTTCAGCCCGCCGAGACCCTTTGCCGCAATCGCCCGTTCCGCCGCCTCGATCAGCGCTTCGCGCAGTTTTGCACGTCGTTCCAATGCTTTGGACATGTTCTACCTGCCGTTAACCACAGATGTGAGCGGCGCTCAAATAATTCTTGAGCAATGCTCATTATGTGGTACAAGAGATTCATGAGCGATGCTCATAGCAGGGAGCGACCAAATGTTCAAAACTGTTTTGACCCTTTTCCGCGGCACCGTCGCGGTGGCCGAGGAGGAACTGCAAGACCGGACCGCGCTGGTCATCCTCGATCAGCAGATGCGCGACGCGGCCGCCGCCGTCGACCGCTCGAAGCGGACCCTGGCGCTGGCGATTGCCGGCGACCAGCAGGAGGGCCGGCGGCTCGAGGCCACCCATGGCCGGATCGCCGATCTCGAGGTGCGCGCGTCGGCGGCGCTCGAGGGCGGCCGGGAGGATCTCGCCCGCGAAGCCGCGCAGGCGATCGCCAACCTCGAGGCCGAGCGCGATGCCGCGATGACCGCGCGCACGCTGTTCGCCTCGGAGATCACCCGCCTCAAGCGCCATGTCGCCAGCGCCGAGGCGCGCATCGCCGAACTCGATCGCGGCCGTCGCCTCGCGCGGGCCTCGGAGGCGGTGCGTTCGCTGCGCCGCAGCGGCATCGAGGCGGCGCGGCCCTACGAATCGACGCTGCCGGAAGCGGAGGCAACGCTGAAGCGGCTGCGCGAGCGGCAGATGGAGGCCCAGGCCGCCGACGAGGCCTTGTTCGAAATCGATACTGCCTCGGGACCATCAGTCGTCGCCGAACGGCTCGCCGAGCAGGGTTTTGGCCCGCGCATGAAATCGACCGCCGACGACGTGCTGGCGCGGCTGAAAGCCAAGCGCCCGCCTGCCGCCTGAATTCTCAAGTCTGCAACTGAACCAGCTTCAAACCTCGCAACATCAAGGAGACGACCATGAACCAGACGATCCAACCCCACAGCAGCGGCTGGGTGACCTTCACTTACGCGTCCTTTGCAGCCTCCGCCTTCCTCGTCGCCGTCGGCGTGTTCTTCCTGCCGATCGACCTCTGGATGAAAGGCTACCTCACGATGGGCATCGTGATGCTGGTCCAGACCTGCGTCACGCTGACCAAGACGATCCGCGACAATTACGAGAGCGGCAAGTTCGTCAACCGCATCGAGGACGCCAAGGCCGAGCGCCTGCTGATGGAAGTCTCCAAGGCGGCCTGAGCAGGTAGCGCAAAACGACAGCGGCGGGTGTTTCGCACCCGCCGCTATCGTTGTTTCGCCCAATCTGTTCCGTTTCCGGAAGGCCTTGTTTACCCTGCGGCGAGCCGCGTCGGATCGCACTTACAACCTCTTAACAGCCGTCAGGGCAGAGATCGCACCCGAGGGACAGAGAAATGGCGTCCACCGACAATCGCACGCCCGCTCCGCGCGGCGGCCACGGGTTTGCCAGGGCGCGCGCGGCCCTTGACGGCCTGCGCAGCCATGGCGGCTTCTGGCTCAAGGCGTTGTCGCAGCCGACCATCGATCTCGCCTTGCGCACCCAGGCCGGCCAGCGCACCCGCATCGTCGAATCCCCTGGCGTGTCGTTGCCGAGGGCCGAGCTCGACGCGCTGGTCGAACAATTGCGCACCGTCGCCGCCAAGACGCTGCCCGAGGAGAGCCTGACCTACGGCATCTTCTCCGGCGAGCCGGAGCGGCTGTCGCGCGCCGTCGTCACCCTGATCTGCGAGGAGGACAGCGGGCGGCCGATCGCGTTCAACGCGCTGTCGGTGATGGAGGTGCCGCTCGACGGCGAGCCGGCCGAAGTCACTCATCTTGGCCTCGTCATGGTCGATCCCGATGTGCGCGGGCAGGGACTGTCCTGGGTGCTCTACGGCCTGACCGCGCTGGTGCTGTTCGCGCGCGACGGGCTGCGGCCGAAATGGATCTCCAACGTCACCCAGGTGCCGGCGGTGGTCGGCATGGTCAGCGACACCTTCTCGGACGTGTTCCCGTCGCCATTGCCGGAGGCGCGGCAGAGCTTTGCGCATCTGCAACTCGCGCGCGGCATCATGGCGCGGCATCGCGCCGTGTTCGGTGTCGGCGAGGAGGCCGGGTTCGACGAGGCGCGCTCGGTCATCACCGATGCCTATACCGGCGGCTCGGACGCGCTGAAGAAGACCTTCGAGATCGCGCCGAAACATCGCAACGCGGTCTACAACGAATTCTGCCAACGCGAGCTGGACTACGGCCGCGGCGACGATGTGCTGCAGATCGGTCGCGTCGATCTTGCCGGCGCGCGGCGCTACCTCATGAGCGAGGTGCCGTCGGGCTCGCTGCCGGCGCTGCTGGCGGCGTCCGCGATGCTGGCCTTGCAGCGGCTGGTGCTGCCGGTGGTCTACTGGCTCGACGACAGCCGCGCCTTCGGCAGCCTGCGGCCGCGCAGGCAGGATGACGGGGCCGCGCGATGAGTTTCGACTACTACTCCTTCACCGGCCGCAACATCGGTTTCATCGACGAGCACGAGCAGCAATTGCTGCGCCAGGCGCGGGTGTTCGTCTGCGGCGTCGGCGGCATGGGCGGCGCGGCCTTCATGGCACTGGCGCGCGCCGGCGTCGGCCGCTTCGTGATCGCCGATATCGACCGCTTCGAGGTCTCCAACCTCAACCGCCAGGTGTTCGCCTTCGCCGACGAGGTCGGCCGCGAAAAGGCGGCCGTTGCCGCCGAAGCCGCCAAACGCATCAACCCGACCATCGAGGTCGAGGTGCTCGGCGAGAACTGGACCGACGAATTGCCCGGCATCGCCGCGCGCTGCCCCGTCATCGTCAACGGCATGGATGATATCGCGGCCGGCGTGCACCTGTACCGGACCGCCAAGCGTGCCGAGGCGACCGTGATCGACGCCTATATGTCGCCATTGCCGTCGGTGATCGTGGTGCGTCCGCAGGATCCGCGGCCCGAGGAACGGCTCGGCTTTCCGACAACAAGCAAGGACTGGACTGACATCACCGACGACGACCGCCGCGCCGCGATGCGCGCCGAGATCGAGCACGTGATGCTGCATTCGTCGTCGCGCAACTATGTCGACCTCGCGATCGCCGGCGAGGTCGCGGCCGGCCGCCGCAGCCGGATGTCGTTCGCCCCGATGGTGATCTCGACCGGCATGCTGATGGCCTATGAGGCGGTGGCGCTGATCCTCGGCCGCACCTCCGGCACCGATTGCCGCGGCTGGTTCCTCAATCCGCACCGGCCCGCGATCGAGAAGCCGCGCAGCGCGCTCACGGCCGCGCTGATGCGTCCGCTGGTGCGGCGGGCCATCGACCAGCTGACTGGCCGGCCATGACCTCGGGGGTGATCGCCGATTCCATCGTCAATCTCTGCGGCGCCATCGGGCTCGCGGTGGCGATGATGACGTTCTACCGGCGCGATCCACGAAGCCCGCTGACCCGCCGCCTGCTGCTCGCGCTCGGCGTGATCGCGATCCTGTTCCTCGACCGCGGCATTGCATGGTGGAGTGGAAGCTGGCTGCTCGACCGTCTCTCGGTGATCCCGGCCTCCCTGATTCCGCTCGGCGCTTTGATCGTCACCGAAGGCATCCTGCGGCGTCACGCGCCCCGCGGGATCAAGATCGCCGCGCTCGCAGGCGGCATCC
>CALRXG020000290.1:0-9044 GCA_943372075.1 Bordetella parapertussis | reverse complement strand
GACCTTGGCATAGGGCAAGGCGTTGTCGAGCAAGTCCGATAATTCGTCGCGCAGCACCAGCGGCAGTCCGGTCACGCAGATCACCAGCAGGAACAGCGTGCACACCAGGCTCGACCATTTATGCACCCAGAACCATCGCCGCAGCGCCGCTCGGGTCATGATGTCGGCATCCCCGATTTCACCAACGATAGCGCAGCGTCGCAATCACGTTGCGGCGCAGACCATAGTAGCATCCGATATCCTGGCAGAAGGTCACATATGTCTTGTCGAAGATGTTGGTCGCGTTGACCTGCAGCGAGTAGCCCTTGAACGGCCGGCCGAGGCCCGCGAGATCGTAGTGGATCGCGGCGTCGAACAATGTCACGCCGGGTACGTAGAACGTGTTCGCGGTGTTACCGGCCGACTGGCCGATATAGCGGACGCCGCCGGACAAGCCGAAGCCGTCGAGCGGGCCGCCATGGAAAGTGTAGTCCGCCCAGGCGGCGGCTGAATTCATCGCGAAGCCGACCGGATGCTTGCCGAGCTGCGCCACCGTGTTGGTCTTGGTCACGATGTTATCGAGATAGGTGTAGGAGGCGATCAGGCTAAGGTCGCGGCTGACCTCCGTTTTGGCCTCGAGCTCGATGCCGCGCGAGCGAATTTCTCCGGTCTGGACGCGCGCAGTCGGCCCGTGGCTCGGATCGGGATCCGCCGTCAGCACGTTCTGCTGCACCAGATTGTAGGCCGCGATGGTGTAGAGCGATTTCGCATTGGGCTGGTATTTGATTCCGACTTCCTCCTGCTGTCCGGTGGTCGGCGCGAACGGATTGCCCGCGAAATCCGTGCCGGCGGTCGGCTGGAACGATTCGGTGTACTGGATATAGGGCGCGATGCCGTTGTCGAACTTGTACAGCAGTGCGCCGCGCTTGGTCGTCGCGGTGTCGGACTTTGGCGCGATCGCGGTGAGGTTGGTTGCATAGGTCAGGGTCTCGGTGCGAGATGTCGCGAGATCTTCGCGCACGCCGAGCAGCGCCACGAAGCGATCGAACTTGATCTGATCCTGCAAATAGCCCCCGAGCTGGTCGATGGTCTGTCGCACGTTGGTCGTGCTCGGCACCGGCCCGATCGTAACGCCGTAGACCGGATTGAACGCGTTGATCGAGGGCACCACGGCAAGGCTGCCGTTGAGCCGCTTATCGGTGGCGTTCATGTAGTCGATGCCGGCAAGCACGGTGTGCTGGAACGGGCCGGTGTTGAAACTTGCCTCGGCCTGGTTGTCGACGGTGAAGGAGCGAATGTTCTCCTGCGTCGTATACGCGCCGCGCGTCATGTTGGTTGGATCGGTGCCCGGGTTCGGCGACACCACGGCAAAATCGGTATCGAGGTCCGAATAGCGCAGATTTTGCCGGACCTTCAGGTTGTTGGCGAAGCTGTGCTCGAACAGATAGCCGACCGCGCCCATGGTGCGGTCGGTCTTGTCGAAATTCGGTTCCCCGGAATAGAAGCCGGTCGGGATATACTGGCCCTTGTAGGGCGTAATGGTGCCGATGCCGAGCGGCAGCAACTGATTGTAGAATCCGGCCTTCGGGTCGCGTTGATAGGTGCCGAGCACCGTCAGCGTGGTGTCGTTGTCGGGCCGCCATGTCAACGACGGAGCGATCGAAACGCGCTCGTAGCCGGTATGATCGACCTGGCTGCCGACGTCGAGGCCGGAGGCTGTGAAGCGATACAGGAACTCCTTGTTCTGGTCGATCGGGCCGGAAAGATCGACGCCCCCCTGGATACGCCCATAGCTGCCGGTCGAAATGAACATCTCGTGCGTGGGGTCGAGCGTCGGCCGCTTGCTCACCATGTCAACGACGCCACCCGGCGAGGCCTGCCCGTAGAGGATCGACGCCGGACCGTGCAGCACCTCCACACGCTCGAGATTGAATGGCTCGACGATCGGATAGGCAAAGACGCCGAAATTGAGCAGCCGGAGCGAATCCAGATACTGGTCGGCGGCGAATCCTCGAATGTAGACCGTGTCGAATCGCGCATCGGCGCCGGTCGGCTCGACCCGCACGCCCGGCGTATAGCGCACCGCTTGCGACACGCTCTGTGCGCCCTGCGCCTGGATTTGATCCTGCGTGACCACCGACACCGCGGCCGGCGTGTCGATCAGCGCCGCATCGGTCTTGGTGCCGGTCCCGCTACGGGTCGCGACATAGCCTTCGACATGGCCCCAGCCCGTTTCACGTGGCCCTCTGGTGCCGCCATTCGTCGACGGCATCGCGCGCGAAGCCGTGGCGGCCGCTGCCGTGCGCGCTGCAATCGCGCGCGAGCGGGCGGCCGATGCGGAGCGCGAACGGGTCGCCCGTTGCGTGCGCGTGCGCTTTTGCGCCGGCTGATCGACGACGACCGGGTCGAGCGGGATCACCCCACTCGGCGGAGCGGTGGCCGATTGCGCCGCCACACCCGCGATACCAACACCCAGCGCTGCTGTGCTCGCCGCACCCAGCAGCAACACCCGTCCGAAACCAATCCTGGAAATGCACACCGAAACTGCCCCAAACCACAAACGCCTGCGCCCACAGGCAGTGATGTGGCCTAGCCCAGCGTCGCGCGGCTGGCTGCGGCAGGATGTTGGAAGGGATTGAAGAATACATCTTCACGCGCGAGATGTTGCGACAACGGCGCGAAATACTCTTCCTTTTCAAATTCCAGATTCGGGAAGCGTTGCCGAACGTGGCGGCGATTGTTCAGCGCGCAAAGCTCCCGCACCAGCCGAAGCGATGGCCGCCATTGTACGCGCGGGCATGACCGGCCGCGAGCAGCGCGGCCGAGACATTGTCGGTCTTCCTGGTCGCGACATCGGCGACGACGCGTCCGTGATATTTGTCCGGGCCGATATTATAGATCGCGACATCGCCCTGGCCGAGCAGGTCGCGCAGCGCCACGGTTGCTGCCTGCGCCATTTGTAGCTCGCGTTGACACGACGCCTTCAGCTCCGGCGCATCGATGCCGCGCAGCCGGACCCGCGTATACAGGTCCGGGCCCGGCGCGAGATGCACCCGCGCCTCGAACGTGTCGCCATCGATCGTCCGGATCACATCGACGGCATGGCGCGCGTCGGGCGCGCCGGCGCGCTGCCAGATCATGTCGGTGTCCCGGGACCTGCCGAGCGACCAGCTCGGCGGCAAATGCACCCATTGCCGGATCGGCAATGTGCTGCCGACGGCGATGCCGAGCACGAACACCCATGGTAGCGCCGCCGAGACGCGGCGACCCCAAGGCGTCCTGCGGAAAGGCGTCCCGCGCGGAGCCGACCGGCGGTATGGCGGCCGGTCCGTCCCACGACAGGTATTTATTCTCTCGTATGGGGACATATTCCTAATTATATATTTGACGTACCAACGTCGTGGTTGTAGGTTTTGTCTACCTCAACGACAGGGGACGGGCTATGGCGGAGGTTTTCATCAAGTCCATCGGACATGCACCGGAGAGCGCGGACCTTAACGCTCTGAACTTTACAGTAAAATTCGATCACGGTACGGCTCTGGTATCAGTTCAGGAAATGCAGCCCTTACCGTTTCAAGACAGGCTTGCCGCCTATCAAACGATTCTTGAGCAGCTGGCGGAGGCACTTCGTCAAGCGGCACAAACCCCTCAATCGATACACGAAACCCCTGAGCGTCTGGGCTGATTGTCAGCTTGTCCAAGGTTACCGGCACCATGTCCCTCCTCAAAATTTGCACCGACGAAAACGCAGCCCGCGAGCATCTGGAAAGCCTCAACTGGCCTGATGGACCGGTCTGCCCGCATTGCGGTGCCGTCAACGAGGCGACCAAGCTGGAGGGCAAATCAACGCGCCCCGGTGTCTACAAGTGCCGTCCATGCCAGAAGCCATTCTCGGTGACGGTTGGCACCGTTTTCGAGCGCAGCAAGATCAAGCTGAACGTTTGGATCCATGCTGTCGATCTCTATACCGCGTCTAAGAAAGGTTTCTCGGCTCATCAACTGCATCGCACGCTTGGCGTGACCTACAAGACTGCCTGGTTCATGGCGCATCGCATTCGTGAAGCGATGACTGAGACCAAGGGACCGACCAACCCGATTGGTGGCGAAGGCAAGATCGTTGAGGCCGACGAAACTTATTACGGAACGAAGGCCGATATACCGAAGATGCGCACCGACGGCCTTCCGTTCCTTAAGGGAGGCAAGACCGCGAACAAGATTTCCGTGTTCTCGCTTGTTGAGCGCGACGGAAAGGTGCGCTCGTTTCACGTTGATCGCGCGGATTCCAAAACGCTGGCTGAAATCCTTTACACCAATGTACCGCGTGAGACCGTTCTGCATACGGACGAAAGCAAACTCTACACTAAGCTTGGAAAAGAGTTCGCTTCGCATGAGACCGTCAATCACGCTGCTAAGGAATATGCTCGCGGCATCGTTCACACGAACACGATTGAAGGTTTCTTCTCGATCTTCAAGCGCGGCATGAAGGGCATCTATCAGCATTGCGGTGAACAGCATTTGCACCGTTACCTTGCTGAGTTCGATTTTCGCTACAACACGCGTGTTGCGCTTGGCTACAGCGATAACATGCGCGCTGAGAATGCGCTTAAGGGAATCGTTGGAAAGCGCTTGATGTATCGCAGACCTGACGAAGCCAAAGTATCGTAAACAACTGGCGCGCAAGTTCTTGCGGTGGCGCAAGGCTAAGAAGGGCGTTTAGTTTTTCTTTTCTTTTCAGCTTCACGGTTGTCGTCAGAAAGTTCGCAATTTGCGAATTTTAGCTGTTGGCTAACTTCCGGCGCGGGCTTGTTGTGAGGCTGCGGCTTCGTTTTGAGCATGCGCTTAAGCACTTCGTCGCGCTTTGCATTTTGCAAACTATTCACTGGTGGTGAACGTTTCAAATTTCTTGAACCTTTAATCGCGGTAAATCTACCGCGTCGGAACAGTGTGAATCGCGCGCGTTACACCTTGCGCCGAATCCATAATCTGGCGAGATTGCATATCCAGGAGCGGGGGACTGATTCGCTAGTTTTGCTGACCGCGCAAATCAGCCCCTCTCACTCTGGTGGCGATCCCGGCTCCTTCCATAAGAGCTGGGGACCTTTCGGGGCCGCCTTCCAAAAGCGGTCCCTGAGCAAAGACCGTCCGGGTCCAATCCGGGCGGTCTTTGTGCTTTTCGGCTCCGAATCGAAATCCGGCGCTACCGAAAACTTGGTAACCGTACGTGTTACGTACAACCTCGCAAGGACTATCTGTCCCAGAACTCATGCGAGGCTTCACAAACTGTGAACTCGTGGCCGCCCTGTCACCCTCACTAAATACCGCCGCGGCTTCCGGTACGTCAAGTATATAACTAGGGACATATTCCCAGACTGACCCGAGTCGACTTCTCAGGCAAGACTCTCAGAAGTCCGAGGCGATGCCCTTGGTCTCCCAATCGCCGTAGCGTGTCGGTTCCGGCCCCTTCGGACCCTGGAATTCCTTCGGCCGTGCCGCCGCATTCTGCGCGGCGAGCTCCTCGGCCGCCTTGCGCCGCGCCTCGGCCTCGGCAAGCGCGCGCTGCGCGGCCGGTGTCAGCGGCTTGCGCGGTGCAGGTTCCCTTGCGGATTCCTTTGGCGATGGCGATTTCTCAGACATGGCTGGCTTTCTCGGCAAACTTTCTGCCTGCGCGTTGCGTATCTCGATATCGGCTCAGTGACGGCATCACGATCGCAAAATCCCGCGCGGCGATTCTTACATTTGGCATATTCCCATGCCAGTGGTGGTTTCGAGTTGATGGCATGAGCCGATTGTAACTCAGCACCTTCGAGATATCTCCGCTTCATGCCTCCTTCAAGATTTGCAGTTCCTGCCGAAGTCCCTGGTCTCGCGGCGCGCCGGATCGCAGCCGACATCCTCGACGGCGTGCTGCACAAGCACCGCACCCTCGACGATCAGCTCGACGGCGCCGGCGCGCATCCCGGCCTGAAATCGCTCGCCGATCGCGATCGCGCGCTGATGCGCCGGCTGGTGTCGACCATCCTGCGCAAGCTCGGCACGCTCGGCCACCTGCTGTCGCGCCTGCTCGACCGCGGCATCCCGACCGATGCGCCGCGGGCGCAGAGCGCGCTCCTGATCGGGGCCGCGCAGATCCTGTGGATGGACGTGCCCGATCACGCCGCGGTCGATCTGTCGGTTCGGCTGGTGCAGTCGGACCGGCGCGCAGCGAAATATGCCGGGCTCGTCAACGCAGTGCTGCGGCGCTGTGCGCGCGAGGGCCACGGGCTGATCGAGGAGATCAGCGCGCAGACGCTGGACCTGCCGCCGTGGATGCTGGCGCGCTGGAATTCGTTCTACGGCGAAGCCACCGCGCGCGAGATGGCGCTCGCGCTCGGCCATGAGCCGTCGCTCGACCTCACGGTGAAGTCGGACGCCGCGCAATGGGCAAGCCGTCTGCACGGCGAGACATTGCCGACCGGAACCGTGCGCACGCTGCTGCAGGGTTCCGTCACGATGCTGCCGGGCTTCGCCGAAGGCCAATGGTGGGTGCAGGACGCAGCCGCAGCGCTTCCGGTACGCCTGTTCGGCGACATCAAGGACAAGAAGGTCGCGGACCTCTGCGCCGCGCCGGGCGGCAAGACCGCCCAGCTTGCGCTGGCGGGCGCGCATGTCACCGCGGTCGATCGCTCACCGGCCCGGGTCGCGCGGCTGCGCGACAACCTCACCCGGCTGGCCCTGCAGGCCGAGACGGTGGTCGCCGACGCCGCCGAATGGCCGGCGGAGGCCGCCAGCTTCGACGGTATTCTGGTCGATGCGCCCTGCACCTCGACCGGAACCATCCGCCGCCATCCCGACGTGGCCTGGCTGCGGCAGGAAGGCGACATCGCCGCGCTGTCGGCCCTGCAGAAGCGGCTGCTGCAAAAGGCCACCAATCTTCTGAAGCCCGGCGGCACCCTGGTGTACTGCACCTGCTCGCTCGAGCCGGAGGAAGGCGAGCAGGCGATTGCCGCGCTGCTGGCGGGCGAATCAGGCCTGCGTCGTGCGCCGGTCGGGAAGGACGAGGTCGCCGGCCTCGATGACATCATTACCGCCGACGGCGACCTGCGCACCCTGCCCAGCCATCTGCCCAATGCCGACCCGCGGCTGGGCGGCCTCGACGGGTTTTACGCCGCCCGGCTGGTTAAGGCCTGAATTTAAACTTCGGTCTTCTACGCTCGAAGTGATTCGTGCGGTATCAAGAGGGTATGTCGCTTATCAAGAGGGTGCCTTGGCCGCGTTTCCGGATTAAATAGGGATTCGTTGAAAATTCCCTCCCCGCAAGGTTAGGCGTGTCGGTCGCTCAAAGCAGACGCATCTCGACGCTGATTGCTGGCCGCTTCGCCCGCAGCATGATCGCACGCGCCAGCGGCAGCACCGTTGTGCTGTCGCGGCTGTGGCCCGGCCGCACCGACCGGCTGATCATTGCCCCGCATGACCTGAGGACCGCCGACGCCACCCGTGCCGCCGAGATCTATGCCGGGCGATTCGTCTTCGCCGGCAAGATCGTCACCTGCCACGGCCGCTCGATCTTCGATCTCGAGCCGCCGTCGGAGGATTGGGAGGCCGCCCTGCTCGGCTTCGGCTGGCTGCGCCATCTGCGCGCCGCCGACACCGCGCTGACCCGCGCCAACGCCCGCTCGCTGGTCGACGACTGGATCTCCAACCAGGCGCGCAAGCGGCCGCTGGAGCGCCGCGCCGATGTGCGGGCGCGCCGCGTGATCTCGCTGTTGTCGCAGGCGCCGCTGGTGCTCGGCGACACCGACGGCAAATTCTACCGCAAGTACCTGCGCGGGCTGGCGCGCGAGATCCGCTATCTGCGTTATTCCACGCTCGACAATGACGGCGTTCCGCGCCTCCAGGTGCTGATCGCACTGTGCTACGCCTCGCTCTGCCTCGCCAACCAGGCGCGCAACATCAAGACCGCGACGCGCCGGCTGTCGGACGAATTGCAGCGCCAGATCCTGCCCGATGGCGGCCACATCTCGCGCAATCCCGGTGCGCTGGTCGAACTGCTCAGCGATCTCCTGCCGCTGCGCCAGACCTTTGCTGCACGGAATATCGCGCCGCCCCCGGCGCTGCTCAACGCCATCGACCGCATGATGCCGATGCTGCGCTTCTTCCGTCACGGCGACGGCAGCTTCGCGCTGTTCAACGGCATGTCGACCGCGCCGTCCGATCTGGTGGCGACGCTGCTCGCCTATGACGACACCCGCGGCGTGCCGATGGCGAGCATGCCGCACACCGGCTTCCAGCGTCTCGATGCCGGCAACACCGCTCTGATCATCGACACCGGCCCGCCGCCGCCGCCAAGCGTCAGCCAGGATGCGCATGCCGGCTGCCTGTCGTTCGAGCTCTCCTCCGGCGTCAGCCGCATCGTCGTCAATTGCGGCATGCCTTCGACCGGCCGCGACAATTGGCGGCCGTTCGCGCGCTCCACCGCCGCGCATTCGACGCTGACCTATCACGACACCTCGTCGTGCCAGTTCGTCGAGTTGTCGGCGATGAAGCGGCTGCTGCGCGGCGCGCCGATCACCAGCGGCCCGACCAATGTCGAAAGTTACCGCGAAGCCGTCCCCGACGGCGACGTGCTCACCGCCTCGCATGACGGCTATCTGTCGCGCTTCGGCGTGATTCACCGCCGCGTGCTGATGGTCTCCCAGGATGGCACCCGGCTCGAAGGCGAGGACTCGCTGGCGCCGGCACCGGGCGGCCGCATCAGGGGCAGCGAGGCCGATTTCGCGCTGCGCTTCCATTTGCATCCGTCGGTGAAGGCGAGCCGGCTGTCGGACGCCCGCGGCGTGATGCTGGTGCTGCCCAACCGCGACGTCTGGACCTTCGAGGCGATGGACGACAAGGTCGATCTCGAGGACAGCGTGTTCCTGGCCGGCAATGACGGCCCGCGCCGCACCTCCCAGATCGTGATCCGGCAGGACGCAAGGCAGGCCGCCACCATCCGCTGGAGCTTCGTGCGCTCCTCGACCTCGGCCTCGGCCACCAACGCGCGCCGCAACGCCCGCCGCGAGCCGGAACTGCCGCTGTAGCGGTGACGG
>CALRXG020000289.1:0-9056 GCA_943372075.1 Bordetella parapertussis | reverse complement strand
GTCGGGCATGCCGCGCCGCTATGTCGACTATCCGGATGCGTTCGCTGGCTGGAACCTGATCTCGTCCTACGGTTCCTACATCTCCGGCTTCGGCGTCCTGATCTTCATCTACGGCGTGATCGATGCCTTCGTCCGCAAGGAGCAGGCCGCGAACAATCCGTGGGGTGCGGGTGCCACCACGCTGGAGTGGACGCTGACCTCGCCGCCGCCGTTCCACCAGTTCGAAGTGCTGCCGCGCGTGCAGTAAAGCCAAGACCGCGCGGCGCACCCCGGGTGCGCCGCGCTCTCTTAAGAAGCGGGACCTGATCTTGTCGGTTGTCGATCACAATGCCATCGAGTTGCCCCGGATCTCCGAGGCCGAAGTGGGCGATTACATCGCGCTGCTGAAGCCGCGCGTGATGTCGCTGGTGATCTTCACCGCGCTGGTTGGGCTGATGATCGCGCCTGATCATGTGCATCCGGTGCTGGCGTTCACCTCGATCCTCTGCATCGCGGTCGGTGCCGGCGCGTCCGGTGCGCTCAACATGGCCTATGAGGGCGACGTCGACGCCCTGATGACACGGACCGCCAACCGGCCGATCCCGCGCGGCCGGATCACCCCGACCGAGGCGGCCGCGTTCGGCATCACGCTCGCTTTCTTCTCGGTGATGACGCTCGGCATCCTGGTCAACTGGGTGGCGGGCGCGTTGCTTGCCTTCACCATCTTCTTCTATGCCGTGATCTATACGATGTGGCTGAAGCGCTGGACCGCGCAGAACATCGTGATCGGCGGCGCCGCCGGCGCGCTGCCGCCGGTGGTGGCATGGGCCGCCGCGACCGGCTCGCTCTCGGTCGAGCCGATCCTGTTGTTCCTGATCATCTTCTTCTGGACTCCGCCGCATTTCTGGGCGCTGGCGCTGTTCCGCAGCGACGACTATGCCCGCGCCGGCATCCCGATGCTGCCGGTGGTCGCCGGTCCCGACGCCACCCGCCTGCAGATCCTGCTCTACACCATCGTGCTGGTCGCGATCGCGCTGGCGCCGTGGCCGCTCGGCTATTTCGACGCGATCTACGGCATCACCTCGCTGGTGCTGGGTGCCGGCATGCTGTGGCTCGCCATCGAGGTCTATCGCCGCCGCGAGGGCACCGCGGCGAACCGCGCCACGCGCCGGCTGTTCGCGTTCTCGATCCTTTATCTGTTCGCGCTGTTCGCCGTCCTCCTCGCCGAGGTGGTGGTTCGCGCGGTTGCCCCTGTCTTGATCGGATAGGGACGCCGGGGGGCGAGATGGGGGCGCATGGGATACCAATGGACGAGAAAAACGAACCAGAAGGCATCGTCCTCACCGAGGCGCAGCTCAAGAGCCGCCGCCAGCGTTCGATCGCCATTGCGCTCGCGCTCGGCGTCATGGTGCTGCTGTTCTTCGCCGTCACCCTCGTCAAGGGGCCGGCCGTGCTGGTGCGGCCGCTGTGAGTGAGATGGAGCACCAGGCACCGCAGCAAGGCGAGGGACGCAAGGTCACCCGTCGCACGCTGACGCGCGACGCCGTGGTCGCCTCGATCTGCGGCTTCGTCGTGGTGCTGATGGTCGGCGCTTCCTACGCGGCCGTGCCGTTCTACAACTGGTTCTGCCGCACCACCGGCTTCAACGGCACCACCCAGGTCGCGACCTCGGTGCCGACCGATAAGCCGCTCGATCGCACCATCACCGTCAGTTTCGATTCCAACGTCGCGCCGGGCCTGCCCTGGAAGTTCGAACCGGAGCAGAACAATATCGACGTCAAGATCGGCCAGGTCGTCACGGTCTATTACACCGTGACCAACCAGTCGGCGCGCACCACCACGGCGCAAGCGTCCTATAACGTCGCCCCGCTGACCGTCGGCGCCTATTTCCAGAAGATCAACTGCTTCTGCTTCACCGAGCAGACCATGGCGTCCGGCGAGAAGCGCGAGATGGCGGTGGTGTTCTATGTCGATCCGGCGCTGGCCAAGGACAGCGAGAACGACACGCTGAAGAATATCACCTTGTCGTACACTTTCTTCCCCGTGCGCGATCCTGCGCCGAAGCCCGTGGCGGCCGGCGAGGTGGAGCAGCGCAAGGGCGGCGGCTAGTTTTGGAATTCTAAGATTAAGACGTGCCTTGCGGCACGCGAATGGAGAGACGGCAATGGCTGAGGCGCAAGTCAAGCATCACGACTATCATCTCGTCGACCCGAGCCCGTGGCCGGTGGTCGGCTCGATCTCGGCCTTCATCATGGCGTTCGGCGCGATCGGCTGGATGCATCACATGTACTCCGCCGCGCCGATCGTGTTCGGCGTCGGCACCATCGGCGTGCTCTACACCATGGCGAGCTGGTGGGGCGACGTGATCAAGGAAGCCCAGTACAAGGGCGACCACACCCGCGTTGTGCAGATCAGCCACCGCTACGGCATGATCCTGTTCATCGCCTCCGAGGTGATGTTCTTCGTCGCCTGGTTCTGGGCCTTCTTCAACTCGGCGCTGTTCCCGGCCGATGCGGTGCACGCCACCCGCGACGCGGTGTTCGGCTGCGGCGCCGGCACGGCGATGGGCGCCTGCTCGGTGCCCGGCACCTGGCCGCCCCACGGCATTGAGACCTTCGACCCCTGGCATCTGCCGCTGCTCAACACGCTGCTGCTGCTGACCTCGGGCACCACGGTCACCTGGGCGCACCATGCGCTGCTGGAGAACGACCGCCAGGGCCTCAAGCAGGGCCTGATCCTCACCGTGATCCTCGGCGCCTGCTTCACCTGCGTGCAGGCCTATGAGTACGCCCATGCGACGTTCTCGTTCGGCGGCAACGTCTATGGCGCGACCTTCTTCATGGCGACCGGGTTCCACGGCTTCCACGTGCTGGTCGGCACCATCTTCCTGCTGGTCTGCCTGATCCGCGCCTATGCCGGCCACTTCACGCCGAAGCAGCACCTCGGCTTCGAGTTCGCCGCCTGGTACTGGCACTTCGTCGACGTGGTGTGGCTGTTCCTGTTCATCTGCATCTACGTCTGGGGCCACGGCGCCGAGGCAATGGCCCACGGCGCACACTAATCTCAGGCCGACGTGCTAAGAGGGGCGGCCTGATGGCCGCCCCTTTGCTTTTGAAGAGACCGATGACTGACACCCCGCCCACCGTGACCGAGAGCGCCTTGCGCGGCATCGCCTGCCGCTGCCCGCGCTGCGGCAAGGGCAAGCTCTATTCCGGCTTCCTGACGCTGGCGCCGCGCTGCGAGTCCTGCGGCCTCGACTTCGCCTTCATCGATGCCGGCGACGGGCCGGCGATCTTCGTCATCATGCTGGCCGGTGCCATCGTCGTTGCGGCGGCGCTGATCGTCGAGGTGAAGTACCAGCCGCCGTTCTGGGTACATGCCGCGCTGTGGCTGCCGTTGATCGTGGTGACCACGATCCTGCCGCTGCGTTCGATGAAGGCGCTCTTGATTGCGCTGCAATTCCACCACAAGGCCGCCGAAGGCCAACTGATCGAGCGCGACCCGAAATGAATGAGACCACCACGACCCGTCGGCCGAGCGCGGCCGGCTTCGGCCTTTTCACGTTGATCCTGATCGCGGTGTTCATCGCCCTCGGCGTCTGGCAGTTGCAGCGCCGCGTCGAGAAGCACGCGCTGATCGCGGCGCTGGACGCTCGGCTCGCCGCGCCGACCGAGGCGCTGCCGCCACCATCGGCATGGCCCACGCTGACCTCGGCGAAGGATGAATTCCGCCGCGTCACCCTGACCGCAACCTACGCCAAACTGCCCGATGCGATGGTGTTTAGCTCCGGCTCCGGCGTGCGCGACGACATTTCGGGACCCGGCACCTGGGCGTTCCTGCCGGCGAAACTCGCCAGCGGCGAGACCGTGGTGATCAACACTGGCTTCGTCCAGAACACGATGCAGGACCGCGCCTTCGAGGATCGCGTCACAGGCCGCCTCGTCACCGGCGCGCCGGTCGAACTGTCAGGCTATATCCGTTACCCCGAGCCGCCGGGCCGGTTGACCCCGAAGGAAGATGCATCGAAGCGGCTGTGGTTCGTGCGCGACCATCGCGCGATGGCGCAGACGCTCGGCTGGGGCGAGGTCGCGCCGTTCTACATCGATCTCGCGGCTCCGGTGCCCGACAGCGGCACGCCGAAGCCGGGGCCGCTGAAGGTCCATCTCAAGGATGACCACATGCAATACGCCATCACCTGGTTCTCGCTGGCCGCCGCGGTCACGATCGCCTTCGGCCTGTGGTGGCGCGGCCAGCGCCGCAGGGCGTGACAGGCCAACAAAATGAAAGCGCGCGCCGCCGGCGAAGGCGACGCGCGCGTTTGATCCGCCGATGATGCTCAATGCGCGGCAGGCGCGGCGCCGCCGAGCTTGATGTTGCGCAAGGTCAGCGCCAGCGGGATCGCCGACAGCGCGATCAGCATCAAGACCCAGAACGCATCCATGTAGGACAGGAACGAGGCCTGGGTCTGTACCTGCTGGCCGATCCACTGCACCGCCTGCTGTTGCGCCTGCAGCAGCGAATTGCCCTGGGCGACGAAGAAGTCGGTCATCCGGTGCAGCGTGTCCTGGTATTGCGGGCTCGATGGCGTCAGCTGCTCGACCAGCCGGCTCTGGTGGAATTGCTCGCGATGGGTCAGCACGTTGGAGACCAGCGAGACGCCGATCGAGCCGCCGGTGTTGCGCGCCGCGTTGATCAGCGCCGAAGCCTGGTCGGTCTTGCCGGCCGGGATGCCATCGTACGACGCCGCCATGATCGGAATGAAGATCAGGGGCAGGCCGACGCCGATCAGCATGCGCGAGCGCGCCATGTACCAGAAGCCGAGATCGCCATAGACATTGGTCATGCTGTACATCGAGGCCGCGATGACCAGCGCGCCTGCTATGATCAGATATTTCGGCTGCACCTTGGCGGCGAGTCGGCCGACCACGAACATCATCGCCATCGTCACCACGCCGCCGGGCGACAGCACGAGGCCGGCCCAGGTCGCGGTGTAGCCGAAATCCTGCTGCACCAGCTGCGGCAGGAACTGGGTGGTCGCGAGCAGGATCGCGCCGGTCGCCAGCATCACGAGGAAGCTCGCGCCGAATTGCCGGCTCGCGACCATCCGCAAATCGATCATCGGATTGCGGCGGGTCATCTCCCACGGGATCATCAGCACGAACGCGACGACGCAGATCGCGGCCGACGCGACGATGAAGGACGATCCAAACCAGTCGTCTTCCAGGCCGCGGTCGAGCGTCACCTCGAGCGCACCGAGAAAGGTCGCGACCAGGGCGAAGCCGATGAAATCGAACGAATTGTCCTGCTTCTTGTCCTTGGGCTTGGCGGGCTCCTGCAGCACCGCTGCGATCAGGGCGATCGCGAACAGGCCGACCGGGGCGTTGATCAGGAAGCACCAGTGCCAGGACAGGTTATCTGACAGCCAGCCGCCGAGCGTCGGCCCGACCACCGGCGCCACCACGACGGCGATGCCGAACACCGCGAATGCCTGGCCGCGCTTGGCGGGCGGGAAGGCGTCGGCAAGGATCGACTGCGCCACCGGCACCATGCCGCCGCCGCCGAGACCCTGCAGGATGCGGAACAGCAACAGCGCGTTGAGGTTCGGCGCGAACCCGCACAGGATCGAGCTCACCGTGAAGATGCCGAGGCAGATCAGGAAGAAGGTCTTCCGCCCCAGCATCTTGGCGAGGAAGCTGGAGGCGGTGAGGATGATGGCGTTGGAGACCAGGTAGCTCGTCACCACCCAGGAGGCTTCATCCTCACTGACGCCCATGCCGCCGGCGATATAGGGCAGCGCGACGTTGGCGATGGTGGTGTCGAGCACCTCCATGAAGCTCGCGAGCGCGACCACGATGGCGATCAGCCATGGATTGACGGTGACCCGCGGCGCCGGGAAGCTTTGCGCATCGATTGCTGCTGCACTCATGACAGCCTCCTGCGATCACAGTCTGCCAAGACGCTCGAGCAGCGACGGCGCGGGATTGATGCGCACGGTGGGCACCACCGACATGCCCGGGCCGAGCGCGACGTCGGTCGGCGGGTTGTCCATCACGATCTTCACCGGCACGCGCTGCACGATCTTGACGTAGTTGCCGGTGGCGTTCTGCGCCGGCAGCAGCGAGAACGCGGTGCCGGAGCCGGGCTGCACGCTTTCGACATGGCCCTGGATGGAGCGACCGGGATAGGCGTCGATCCGCATCGTCACCTTCTCGCCGGGACGCATCTTGTCGAGCTGGATCTCCTTGAAGTTCGCGGTGACCCAGGTCTGGTCCGGCACGAACATCGTCAGGTTGGTGCCGGCCTGCGCGAACTGGCCGACCGCGGCGGAGAGGTTGACGACGCGGCCGGGCTGCGCGGCGGTGACCGTCGTATAGGACAGGTTGAGCTTGGCCTGGTCGCGCTGCGCTTCGGCTTGGGCGAGGTTGGCGACCGCGCTCTTGCGCTGCGCCTTCAGCGATTCCACCTGGCGCTGCGCCAGGTTCAGTTGTGCCTGCGAGCTCAGCAGCGCGGACTGCTGCTGATGCAGTTGCGAGGTGTACTGCTCGGAATTCTGCACCGTACCGTAGCCGGTCTGCTCGAGATGCTGATAGCGCGTCGCCTGCTGCTGGGCGAATGTCAGCGCGGCCTGCGCCTGCTCGACCTGGGCCTGATTGGCCGCGATCTGCGCCTGCTGCACGTCGAGTTGCGCATCGACATTCTCGATGCTGGCCTGGGCGGCCGCGACCTGGGCCTCGGCCTGCGCCAGTGCGACCTGGTAATCGCGGTCATCGAGCCGGGCGATCACGTCGCCCGCCTTGACGTGCTGGTTGTCGGTGACCGGAACCGCGGTGATGTAGCCGGAGACTTTCGGGGCGAGCGCCGACTGCCGCGCCGCGATGAAGGCGTCGTCGGTGGATTCGAAATGCTCGGCGTAGTCCATGTAAAGGTAACCGCCGCCGAGCGTGGCGGCGAGCAGCACGGCGCCGATCGCCGAGACCACCGGGCGGCGGCGCAGGAAGCCGCGCGGCGCCTTGTCGGTTTCTTCCTGAATAGCTGCCGGCGGCGGCGTCGGCTGCCTGTCGGCCGGGCGCTCCTGCGCCGGTGCCTTTGCGGTGGTCTCCGACCGGTCGGACCTGGTGTTGGGCTCATGGGAGGCGGGAACCGAGGGCGCGCCCTCGATGGCTTCGTGCCCCGGCTGGTCGCGCTCCAAAACAGTGTCTTCGAACATGATGGCTGCTCCTGGCTGATAAGCGAGGTCTGCAAGGCCTGCGCAAAAGGGAACGATACCGTTCCGTTTATCCGCGACAAGTAGTCTCGCTGCGGCGCAGCGTCAATAGGAACGGAACTGTACCGTTCTATTTACAACTAGATGTGATAGGACTATGTTACCGGGCGTTACCGGCACGACCGGCCAATGGAACCCAGGGGAAGGCAATGACAACCAGTACCTTGAGGAAGCCGCGGACACCCAAGGCAAAGCCAGTCGAGGTGCGCGCCGGCCGGCCGCCGAAGGAATTGGCCGGTGAGGTCGACACCCGCATCTTCGATGCGGCCCGCCGAGTCTTTCTTCAGCGCGGCTTCGAAGGCGCCAGCATCGACGAGATCGCCGAGGTCGCGCGCTCCGGCAAGCGCACGATCTATGCGCGTTTCCGCGACAAGCGCGCGCTGTTCACCGAGGTGGTAACGCGGGACATCCTGTCACGCATCGCAGAGTTCAAGGCGGATGCGCCGGTCGGCGCGACGGTGGAGGAGCGCCTCACCAGCGTCGCCTCGACGCTGCTGCATTGGGGGTTCGACGCCGACCGCATCGGCCTGATGCGGCTTGCCATTGCCGAGGCGCACCGCTTCCCCGATCTTGCCGCCACCGTCAACCGCAGGGCGCGCGCGCTCAGCACCGAGCTCGGCGTGCACCTCTTGCACGACCTGACGGAGTCCGACGAACTCGGCAGGCTGCCGGCCTTCTCCCCAGAGCAACTGCCGACCACCGCGCGCCTGTTCCTCGACATCATCGCGGTGCCGATGCTGCTGCGGGCGCTGTTTGAGGTGGATCTGAAGGCGCTCGACCCGGAGATCGACGCGCACGTCGCGCGTGGCGTCGCGTTCTTCGTCGCTGCATGTCGAAATAGATTCCAGGTCGAACCCGATTGATCCGGGTGTTGATGCCGGACGAATCCGCTCGCCGGTTGCAGGAGCGGGTTGTTGCAGCCTGCTGCGATCTCCGCAGCGAAGGCGCACGCTGTTCGACGTTTCATGAATTTTCGATCACGGGCTGAATGTCGGGGACAGTTCGCGCTTTGTCACGAAACTGCAATGCAGCGTTGGTCAGATTGTCATCTGCTTAGCCTGCGGGTCGGACCACCAGCGCGGCTAAGGCGGGGGTCACTGGTGTTACGCGGCCGGGTGGCCCCGCCGGTGGCCGGAGGCGACGTTCCGGCTGAACCGTCAGCCGGTAAGCGATCAGCATCGATCCATCGAAGACCTCGAGTGCGGTCGCGCAGACCGGGCAGCGATATTCGCCGTTGGAGCCGGACTCGGACCACAGCTCCAGCCGCCGAAACCCTGCGCCGCAGCATGGACAGGTCACGTCTGACTTTCTCATCCGCACGTCCCCTCGGCTGACGCCCATGGATGACAGTTTAGCAAATCCAGAGCCACGGGACCATGTTCAGCGACAAATGCCGGCAGTTGCGATCGCCTCAAGCCTGGCTGGAACCCGGGCTTCGCCGGGGTTCAGCCCGGTGCGCGCTCCACCGCATGGCGCAGCCAGACCATGCCGCCTTCGAGCGTCTCGCAATGGGTGAGCCGGAGCGACTGGCCGGCGCCGGGACGATCGCCGTCCGGGCCGTGATAGTCGACGATGCATTGCGATCCGGCGACGCCATCGACCGCTGGAAAGATCAATGTGCTGAATTCGTCGATCAGCCCGTGCTTGAGGAATGCGCCGTTGATGCCGCCGCCGCCCTCGAGCAGCAGCGTCTTCGCGCCGAACAGGGCGGCAAGCTGCGCCATGGCGCCCGCCAGGTCGCCACCCTGCCGGCCTGCGAAGATGTAGGACGCGCCGTCCTCGCGCAGTTCGGCGAGATGGGCATCGGAGACCT
>CALRXG020000288.1:0-9063 GCA_943372075.1 Bordetella parapertussis | reverse complement strand
AGTTTGTGGAGTCGCCGCCGCGTCAAGCGTTGTCCTCGCTTACGCTGCGGGAACGCTTGACCCGGACGTCTGAAGAGCTTCACCGCAGCACCGGTGACGCGGCTCCATGCCTGATTCTGAGACAGGATCACAGAGTCAAGATAAGGCGATCAGCTCCTCAAAGGCGTATTTCTTCGTGCCGAAGGAGGTCGAGAAGTCGCGGTTCAGGCGGCTGCGATGGCCGCTGGCGTGGCCGATCTCGTGCAGCGCAGTCCTGTGCCAGTTGATCGGCTCGAAATAAGCTTGCGGCGGTGGTACGACCACACAATCGTCGGCGGGGACGTAGAAAGCCCGGTCGCCACCGATGCGGAAGTCGATGCCGGTCGCCCGGATCAGCGCTTCAACTCTCGGCTCGATCAGGCCAGGCAGCGGTGGCGGCGTGGCAATGACCATGTCGTCGGGCAGCCGTTCGCACTGCGCCGTATTGAAAACGGTGAAGCGCTTGAGGAAGGGAATGGCCTGGGCTTCCTCGCCGGTCTCGCGCGCCCGCCGCTTCTCGTCCTCCGGCACGAAGCGGTCGGCATAGACGACGGTGGTGCCGCGTTCGCCCTCCCGGACGTTGCCGCCGAGCGCGGCCGCCTGGCGATATGTGAGCCAGCCCTGACCGGGAAAGCCGTGCTGAACGACGGCGCCCCAGAGGATCAGGATATTGATCCCGCTGTAGGTGCGGCCGGTGCTGGCATTCTTAGGCAGGCCGAGCGGCGCTTTGGCCGTGGACTTGCCCCAAGGCTGGACCCAGGGGAAGCGGCCGGCCTCCAGTTCGGCGATGATCTTGTCGGTGATTTCGTCATAGAGGTTCGCCCGGTCCTGGCCGGTGCGCGTGGTGCGGTCATGTCTGGACATCGCGGTTCTCCGCGACGGGCGCCGGGAGCCTCTCTCCCAGCCCTCAACCCGTCACGGCAAACGCGTCCGCACTCTCACTCTAAGGGGGCGTTGCGGGGTCTCCCCGCAGAAGGGGGTGCGTCGGCAACGCAGTGCCGACCAGGGGGAAGGCCTTCCCCCGCAAAATCGCAAACACGGAATTCAGGATTTCAGGGGCGAAAGCCGCCTGCGTAGACCTCGGACCGAATGGCTCATCCCGTCCATCCTGTCCCAATCACCGATCAAACCGCCAGCCGCTGGATTACCGAGCAGGCCGGCGGATACGCTATGTGGTAGGCGTTCTTCCAGTCACGGGACATTGGCGATCCATCCCCATTTACGGAAGATCGCTGCGCCATCGCGGCTCTGCAAGAAAGCGATGAAATCGCGAGCGATGACTTTGTCCCGGCCTCGCGTCGTCACTGCGATGCCCGCATCGCGATAGATGCGATGTTCCGGCTCGATCTCGACGAGATCGGCGAGTTTCGGGTTTGCGACCTGCCAGATGTTCCATGTCAGCCAAACGTCGAGCGTTTCATCATCGGTCCAAGCTTGTCGCGCCACCCCGCTGCCGCTGGCCTGCAAGGCGATGTTTGCGCCGATCGATCGCATCATTCCGATGTCCCCGGTTCGGCCGGCGATATCTTCCCATAATCCTTTCTGATTTTGACCGTTGACGACGAGGATGCGCAACCCAGGCGAGCTCAGATCCGCGATGCCGCGGATCCGTTTCGGATTGCCGGGACGAACGAGTATGGCGGATGGTCTCAGATACAGGGGTTGGGCGTCGGAAGCCCGAAGCTGACCCTTCATATCAACGACCATATCGGCCATCATCGTCTCCGATCCGGTGAAGATCAGATCGGCATCGGCCCGGGCGCGGTCGATCCAAGTCGGTGTCGGCCCGGCGACGACGGCGATCTCGACGCCACGCTGACGACCGAATTGGCGAGCCGCCTCCTCGATCGCAGGCTGCGGGCCGCCCGGCCCGTAAACCCGGAGATCGGCGGCAAAGGTCGGGGCGCTGGCGAGCGATAGGGCCAAGAGCATGGCAGCACGACGAAGCATTTTTCACTCCTGTCTCGATGACCGATATTTATGCTTGATCGACAGCGAGGAAACTTAAGGCAATCTTAAGCTGACCTACGAGCCATCGATCAGGACCCAATCCGATTCATGAAGGTCGCATGGATGACAGTGGGTTCGGCCGCCATGGCATCGCCCGAAGTCCCGCCTTTTCATCGAATCTCGCTGATATCGTCGTTTGGCTGACTTGATTGTCCCAACCATCCCAAGGCTCATGCTTGAGCCAGCGATGCCGCAATGTCAGCAATGGAGCGGAACAGAACGAGCGGATCATCCTTCGAAGGCATGAAGCCTCTGCGTTGCCAGAAGCGGGCGGCCTCTTCATCGACGGCGTTGACCATCAGCGCTCGACCGCCGACCAGAGCGGCCGCCTGAACACAGCGCTGGAGGGCGTGTTTGACCAGACCCGTACCGATCCCCTGGCCTGCCCATCCGATATCCGTGGCTAGCTGGCCGAGGAGAAGGCAAGGGACTGGATCGGGCGGCTGGCCGGTGCGGATCGAACGCGGCATGATCGCGGGCACCACGGCGGTCGGCGCCAGACCATAGTATCCGGCCACGCGCCCCGCCTCGTGAACGACGAGAACGGCGGTAAAACCCTTCTGCTGATTGGAAAGGGCGCGCGTCTTCAGCCAGTGATCGAGCGTCGGCTTGCCACAGGAGAATTCGGAAACATCATGCGCGGCGGTGAGCGGTTCGGGAGCCGATAACGCCACGGCTTACCGCTTCGGCTCGTAACCAGCTTCCCAGGGCGCGGGGCGCTTGGCCAGCTCGACCATCTCGGGAACAGGGTTGGCCGGGGCGGCGAGAATCTCCATGAACCCGGCGAACCCTTCCGGGCTCATGCGGATCAGGCTCTGTTCCATGACGACCTCCTCGGCCGCGCGCACGGCGGCGTCGCGGACGAAGTCAGTGCGCGATCGACCGCGCAGCGTGGCGGCACGATCGATCATCGCGACATCCGCTTCCGGCAGTCGCATCGATATGGGATATTCCTTGCGTTCCGCTGTGCTGGCCATGAGTCGTCTCCTTGAACGTAAGATAGGGGATTGTATCGCAAAACGCAATACGCTAGTATGACTTCCATGTTCAGCGATCTCGAAACAGGCCTATCGGAGCAAGTGATGACCGAGCGTGGGACGAAACCCCGTAGGTTATTTCGCTATGCCATGGTGCGCGAGCATACGCGGGAGCACGCGATGATGCGTGTCAGCGCGCCAAACACCGCCGAATATTCTGTCGCGTTTTCAGTTGCTTATACTGTCTTTCCGGCAAATGCTGCCAGGCATGACCTTGCGAGCACCCCAATATCCGGCGAAGATGACAAGAAACGAGCGCGAGGCGCTGCTCGAATCCTTGTTGATCGACGAGCCGGAACTGACGTTTACGCAGCGCGGAAATCCCGATCCACGCCTTTTGCGTCTGGTCGACTTCCTGGCTCGGCAGGCGGCGCGGGAGTGTTACGCGGAAGAAGTGAAAATGATGAAGCGACGGGGGAAGCGCACCTCCTGATGCCGAAAGGAGACGTGCAGTGAAGGTCGCGCTCTACGCCCGCTATTCTTCCGACAATCAGCGCGACGCCTCGATCGCCGACCAGTTTCGCATGTGTCGCCTGCACGCCGAGAAGCAAGGCTGGCAGATCGTCGAGGAATACTCCGACCATGCCATCTCCGGCTCGTCGCTGCTGCGTCCCGGCATTCAGGCCCTGATCTCCGACGCCACGCGCGGCCGCTTCGACCTGATCCTCGCCGAAGCGATGGATCGCCTGTCGCGCGATCAGGAGGACATTGCTGGTCTCTTCAAGCGCATGTCCTATTCGGACGTGAAGATGTTCACCCTTTCCGAGGGTGAAGTCTCGCATCTGCATGTCGGCCTCAAAGGCACGATGAACGCGCTGTTCCTGAAGGATCTGGCCGACAAGACGCGCCGGGGACAACGCGGCCGTGTCGAGGCCGGCAAGTCCGGCGGCGGCAATTCCTACGGCTACGACGTGGTGAAGAAGCTGGACGCAAGCGGCGAACCGATCCGCGGCGACCGGACGATCAACGAGGCGCAAGCCGAAGTCGTCCGCCGCATCTTCCGCGACTATGCCGCTGGCAAATCGGCAAAGACGATTGCCTTCGCCCTGAACAGGGATGGCATCGCCGCGCCTTCAGGCGGCGAATGGGGCTTCAGCACGATCAACGGCAATCCGAAGCGTGGCAACGGCATCCTCAACAATGAGATGTATGTCGGCAAGATCGTCTGGAACCGCCAGCGCTTCGTGAAGGACCCCGACAGCGGCAAGCGGCAGGCTCGCCCGAATCCTGAATCCGAATGGGTCATTCAGGAGGCGCCTGAACTGCGCATTCTCGATGACGATCTCTGGAATGCGGTGAAGGCGCGGCAGGACGATAATCGGATCGAGCGGGACGAAAGCGGCCTGGCCGACGTCCGTACGATGAACTATCGCCGCCGGCCGAAGTATCTGTTTTCCGGGCTGACCAAATGTGCCTGCTGTGGTGGCGGTTATTCCGCGATCTCGGCCACACTGATCGGCTGCTCGACGGCGCGCAACAAAGGCACCTGCGACAACCGGGTGAACATCCGCCGCGAGGAACTGGAGACGCGCGTGCTGAATGCGCTGCGCACCAAGCTCGTCGATCCCGAGATGTTCGCCCGCTTCTGCGAGGTGTTCACCCAGGAAATGAACCGGCTGCGCAGGGAGGGTCGAGCCGGCATTGCCTCGGCTGAGGCCGAGATCGCGAAGATCGACCGGGAACTCGACACGCTGCTCAACCTCATCCTCAAGGGCGGCGCAGCCGACGCGATCAACGCCAAGATGGTGCTGCTGGAACAGCGCAAGAAGGAACTGGCGCTGTTCTTGGCCGACGCGGAGGAACCGCCTCCCCTTCTGCATCCTTCGATGGCCCTGCAATACCGCAAGCGGGTCCAGCAGCTCTACGAAGCCTTGCAGGACGAAGAGGAAGAGAAGCGGATCGAAGCGGCCGACATCCTGCGCTCGCTGGTGGACAAGATCGTACTGACCCCGGTGGACGGGAAGGTGGAGATCGACGTTCAGGGCGATCTCGCTGGAATCCTTATGATTTCCGCACAAACGAAAAACCCCGCCTTGGGGGCGGGGTCATCGCAAGTAAAGATGGTTGCGGGGGCAGGATCTAATCTTTACTTGCTGCCCGAGCAAGTAAAGATGGTTGCGGGGATAGGATTTGAACCTATGACCTTCAGGTTATGAGCCTGACGAGCTACCGGGCTGCTCCACCCCGCGTTAAACCGTTGCATGCCTTGCAGAAAGGGAGCCTGAGGCAACCGGCCAACGCGTTTAACGGCGCCGATCGATCCGTCCGGAGGGCTTCCTGAGAAGGCGACCCGGGCCGAAGCCGTCGGGTGCCGGGCGTATGTATCAACGTAGGTGCGGTTTGGAAAGCCCCGGATGCGGGTTTTTGAGGATTTTGTGACGTCGAAATATCGGGTTTTCCTGACAAATTTACCGCAGGGAACCAGGTCTTGCCAGACCGCGCGCAAAAGCAGAGCTTGGCGCCCAACAAAATCCGTCAAGGAAACGTCATCCGAGGGGGAAACGCCATGGACCGGCCACTGAAAAGCCCGGGGCTGCATGCGCTCGAAGAGGCCTTTCAGCGCCAGCTCGAGCTGTCGCGGAGCGAGCCGGCGCCGACATTGCAGGCACGGCTGGACCGGTTGCGGCGGCTGCGCGCCGCGCTGACCGAGAACGAGGCGCGATTCGAGGCGGCGATTTCGGCCGATTTCGGCCACCGCTCCACCGTCGAGACCGCAATCGCCGAGACCATGCTGGTGCTCGGCGAGATCAAGCACGCCGCCAAGCACCTCAAGTCATGGATGGCGCCGCAAAAGGTCCCGACCACGGTGCAGTTCGCGCCCGCCAAGAACCGGCTGATCCCGCAGCCGCTCGGCGTGGTCGGCATCATCGCGCCCTGGAATTACCCGCTGCAGCTGACGCTGGCGCCTGCGGTCGCGGCGCTCGCGGCCGGCAACAGCGCCATCATCAAACCGAGCGAGCTGGTGCCGCGGTTCTCCGAACTGCTGATGGAGGCGATCGCGAAGAAATTCGACAGCACCGAGCTCGTCGTCACCGACATCGATGACGAGATCGCGAAAGCCTTCGCCGCGCTGCCGTTCGATCATCTGATCTTCACCGGCTCGACCCGCGTCGGCCGGCTGATCGCGGAAGCCTGTGGCCGCAATTTGACGCCGGTGACGCTCGAGCTCGGCGGCAAGTCGCCCGTGATCGTCGACGGCTCCGCCGACATCGACGAAGCCGCGCAGCGCATCGCCTATGGCAAGCTACTCAATGCCGGCCAGACCTGCATCGCGCCCGATTACGTGCTGGTGCCGCAAGCCTCGGCGCAGCCGTTCGCGATGCGGCTGCAGGGCCACATGCAGCAGATGTTCGGCACCGATCCCAAGAATCCCGACTACAGCTCGATCGTCTCGGACAGACACTACACGCGGCTCGAGGCCCTGGTCGCCGATGCCGCCGCGAAGGGCGCGACCATCATGCAGCCCGCGGCACCGAACGATCCCGAGTGGAAGGCGAGGCGCAAATTCCCGCCGACCGTCATCGTCGATGCGACGCCAGAGATGACCGTGATGCAGGAGGAGATTTTCGGGCCGCTGCTGCCGGTCATCGGCACCCGCGACGCGGCGGAGGCGATCGCCTTCGTCAACAGACGCGACCGCCCGCTGGCGCTGTACTGGTTCGGCACCGACAACGCCGCCCGCGACACGGTGCTGGCGCGCACGGTGTCCGGCGGCGTCACCGTCAATGACTGCCTGTTCCATTTCGCGCAGGCCTATCAGCCGATGGGCGGGGTCGGCGCCTCCGGCACCGGCGCCTATCACGGCGAATGGGGCTTCAGGACGCTGACCAAGCTCAAGCCGGTGTTCTATCGCTCGCGCTTCAACCGGCTTGCCGATCTCTATCCGCCCTATGGCGCGAAGATCGCGCGGCTGGAGAAGCTGATGCGGATGTTGTCGTAACCGTCATTCCGGGGCGATGCGAAGCATCGAGCCCGGAATCCATCGCGCCGCAATAACGCGGATAAATGGATTCCGGGCTCGCGCTGCGCGCGCCCTCAGGTGCGCAATTGCGCACCGGGGAATGACAACAACAGGGGGAAACAAAAATGACTGACACATTCGATTTCGTGGTGGTGGGCGGAGGCTCCGGCGGTTGCGCGGTGGCGGGGCGGTTGTCGGAGGATCCGGCAACCTCGGTGGCGATGCTCGATGCCGGCGGCAAGAACGACAATTGGGTGGTGACCACGCCCGGCGCCATCATTCTGATGCTCTCGAGCAAGCTCAACAACTGGGCGTTCGACACGGTGCCGCAGAAGGGCCTGAACGGCCGCATCGGCTATCAGCCGCGCGGCAAGGGCCTCGGCGGTTCCTCGGCGATCAATGCCATGGTCTATATCCGCGGCCATCGCGCCGACTACGATCACTGGGCTTCGCTCGGCAATCCCGGCTGGAGCTATGCCGACGTGCTGCCCTACTTCAAGCGCTCGGAGAACAACACCGAGCTCGACGGTGAGTATCACGGCAAGGGCGGGCCGCTCAATGTCACCGGCCTGCAGTCCGACAATCCGGTCAAGGAGATGTTCCTGCAGGGCGCGCGCGAGGCCCAGTTCCGGATTCGCGACGATTTCAACGGCGCCGAGCAGGAAGGGCTCGGCATCTACCAGGTGACGCAGCGGAATGGCGAGCGCTGGAGCGCGGCGCGCGGCTACATCCATCCTCACATGGACCGCCGGCCCAACCTGCGTATCGAAACGCAGGCGCACGCGACCCGCATCATCTTCGAAGGCAAGCGTGCCGTCGCCGTCGAATACATCCAGGGCAAGGAGAAGAAGGTGCTGCGCGCGCGGCGCGAGGTCATCCTCGCGGCCGGCGCGTTCCAGTCGCCGCAATTGCTGATGCTGTCGGGCGTCGGCGATGCGGCTGCGCTCGGCAAGCACGGCATCGCCAGCCTGCATCAGCTGCCGGGGGTCGGACAGAACCTGCAGGATCATCCGGATTTCGTGTTCGGCTTCGCATCCGACGCGCCCTATTTCTCGGGACTGTCGTGGAGCGGCATCGGGCGGATCATCAAGGGCATCGGGCAGTACCGGCGCCAGCGGCGCGGCCCGATGACCTCGAACGTCGCCGAATGCGGCGGCTTCCTGAAGACCCGGCCTGACCTCGACATCCCCGACATCCAGCTGCATTTCTGCATGGCCATGGTGGAAGACCACGGCCGCAAGCCGCGCTGGGGCACCGGATTCTCCTGCCATGTCTGCCTGCTGCGGCCGGCAAGCCGCGGCAGCGTGTGGCTGAACAGCGCCGACCCGCTCGCAGCGCCTGCGATCGATCCGAACTTCTTCGGCGAGGACAGCGACGTCGAGACCATGGTCGCCGGCTTCAAGATGACGAAGCGGCTGCTCGACACGCCGGCGCTGCGCGCGTTGCAGCAGAAGGACATGTTCACCGCAGGTGTCAGCACCGACGACGACATCCGCAGCATCCTGCGGGCGCGCTCCGATACCGTCTACCACCCGGTCGGCACCTGCAAGATGGGCAGCAACGATCCGCTCGCGGTGGTCGATCCGACGCTGCGCGTGCATGGCCTCGAGGGCCTGCGCGTGGTCGACGCCTCGATCATGCCGACGCTGATCGGCGGCAACACCAATGCGCCGACCATCATGATCGGCGAGAAGGCCGCGGACATGATCAAGGCGGAGATGCGGGCGGGGTGACCTTCTCGTCATTCCGGGGCTCGCGCTGACGCGCGCCCTCAGGTGCGCAATTGCGAACCGGGGAATGACGGCTGTGGCATGACGGACATAGACAATGAATCTCTACAATTGTCCTTGATGTAAGCCGGGTTCATCAACCTGGAAACCCTAGGAGATTGGGCAGGAAATCCTTACCCATGAACCTCTTCGACCTCGCCGTGATCATCGGGCTGCTGTTTGCGGTCGTGACCGGCTTCATGACCGGCCTGTTGCGCAGCGCGGTCACCATTTTGGCCTATCTGATCGCGATGCCGCTCGCGGTCGC
>CALRXG020000287.1:0-9155 GCA_943372075.1 Bordetella parapertussis | reverse complement strand
CGCCGACGCAGCCTTCGACGCGCAGGGTGCTCTCGCCGGTTACCGTGATGCTGCTCGCATAGGTCCCGCCGTCATCGGCATTGTAGATCTGGCCCGACCATTTGCCTGCCGCGACGGGCTGCATGCCGGAGAACAGCGGCAGCCCGATGATCGGCCGGTTGGCCAGCGCCGGATTGGCATTCTTGTTGTCGACCTGCGGCTTGCCGGTCATGGGGTCGATCGGATCACGCAGGCTGACCACCACGCCGCAGATCCCGCCGCCGCACTTCGTGACCTTGACGCGGGCATCGCCGGCCTGGGTCTGCCAGACGCCGACAGGCTCGGGCGTGCCCTGCGCATGCGTGGCGGGCGCGGCAAGCGCCGTCGCGATGATGGCGATCACCAGTCCGAATCTGCAGGCCATGATTTGTTCCCCAAGAGGCTGGCCTGCATAGCAAGTCGAATGATTTCTGCAATGACATATTCGCGTGATCGGAAGAGTGCGGTCCGAAAATATCTTTAGGTCATTTCCGGTGCCGCAATGCTCAGGCAAGACTCAGCTGCCGCGCGACGTCATCCCCAGCGGGTCAGCCGGATCGAGACGATGGTGGCGAGACCGAAGGCCACCATCGCGGCCCCGACCAGCGCAAACAACGTCCAGGCCGGAGCGCTCACGGCGGCGAGCCACCAGCCGCCGATGCCGACCATGAGCAGGCGAATGGTCCCGGCCAGCACCGGGCCGCCGACTTTGGCCGCGCCTTGCGACGAGAAATAAAGGCAGACGCCGACGCCGAAGAAGCCGAAGCCCGGCCCGGCCAGCGCGAAATAGGAGGATGCGGCGGCGGTGACGCCGGGATCATTGGTGAACAGCGCGATCCACAGCGTCGGCTTGAGGGCGACCACAAGTCCGACCAGCCCGACCACGAGGCCCGCGACCGTGCCGGCGGTCCACGCCACCTTGCGGGCCCGCGAGACGAGCCCCGCGCCGATCGCCATGCCGACCATCGGCACCGAGGCGACGCCGACCGCGAAGGCGATCGGGATCAGCAGGAATTCCAGCCGCGAGCCCATGCCGTAACCGGCCAAGGTCTCGGTGCCGAAGCCGGCGAGGATTTTCGTGAAGATCAGGATGGTCAGCACGCTTTGCAGTGGCGACAGGCAGGAGATCGCGCCGACCTTGAGGATATCGAGGAACATCGCGCGCTGGAAGCTGAATGCGGCAAGATCGAGCTTCAGGCGACTGCGGCCGCTGGCGAGATACCAGGCAAGGAAGATCGCGCCGAGGGTGAATGCCGTGAGCTGGCCGGCGGCGACGCCGCGCATGCCGAGACCGGGCACGCCGAACAGGCCGAGACCGAGTACGCCGCCGACCGCGATCTGGACCATCGACACCGAGATCAGCGTCAACGAGGGAATCCGCATGTCGCCGGTGCCGCGTACCACCGATGCCAGCGTATTGACCAGCCAGATCGAGATCGCGCCGGAGAACAGCACCTGCGAATAGTGCAAGGACTGCTCGAGCACGCCGGCATGGCCGCCGAGCAGCGCATAGAAGCTGCGGCCGAAGCCCAGCATCATCACCGTGAAGAACAGGCCGAGGCCGACCCCGATGATTGCCGCATGCAGCGCCAGGTCGGCAGCGCGGTCGCGGTCGCCGGCGCCGAGCGCGCGGCTGATCGCCGAGGAGACGCCGCCGCCCATCGCGCCCGCCGACATCATCTGGTTCAGCATCGCGAACGGAAACACCAGCGCGATGCCTGCCAGCGGCTCGGTGCCGAGCCGGCCGATATAGGAGGTCTCGGCCACCGCGACCAGCGTCGAGCCGAACATCGCGATGGTGTTGGGGACCGCGAGCTTCAGCAGCGTCGGCAGGATCGGCGCAGTGAGCAACTGATTGACCGGCGTAGCCGGCGCCGCCGCGGCGGAGCGCGCGTCGTCGATCGAGGCGTCAATGGTCATGCTGTTGCCTTCACCTCTCCCGCAAGCGGGAGAGGGGCGTGGTGCCGATACGGGCGCTGTTCGAAGTCAATGGATCATCTCGGAATCAATAAATGATGGTCGACATTTTACGGCGTGCGTCGCGCGCAGGCCACCCGCGCGTGTGCAGGGGTCACCATGGCAGGCCGCATAGGTCGATCTTGCCCTGGCGCGGGGCGCGAACGATGTCGTTGACGAACGGCGCCATGGCCTCGAACCGGATCGTCCCCGACGGCTGTTCGCAAGTGACCTCGCCGGTGAATCGATGCCAGCCGCGGGCTTCGTAGAACGCGAAATTGTGCGGCTCGCAGAACAAGATTGCAAATTTCACCGCGTCATTGGCACGAATCGTGTGCACGGCGGCGTCGAGCGCCAGTGACGCATAGCCGTGCCGCCGGCAGTCCTCGCGGGTTGCGACCCCGCCGATGCCGCCGACATGCACCTTGTGGCCGTTCCAGGTGATGGTCCGGAAATAGATACCGACGTGGCAAGCTAGGCCGCCGTCGTCGGGCGCGTCGAGCAGCACGCGCAAATCCGCGTGAGCCCATTTGATATCGGCCCAGGATTTCTCTTTCATGACGTCAGGGCTCCAGACCGCCCGGAGCAGCGGCTCGGTGCGCTGCCATGACGCATCTCCGTTGAGAATGTCGATTTCGATGCTCATGGTGTTCGGTCCTTGAATCCTGATGCTTGGTCTGGCTGCTCGGCTGTACCGATCTGCCATAGCGATCTGTTTTAGCCGATCCGAAAATGCGGTGTTTCTCCGCCCTGGAACCTTCTATAAGGGGGACCCGTTAAGTGTAGTCTCCCACCCTCTGTTGGACATTACCCCATGACCTTCACGCTACCCGATCTGCCCTACGCCCACGACGCCCTTGCGCCCTACATGTCCAAGGAAACGCTGGAGTTTCACCACGACAAGCATCACCAGGCCTACGTCACCAACGGCAACAACGCGATCAAGGGGACCGAATTCGAAGGCAAGTCCCTCGAGGAGATCGTGAAGGGCTCGTTCGGCAAGAACGCGGCCGTCTTCAATAATGCCGGCCAGCACTACAACCACATCCACTTCTGGAAGTGGATGAAGCCGAATGGCGGCGGCAGCAAGCTGCCCGGCCGGCTGGAGAAGAAGATCAACGAAGACCTCGGTGGCTTCGAGAAGTTCAAGACCGACTTTGCCGCTGCCGGCGTCGGCCAGTTCGGCTCCGGCTGGGCCTGGCTCCAGGTCAAGGGCGGCAAGCTCGAGATCGCCAAGACCCCGAACGGCGAGAACCCGCTGGTCCATGGCGCGGTGCCGATCCTCGGCGTCGACGTCTGGGAGCACTCCTACTACATCGACTACCGCAACCGCCGTCCGGACTATCTGAAGGCGTTCGTCGACAGCCTGGTCAACTGGGACTACGTCGACGAGCTGTTCGGCAAGGCCGGCTAAGCGCACGCGACATCACTCCCCGGGTGCGCAATTGTGCACCTGAGGGCGATGCGAAGCATCGAACGCGTAATTCATCCGGCCGTGCGCTTGATGGATGAATGGATTCCGGGCTCGGTCCTGCGGACCGTCCCGCAACGACGATGCAAACCTTTGGGAAGAGGGCGGCAGGATCACCTGCTGCCCTTTTTGTTTTCTTGCGGCAGCCACAGCCATGCGGCACAAGGATCGGATGGGGCAAGCGACAAGCTATCTTCTGGTGTTCTTCGGCGGCGGTCTCGGCGCGACGCTGCGGCATCTGATCAACATCACCTGCGCGCGCTGGATCGGCACTGGGTTTCCTTGGGGCACCATCATCATCAACATCACGGGGTCGACCGTGATGGGCCTGATCGCCGGCTATCTCGCCTTCAAGGGCGAGGCCTCGCAGCCCTGGCGGCTGTTCCTGATGACCGGCGTCCTCGGCGGCTACACCACCTTCTCGGCGTTCTCGCTCGACACCGCGCTGCTTTATGAGCGTGGCGAGGTTGGGCTGGCGGTGCTTTACGTGCTGGGCTCGGTGCTGCTCTCGATCGCTGGCCTGTTTGCCGGGCTCGCGCTGGTGCGGCATTTGACCTGAGGCACTCTCCGTCGTCATTTCCCGATTGCGGCGTCTCGGGGAGCACTGGATCGTCCGGTCGAACCGGGCGACGACTCCGCGTGTTCGACATCTTGAATCGAGAACCATCTCCATCGCCGTCGTCCTGGCTTCCGCCAGTGCCACGCGGGGAGAGCCACCGCGGTCCCCCTTCCGGCCAAATCCATTCATCCTTGGAACCTGCCAACCGGCTCGTCCGCTGGCATTTCCCGCCTCCAAATTTCCCTTTGGTAACCTCGCCTTAACCATGATTAGCGTTTGGTTAGGGCCGGAATGCCGCGCGAAAAGCCCTCGTTTTGACATGTTGGCAGGGGAAGCAAGTCCCGGCTTTGGACGGGCCCCCCATGCGACAGATGTAAGAGGCTCTCGCGCAGTTTTTTCCGCGCCGGGCGCGGCCGTGAGACCGGTGCCGGGTGACGGCCCGCCGAATTGGGACACTTGCGTTGAGAGGATATTGCCGATGAATCCGGCCGATGTGGCCCAGTCGACTCTGCCACTGGCATCGAGCGATGTGTCGCTGATCGCACTGTTTTGGCAGGCCCATTGGGTCGTTAAATGCGTGATGTTGGGACTTCTGTCCTGCTCGGTCTGGGTCTGGGCGATCGCGATCGACAAGATCCTGCTCTACGCCCGCACCAAGCGGGCGATGGACAAGTTCGAGCAGGCATTCTGGTCCGGCCAGTCGATCGAGGAACTCTACCGGGCCCTTTCAGCGAAGCCGACCCAGTCGATGGCCGCCTGTTTCGTGGCGGCGATGCGGGAGTGGAAGCGCTCCTTCGAGAGCCAGTCGCGGTCCTTTGCGGGCCTGCAGGCCCGGATCGACAAGGTCATGAACGTCTCGATCGCCCGCGAGGTGGAGCGGCTGGAACGGCGGCTGCTGGTGCTGGCCACCGTCGGCTCGGCCGGCCCCTTTGTCGGCCTGTTCGGCACCGTCTGGGGCATCATGTCGAGCTTCCAGTCGATCGCCGCCTCGAAAAATACCTCCCTGGCGGTGGTGGCGCCGGGTATCGCGGAAGCGCTGTTTGCCACCGCAATCGGCCTGATTGCCGCAATTCCGGCGACTATTTTCTACAATAAGTTCACTTCGGAAGTGAACCGGCAGGCCGCGCGCCTGGAGGGGTTCGCCGACGAGTTCTCCGCCATCCTGTCGCGTCAGATCGACGAGCGGGGCTGAGACCGATGATGATCACGATGGTCACTCTTGTGAGCGCACGATCATGGCGATGAGCATGGCAGGGTCCGGTGGCGGCGGCAGGCGCGGCCGCGGCGGACGCAAGCCGGTGATGGCCGAGATCAACGTCACGCCGATGGTCGACGTGATGCTGGTGCTCCTGATCATCTTCATGGTGGCAGCGCCGCTGATGACGTCGAACATCGACATCGACCTGCCGGTCGCAAGCGGCGGCAAGTCGATCTCGTCGAACCAGCCGCCCTTGACGCTGTCGGTCAAGCGCACCGGCGGTGGCTGCAACTCGAATGTCGAGCTCTATCTCGGCGACGCGCCGGTCACGGCCGCCGATTTCCCGGCCAAGATCAAGGCCATCGGGGATGCGCGGTCGGACGCTGAGAAAGTCGTCTATCTGCGAGGCGACAAGGACGTCTGTTACACGGATATGATGAAATTGCTCGGCGAGGTCCGGGCCGCGGGATTCAAGGCGAACATCGTCATCATCCCGGAAGGCGGATAGGACAGGGAAGCCTGAATTGAAGGTCAAGGTCGACAAGACTCTGGCGGCGTCGATTGTCCTGCACGTCCTCGTGATCGGGTGGGGCCTCGTGTCGTTTTCGACCAGGGCGTATGTGATGCCCGAAGAGGAATCTGTCGCCGTCGACGTGATCTCGTCCGACCAGCTCTCCCACGTCATGGCCGGCCAGAAGGACGGCAAGAAGGAAAATCCCAAGCCGCTGGTCGACAAGGTCGCCGAGGCCAAGCCGGTCGACGACATGGTCGGCAAGGTCGAGGAGAAGAAGCCGCCGGTGGTGACCGAAACCGCGCCACAGCCGACGCCGAAGGTGGAGAAGCCGGAAGACAAGAAGCCGGATCCGCCGAAGAAGGTCGAGAACAAGCCGAAGGAAGAGCCGAAGCCGGTCGAGAAGAAGCCCGATCCGGTGAAGCCAGATCCGATCGCGGAAGCGATCAAGAAGGAAGAGAAGAAGCCGCCGCCGAAACCCGTGGTACAAGCCGCCAAGCCACCGCCGGAGCAGAAGCCGAAGGATCGCGTGTTCGACCAGAGCAAGATCGCAGCGCTGCTCGACAAGCGCGACCCGACGCGGGCCGCCGCGACCGGCGATGCGCTCAATGCCAACGCCGCGCTCGGCACCGCGAGGGGCAAGGCCGCCGACAACTCCGCGACCTGGGGCGCGATGTTCAGGCAGCAGGTCGAGCGCTGCTGGAAAAACAAGCCTTATGGCAGCCTCGAAGAGCAGCG
Organism: Bordetella parapertussis; assembly: GCA_943372075.1. GTDB lineage: Bacteria > Pseudomonadota > Alphaproteobacteria > Rhizobiales > Xanthobacteraceae > Bradyrhizobium. The sequence goes on along the minus strand of CALRXG020000287.1, from coordinate 2,704 downwards.
GACCCAGGTGGTGATCGACGTCGATCTGAAGCGCGACGGCACTCTCGCGCGGATGCCGGTGGCGGAAGGCACTCCGGCAACGCCGTACATGCGTGTCTATCAGGAGAGTGCCCTGCGCGCGATCATCGACTGTCAGCCCTACAATCTGCCTGCGGGTTGGTTCGAGGAATGGAAAGCATTCGCGCCCGTGTTCAAAGAGAATAATACCTGAGATCAGCGTGACGTTTGGCCAATAGCAGACAAAGTCTACCGACAATGACCGACAACAATGATTTGCGTGCAATGACGTTTCGCCTCAACCGCCGACAGATGATTTCCGGCATGGCCGCGATTTCCGCGTTCGCCGGCGCGCCGTTCCGTCCAGCCATCGGACAGGAAGGCGGGCGCAAGCAGATTCCGGTCCCCGGCGGCGAGTTCGCGCCGGTGCCGATTGCGATCCCGAATTTTTCGGCTGGTACGCCCGGTGACACCGAGGTCGGCGTCGGTGTCGCGCAGGTCATCACCAACAACCTGAAGCGAAGCGGCTTGTTCGCGCCGATCGATCAGGCGGCGTTTCTCGAGAAGCAGGTCAATATCGACGCACCGCCGAACCTGAACAACTGGAAGAGCGTCAATGCGCAGGCGCTGGTCGTCGGGCGCATGACGCGCCAGGGCAACGGCCGTGTGAAGGCGGAATTCCGGCTCTGGGACGTCAGCACCGGCCAGCAACTCGCCGGCCAGTCGTACGACACGTCGGCGGACTACTGGCGCCGTATCGCGCATATCATCTCTGACCAGATCTACGAACGGATGACCGGTGAGAAGGGCTATTTCGATACCCGTGTCGTGTTCGTCGACGAGAGCGGCGCCGCGGATCGCCGCGTCAAGCGCCTCGCGTTGATGGACCAGGACGGCGCCAATGTGCGCTACCTGACCCGCGGCGCGGATCTCGTGCTGACACCGCGCTTCTCGCCGTCGACCCAGGAGATCACCTATATGGAGTTCGGGCAGGGCGACCCGCGGGTCTATCTGCTCAACATCGAGACCGGCCAGCGCGAGATCGTCGGTAACTTCCCGGGCATGTCATTCTCGCCGCGCTTCTCGCCCGACGGCCAGCGCGTCATCATGAGCCTGCAGCAGGGCGGTAACTCCAATCTGTTCGTGATGGATCTGCGCTCGAAGTCGATGACGCGGCTGACCGACACGCCGGCGATCGACACCTCGCCGTCCTACGCGCCGGATGGCACGCGGCTCTGCTTCGAATCCGATCGTGGCGGCAAGCCGCAGATCTATGTGATGCCGGCAACCGGCGGACAGGCGCAGCGCATCTCGTTCGGCGACGGCACCTATTCGACCCCGGTGTGGTCGCCGCGCGGCGACTACATCGCCTTCACCAAGCAGGGCGGTGGGCAGTTCGCGATCGGCATCATGAAGCCGGACGGCTCGGGCGAGCGCATCCTGACCTCGGGCTTCCACAATGAAGGCCCGACCTTTGCGCCGAATGGCCGTGTCGTGATGTTCTTCCGCGATCCCGGTGGTAACAGCGGACCGTCGCTGTTCACCATCGACGTCTCCGGGCGCAACGAACTGCGGGTGCCGACCCCGGGCTTTGCCTCCGATCCCGCCTGGTCGCCATTGTTGTCGTGAGCTTTCGCCGGCGGGCACGGGGAACCCCGGTGTCAGTCGGCACTTCTTACCTAGCGCACTGATTTCGATGGTGAATTCGGGAATTCGAGGGGTCGCGGCAACGACTCGCTAACGATGTTCCCTCAGAAAGACTTCACCTGCGGTCAGTAAGAGTGCGAGCTGAAAAGGACGCGCGCTCTCACAATGCAGTTTGCAAGTCAGACGGGAGAACCGGACCGGTCGATGTCGCCGACGATTTCCGCGGCGCTCGTCGATTCGTTGTTCATGAACCCCGCGCCCATGATCTTCGGCGCCTTCGGCCCCGCCATCGCGGGCGCCGTGATTGCGGCTGTCACCGGCAATCTGCTGTCCTGGCTGTGCGTGCCGCTGTTCATCGTGGTCGGACTGGCGCGCGCGCTGCAGATGTATCGCTACCAGCAGCGCAATTCCCGGCTCACCATCGAAGAGTCCGTGATCTGGGAGAAGCGCTACCGGCTCGGCACCATCGCCTACGGCATTTCGCTCGGCATCTGGGGCGTCACCGTCCTGCTGACGACCAAGGACGCCGCGGCGCATATGTTGTGCGTGACCACGGTTGTCGCCTACACCTCGGCGGGAGTCGGGCGGACCTTCGGCCGGCCGCAGATCTTCCACATGCATCTGTTGATGTCGATCGGTCCCCTGATCGCGGCACTGATGTATGTCGGCGGTCCCTATCACATCGCGCTCGCGCTGCTCAGCCTGGTGTTCTTCAGCGCGATCCGTCATCTCACTTCGAGCCTGCAGCGCATCTACGTCAATGCCTGGATCGCCAAGGAGCGCGAGGCCGCGCTGGCCGGCCAGTTCGACACCGCACTGAACAACATGCCGCACGGCCTGAGCATGTTCAGCGCCGACGGCCGGCTTGCGGTGATGAACCATCGCTTCATCGAGATGATGCAGCTGTCCGACGCATTGCCTCATCAATAATGTTACCGGAGAACTGACCGTCGGGAGTGTGGCGGCGATACCGAATCGGATCGGTGTCGCCGATGGCAGGACGGATCAGCATGGGTGCGCGGCGCGAGATCACGGCGGCGGTGGTAGACCGCTATCGATC
>CALRXG020000286.1:0-9180 GCA_943372075.1 Bordetella parapertussis | reverse complement strand
CGAGCAGGAACGCCGAGATCACCTTGGGGATGATGCCGAAGCCAAACCACACCACGAACAAGGGCGCGATCGCGATCTTCGGCACCGATTGGGAGAACACCAGCAGCGGATAGACGTAGCTCTCGACCGTCTTCGAGCCCGCGATCAGCATCGCGACGGGAATGCCGAACAGCGCCGACAGCAGGAAGCCGCAGAGCGTCGCGTAGGTGGTCGGCCAGGACTGGCGCAGCAGTTCCGGCCAGTCGCTCCACAGCACCGCGACGACGTCGCCGGGCGACGGGATCTGATAGGCCGGGATGTGGAACAGGCGGATCGAGAGGTCCCAGGCGGCCACGATGACCACCAGCAACAGGAACGGGCGCAGCCACGCCGCGTTCAGCAACCTCGACAGGCCCGACGGGCTCTTTGCCTCCGTCACGTCCCACTCCCTTGCAGTCTCTCTCGTTCGGCTAGAAATTAACCCGTTGGATAATTACTGTCCAGCCCCCGGCGCGCGACGAAATCGCGCTGGAATCCCCTACTTTCGTCAAACGAGATTTTATTGTTGCGGGCCGCGAGCGAAACCGCGAGCCGTCACACCACGCGGTGTTCCGCGGCGTGCCGCACCGGCATCACGCCGAACGCGGCGGTGGGCTTGCCGGTCAGCGCCGCCAGCACCAGCGCGATCATGTGCTCGAGACGCTCGTCGCGGGCGTCCTTCTTGAGCAGGTCGCGGCCGAAGATCACGCTCAAGGTGGCGCTGTTGGAGAGGTAGAAGAACGCAAGCCCCGCGATCGAGATATAGAGCTGCACCGGATCGACCGTGACGCGGAAATCGCCGCTCTCGACGCCGCGCGTCACCACCGTGCGAATCATCTCGACGAACGGCGAGTGCATCGACTTGACCTTGGTCGAGCGCTTCAGGTGCTTTGCCTTGGCGAGGTTTTCCGTGTTCAGCAATGCCAAGAACTCGGGATTGCGCAGGAAATAGTTCCAGGTGAAGTCGATCAGCCGTCCGATCGCTTCCGGAGGATCGAGATGCTCGAGATCGAGCGTGCGTTCCTCGGCGCGGATCTTCTCATAGGCGCCTTCCAGCACCTCGAGATAGAGATCCTCCTTGTTGCCGACATGGTAGTACAGCATGCGCTTGTTGGCGCCGGCATTGGCCGCGATGCGATCGACCCGCGCGCCTGCGAGGCCGTGAGCGGCGAATTCCTGCTTGGCCGCCTCGAGAATCCGCAGCCGCATCCCTTCCGGGTCGCGCTGCCATCTCTGTATTCGCTTTGCCTTGGCCAAATCGATCGCCCGGTGATGCTGGATTGATGAACCTAGCATGACACGCGACGTTTGAGAACGAATGTTGTCGCGATGGTGGCGCGGAATATTTCTCGCGGTGTCCCTTCGCGCCAAGAGGCGCGCCCCGGAATGACGAGAGAATGGAGACATGTATCTGCTATCTGCCGGTCGGTGCACGCAGCCGGGACGACGCGCCGACGACACGCGGCCTAGTCTGGCTTCCCCTGTGAGGGCTGCACCAGAAGCGTCGGCACACCGCACGTGCCGTTGCGCACCGTCATCACGCGCGTGCCGGGCTTGCGGCCGGTACGAATCTCCGAGACGTCGACGCCGGCGGCAGCCAATCGCGCGTGCGTGGCAACGATGTCGGCGACGCGCCAGCAGATGCCGCGCAGCCGGTCCGGCGCGCCGGCTTCCGCCTTGTCATTCCCCTTGCCCGGCCGGTGCGTGACCTCGACGACGAGATCGCCGCAGCGGAAGAACATCAGCCGTCCCCAGTCGGGATGCGAGCGGTCGAGCGCCATGTCGAGCCCGAGCCGCGCGCCATAGAGCGCCGCGGCACGTTCCGGGTCGGCGGTCGAGACCACCACATGATCCATCGCGGTGATCGAGGCCGGCGTGGTGCGCACCGACAGCGGCCGCTCCTGATCCCGCTCCAGGAAGAACATGCGCACGCCGCGCGTCGCCTCGGTCGCAGCGCGCGTGCGCTTCCACGACAGCGTGGCGCCGCTGGCCTCGTCGCGGCTCTCGACCTCGGCGACCGGCTCGGGCTTCAGCGTCAGCCGCTCGAGCCTGCGATGTGTCCTGGCGATGTCGCTGGTGCGAAAACAGAGGCTCGCAAGCCCCTCGCCCTGGGTGGCGAGCGCGCCGCGGACGCGTTGCGCGGCGTCCTCGTTGCCACGCGGCGCCATCAATTCCAGCGTGGTGTTATCGAGCGTGAACAGCACGCGGTCCGCGCCGTCGCCGCTGTTGCGCCAGGCCGGTGCTCGCGCGAACAGCGTCTCGTAGGCGGCGCTGGCGGCCGCGATGTCGCTGGTCAGGACGACGACATGATCGAGACCTGTAATCATGGTTGCGGCCTCCCCGAATCTGCCGTCATTGTGCTTCTCCCTTGCGCATCCCGGAACCACGGGCTGCGGGCGGCCGTTATGCCGAATGCCAGAACGATCCGCGATCTGCTCGCCCGCCCCATCTGTACCCGCAAACCAGGCAGCGTTGCGAATATTTTCAGCGATATCGGCCGACCAGCAGTGCTAGTCTGGTCACCGGCCGGGACCACACCAAGCCACGACGGAAAGCGAATGCAGGCTCTCTTCATCGGACAAACCTATATCGACGTCACCTTCATCACGGATCACATGCCGGTCGGCGACGAGAAGCACGTCGCGGACGCCTACGCCGTATCGTTCGGCGGCAATGCGGTGACCGCGGCGTTCTGCTGCGCCAAGCTCGGCATCGAGCCGGACCTGATCGCCACAATGGCCAATGACTGGCTGGGGCGGATGTTCTGGGACATGGCCGACAGGTACGGCATCTCGTTCCATCCGCGCAAGGTCAACTCCTCCTCGCTGTCCTTCATCATGCCCCATGACGGCAAGCGCGCCATCGTGCGCTGCCGCGACGACCAGCACATCCATCCGTTTCCGCTGCTGAACATCGAGGGCTGCCGCGCGCTGCACATCGATGGCCACCAGCCGGACGCCGCGATCCATTACGCGAAGCTGTGCCGCGAAGCCGGCATCATGACCTCCCTCGACGGCGGCGGCCTGCGCACCAACACCCACGAGCTGCTCGCCTTCATCGATATTGCGATCGTCGCCGAGCGGTTGTGCGAGCAGATGGACAAGACGCCGGAGCAGATGCTCGACTATCTCAAGAGCCGCGGCTGCAAGGTCGGCGGCGTCACGATGGGCGAGCGCGGCCTGCTCTGGTACGACGAGGCCGGCACGGTGCGCACCTTGCCGGCGTTTCCGATCCCGCGCGAGCGGGTGATCGACACCAACGGCGCGGGCGATGTCTTCCACGGCGCCTACATCTATTCCTACCTCGCAAATCCGAGCAAGGGCTGGCATGAGCACTTCAAGTTCGCGCGCGCGGCGTCGACCTTCAAGATCCAGAAGCTCGGCAACGAGGCCGGCCTGCCGACGCTCGCCGATATCGCGGCGGTCAAGCAGGAGTTTCGCGCCGACGCCTGAGCGGGGCTGATCATGGGGCGCGTCTTCGTCGCCGGCAGCATCAACATGGACGTGGTGGCGACCGCCGAGCGCCATCCGCGGGTCGGCGAGACTGTGGCCGGCGAGGCCGTGCTGTATTTTCCCGGCGGCAAGGGCGCCAACCAGGCGGTGGCATCGGCCAAGCTCGGCATTCCGACCACGTTGATCGGCCGGTTGGGCACCGATGCATTCGGCAAGGAGCTGCGAGCTTTCCTTGCCGCGCAAGGCGTCGATCTCGCCTTCGTCAAGGACACGGACGACACGCATTCCGGCACGGCGATCATCACGCTTGCCCAAGCCGACAACACGATCGTCGTGGTGCCGGGCGCCAACGGACTGGTCGATGCCGACGATGTCGCGGCCCCGGTGCTCGCGAACGGTGACGTGGCGGTCAGCCAGTTCGAGATTCCGCTGCCGACCATTGCCGCGTTCTTCAGACGTGCCCGCGCGGCCGGCGCCACCACGATCCTCAATCCGGCTCCGGCGAAACAGGCCGACAAGACGCTGCTGGATCTGGTCGATATCCTGATTCTCAACGAGACCGAGCTCGGCGTCCTCGCTGGAACGGAGCTCAGCGACCACGACACGGTCTCCCGCTTTGTCGCGGCGGCGCGAAGCCTGGGGCCAGGCAAGATCGTCTGCGTCACGCTCGGCAAGCGCGGCGTTCTGGCGCTGGTCGAGGGCCAGCCGCTGCTGGTGCCGGGACGCGAGGTCAAGGCCGTCGACACCACAGGCGCCGGCGACTGCTTCGTCGGCGCCCTCGCCTCACAACTCGCGATCGGCAGACCGCTCCGCGACGCGATGGCCTACGCCAACGCCGCCGCCTCGATTTGCGTGCAACGGATGGGGGCTGCGCCGTCGATGCCGACGGCGCAAGAGGTTAGCGCCGTTCTTTCCACGGGTCGTCCCGGAGCAGGCCGGGACCCATAACCACGAATGGTCATTGTTGAAAGACGCTGGAACGACGAGTCGCTTCCACAACGTCCGCCTCGGCGGATGGGTCCCGGCCTTCGCCGGGACGACGCTCGTTTGCGTTTAGGCCAACGCGCTCTTGAGATCAAAACCAGCATCCGCGGCCTGCTCCGGCGTGATCGAGCCGCCGGCGCCAAGCAGCCTGCGTCCGAACATGTGATCGCCGGCGCGATTCACTGACTCGATGCCGAGCAGCCTGTCGCCGCGATAGCAGAACGCCGAGAACGCCCCCTGCGCGCGGTCGCCGCGCACCACGACACGGTCGTAGCCGGTGGTGAGACCCGCCATCTGCAGCTTGTCGGGCCCCTGGTCGCTCCAGAACCACGGCAAGCCGTCATAGACTTCGGTCTTGCCGGTCAGCCGCGCCGCGACACAGCGCGCATGATCGGTCGCGTTCTGCACCGATTCCAGCCGCAGCGATCCGCCGAAACGCTTGCTGGTGTAGAGCGCGCAATCGCCGATCGCGGAGACGTTGGGATCGGCGGTCAAGAGATGCTCGTCGACGATGATGCCGGATGCGACCGGCAGGCCGGCCTCGGCGGCCAGCTCGACATTCGGCAGCACGCCGACGCCGACCACGACGAGATCGGCCGGGATGTGCGTGCCGTTGCTCAGGCTGACGCCGGTGACCTTGGCGCCATCGGCCTCGATCGCGGTAACCTGCACCCCGAGGTGAATCCGGATCCCGGCCGCGGCGTGGCGCGCCTGCGAGAACTCGGAAATCTCCGCGGTCACCGCGCGCGCCATCACGCGCGAGGCGAGCTCGACCACATCGACCTCGAGGCCCTTCGCTCGCGCAGTGGCGGCGAATTCGAGCCCGATGAAGCCCGCGCCGATCACCACGACGCGCATGCCGGGTGCGATCAAGTCGCGCAGCGCCTGGCTCTCGTCGAGGATGCGCAGGTAGCGCACTGCGTCCAGCCTGGCGTTGGGAATATCGAGCAGCCGGTTGCGCGCACCGGTCGCGAACACCAGGTGGCCGTAGTCGAGCGACGCGCCGGAGGCGAGCGCCACCTTCCGCGCATTGCGGTCGATCGCGTGCGCCCGGTCGGTGATCAGCTCGATCTTGTTGTCATGGTAGAACTTCTCGGGCCGGAACATCAATGTCTCCGGACCGCCGGTGCCCTTCAGATAGGCCTTCGACAGCGGCGGCCGCTGATACGGCAAATGGCCTTCGTCATTAAGCAGGGCGACGCGCTCCGAAAAACCCGCCTGGCGCAGCGACGCCGCGAGCTGAAAGCCGGCATGTCCGGCGCCGACGATGATGACCGAGCCTGTCATCGGAACAACCCAAATTCGCGCGAGCAGGAGTGACCCATGCTGTTTCCTCTTGTCGATGTTAGCTTGCTTGCCCCGTCCCCACAGCGCTCGTGTCTGCGTACCGAAGGCGCGGGCCATTTGGCCTCATGGCTCGCGCGGACGCAAGGGGGTCCCAGGCAAATCTGGGTACCCCTCAACCGCCTATGGCGTCGCGCCGGATTGCCACGGCTCCCGCCAAGGCCTTAAATGCCCGGAACCAACAAGCCCAAGGTCCTCAAAATGCCAGATCCCGCCTCCCCCAACGATCCCGCTTTGCTCCGTATCGACGGCGCCGTCGCGACCATCACGCTGAACCGGCCGGCCGCCTTCAATGCGATCGATCTGACGATCGCCAGGAAGCTCGAACAGCTCGCAGCCGAGATCGAAGCCAACAAGGATGTCCGCGTGCTGGTCATCGAGGGCGAAGGCCGCGCCTTCTGCGCCGGCGGCGATCTGCAGACCATCGGCGCTGCCGCCGAAGCCAACAATATCGCCCCCGTGGTCGGCGAGATGCTGCATCACTACCACGCCTTCATCGAGACGGTGCGGCGGATGCCGAAGATCGTGCTGTCCAGCGTGCATGGTTCGGCGGCCGGCGCCGGCATGGGCCTCGCCTTCGTGACCGACCTGTGTATCGCCGCGGACGATGCCCGCTTCACGCCCGCCTATGCCAAGATCGGCGTCTCGCCGGATGGCGGCAGCACGGTCGGCATCGTGGGCACGGTCGGCACCCGTCGCGCCCTGCAGATATTCCTTGCCGAGGACGGCTTCACCGCGCAGCAGGCCTATGAATGGGGCCTGGTGGTCAAGACCGTCCCCGCGACCGAGCTGAAGGCGGCCACCCGGCAGCTTGCCGAGCGGCTGGCGAAAAATCCGCCCGCAGCGATCGCGGCGACCAAATCACTGGTCTATCAGGCGGCCACCACGCCGACCAGGCAGCAGCTCGACGCCGAGGAGCACAAGATCATCACGACCATGCATACCGACGATTTCCGCGTCGCCGTGAAGAAGTTCACCAGCAAGTCGAAGTGACCGCAGTGATGCTGCCGTCGCGCTCGTTCCTGTGCCTGCGGCACGGGACCACCGACTGGAATCGGGAGGGCCGCTTTCAGGGCCTGACCGACAATGCCCTGAACGAGGACGGCATCGCCGAGGCACATGCCGCTGCGCGCCGATTGGCCGGCGTCGCGGTTGCAGCGATCGTTGCAAGCCCGCTGCGCCGCGCCGTCCAGACCGCGGACGTCGTGGCGGCGACGCTTTCCAAGGACATCAGCATCGATGCCGGCATCATCGAGTGCGATTTCGGCAGCCTCGAGGGTCAATCGATCCGCGAGGCCATGCAACAGCATGGCATCACCGCGATGGAGGACATCACCACGATCCTTCCTGCTGATGGCGAGCCGTGGCCCGCGGTGTCAGAGCGCGCGCTGCGTTGCGTGGCGGCATGGCAGGAGCGGCATCCGCGCGCCGACATCCTGTTCGTCTGTCATGACGGCGTGATGCAGGCGATGGCCGAGGTACTGTGCGGCGGCTTCTTCGATAACCACCACGAGACGCCATTCCGCTACGCGCGGAACGGCAATGGCTGGAAGCTGGAGCAGATCGGCTAGTCTAGTTCGGGCAGATGTAGCCGGTGCCGCCCGGCGCCTTGAAACAACCGACCGATTCCGGGATCACCTGCTTGGGCAGCCACAGCACGACCTTCGGAAAGTAGATCGTGAAGCAGATCGTGATCAGGAACACGACGTAGATCGGCAACGCCGCCCGCAGCGCCTTGGCGAAGCTGACGCCGACGAATTTCGAGGCCATCAACAGCACCAGCCCATAAGGCGGCGTGATCAGGCCGAAGGCGAGCGTCGCGATCAGCACCACGCCCATGTGCACGCCATTGATGTCGCCGGCCTGGGTCAACGCGTTGACCAGCGGCATGAAGATGATGATGGTCGGGACCGGCTCGATGAAGTCGCCGACCACGGTGAACAGCAGCACCATCAAGAGCATGATGAGGTGGGGATCGTTGCCGGCGATCGAGGTGATCCAGTCGGCGATGTAGATCGCGCCGCGCAGATAGGCGAGCATCCAGCCGAATGCATTCGCTGCCCCGATCGTGATCAGCGGCAGCGAGAAGATCAGGCCGGCCAGGCAGAAATCGTACGGGATCTTCTTCAGGTGCCCGCGGTTCAGCGCCGGGATCACCACGATGATGATGTAGGCCACCGCGACCACGCCGGCCTCGGTCGGGGTGAACCAGCCGGTCAGGATGCCGCCGAGCAGGATCACCGGGATCATCAACGGCAGCGCGGCGTCGCCGGCGGCGAACGCGACCTGGCGCAGCGGGGCGCGCGGCTTGCGCAGCCCGGAGGGGCCGAAGAAATAGCAATAGATCATCAGCCCGAAGCCGATCAGCAGGCCGGGGACGACGCCCGCCATGAACAGGCCGGCGATCGAGACATTGCCGACCGCGCCATAGACCACCGCGGTGATGCTCGGCGGCACCAGCGCCGCGATGGTCGAGGCGGAGGCGATGATCGCGGCGATGAAGGCCGGCTCGTAGCCTTCCCGCTTCATCGGCCCGCCAAGCGCCCGGCTCATGACGGCGACGTCTGCAGTGGTCGAGCCCGACATCTCCGAGAAGAACATGCTGAAGACGACGACGACCTGCGACAGCCCGCCCCTGATATGCCCGACCAGCGAGACCGACAGGTTTGCGATGCGGACCACGACATTGGCCGAGCTCATCAGCTCGCCGACCAGCAGGAAGAACGGGATCGCGAGCAGTGCCTCGGAATCGACGCCGTCGAAGATCTTCTGGATGATCGCCGCCAGCGAAACATCCGACAGCAGCGCGCCGACGAAGACGCCGGCCATCAGCGAGAACGGCACCGGCACGCCGAGATAGCCGAAGAACAGGAAGCAGAACGACATCAGCGCAAGCACGACCGGTGCGCTCACGGCTGCACTCCCGTCGTCGCGCCGGTGTTGATCGGGGGAATCGCAAGGTCGTCATCGGGCGGCTCCGGACGATCGAAGCCGTTACGGATGCCGTTGACGAGCTGCTCGATCGTGAACAGGCCGATCAGGAGGCCGGACAGCGGGATCACCGCATAGAGCGAGGCGATCGGCGTACCCGACGGCAGCCGGAAGCTACCGAAGCCGCGCAAATAGTTCAGATAGCCGTACCAGACCAGGCAGAAGGCGACGCCGAGCACCACCAGGCGGATGATGACCTCGATGACCAGCCGCGACCTGCCGTGCATCGCCTCCGAGATCGCGGTGAGATAGAGATGATCGTTGCGCCGGGTCGCAGCCGCGGCGCCGATGAAGATCGCATAGATGAACAGCGTCGAGGTCACTTCCTGGAGCCACAGCCAGGGATGACCGATGGTGCGGGTGACGATGTCGGCAGTGACCGAGAGCGAGA
>CALRXG020000285.1:0-9192 GCA_943372075.1 Bordetella parapertussis | reverse complement strand
TGCGGATGCAGCGAGCAAAAATACTTGTACTCGCCGGGCTCCGTGAAGGTGAACGAGAAGGTGCCGTCAGTATCCAGGGCCTTGGAGCGGAATTTGCCCGCGCACACCACGGTGTGCGGGATGTCGTCGCGGTTGGTCCAGGTCACGGTGGTGCCGACCTTCACGTCGAGCGGGTTCGGCGCGAACGAGAAGTTGTCGATATGGACCGCGACGTCTTCGGCGCGGGCCGCCGTGACCGGCAGCAGCATGGTTGCGACCACGGCGATGCCGAAGTCGCGTCGGTTGATCGAGCTCATCGGTCTTCCTCTAGCCCTTTGCTTAGCCCTGCAGCGGCGTGTCGATGATCGCCAGCGGCTGGCTGTTCTGCTTGAAGTTGATGCTGGCAACCCCGAGCATGCTGCGCAGCTTGGCATCCTCGACCTTCATCGGGCCGGGCGAGGGGGCGGCCCCTGGCGCCGGCTGCGGGAAGGCAGTCGACCGCGCGGTGTGGAAGGTGACGTTGCCTTCGACCTTCTGCATCACCTGGTGGATGTGGCCGTTCAGCACGGTGACCGAGCCGAAGCCCTTGACGTATTCCAGCGCGCGGGCGCCGTCCTCGGTGCCCCAGCCCCATTGCGGATAGACGGTCCACAGCGGGATGTGGGCGAACAGCACGATCGGGGTCGACTTCGAGCGGCCCTTGAGGTCGCTCTCCAGCCATTCCAGCTGCTCGTTGCCGAGATTGCCGAGGCCACCGCCCTTGAGGTCGACGACGTTGACGAGGCCGACGAAGTGGACACCGCCGGCGTCGAACGAATAGTAGCCCGGGCCCTTGGTGCCCTTGCCATAGCGCTCCTTGTAGAGCTTGACCTCCTCGTCGATGAAGTCGTGCTCGCCCGGCACGTAATGCACGTCGAGCTTGGCCTGCGAGATGATGCGGTCGGCGTCATCGAATTCGGACGCCTTGGACAGATGCGTGATGTCGCCGGTGTGGATCATGAACGAGGGCTTGACCGGCATCGCCCGGACCTTGTTGATCGCCTCCTCCAGCGTGCCGATGGCGTTCGGGTTGGCCGGCTTGTCGAAGCCGACATGGCTGTCGCTGATCTGCATGAAGGTCATGCCGGTGGCTTCCGCAGCCTTGGCGGAGCCGACGATGCCGAGCGAATGCGGCACGCCGCCGGTGACGGTCCACAGCACGCCGGTGCCGGCCCAGGTCATGCATTCCAGCACCTTGCGTCGACTGACGCCTTTCTCCTCATCGTGGTGATCGTGGTCGTGTCCGCTCATGACAAGTCTCCCGTGGGCCCAGGGATTGGGTTTCCGGGGAGGTGATCGGCGAGCCCAGGGGTTTATTCCCGCGGCTCTGGAGAGGGTTGAGGGCAAGGATGACGATTTCGTGAGAACCGGGGAAGCCGACCGCGCGATCGGCGCCGGCACGTGCCGCGCGACAGGTGGCCGCAACGGCAAGATGCGCCATTGCGGGCACCGGGCTCGTAACGCTATCGACCAGGCAAACCCCTGATCGGTTGGAGGAAAACATGGTTGGCGTCACCGGTGGCTGTCACTGCGGCGAGATTCGTTACGAGGTGACCGGAACGCCGGTCGTTCATGCGCTGTGTCACTGCACCGATTGCCGGCGCCATGCCGGTGCGCCAATGGTTGGCTGGGTGATGGTCGCCGACGATGCGCTCAAGGTGATCAAGGGGAAGCCCAGCATCTATCGATCCTCGGAGCATGGCCGGCGGCACTTTTGTGCGAGCTGCGGCACCGGGCTTTTCTATGCCAACGGCAACATGTTGCCCGGGTTCATCGACATTCAAAGCGGCACCTATGACGATCCCGGCGCGGTGCCGGCCACGATGCATATCCAGGTCGCGGAACGGCTGCACTGGATGGAAACGGCGCACGAGCTGCCGTCGTTCGATCGCTTTCCGCCGACGGAATGACTGGCGCCTATGGATGCTGCGTCGACGGGGCGCGCAACAGGGCGATGCCGCGCAACGTGGATGAACGGCCGCAACAAAGCTGTCTTGCAACCGTCAGCATAATGTCAGCGCTCCTGCTTAAGATGGCAGACTTCATTTGCCATACCGGGAGATCATCATGAGCGACCACGCAGGCGTTGAACATCACCACAAGGCAGCCGAGCATCACGAGCACGCGGCGCATCATCACCGCGAAGCCGCCAAGCACCATGCCGCTGGCGACCACCAGAAGGCGGCACATCACGCTCACAGCGCCCATGGTCACGCCAGCCATGCCGAGCATCACCACACCGAAGCGAGCCGGCATCACGCCGAGCACCACGGCAAGCACTAATAAAAGTTCCAGTACTGCGTGAGTGGCTTCCGCCGTCCCCTTAAGGGGACGGCGTTTTCTTTTCGCCACTGCCGGCCTTTCGCCCGCCGTGGCTTCGGTCTATCGCCTGATCAGAAGCGCGGAGACGGCGCTCGCCGCGCACAGGCATGCGACGATCGGAAAGATGATCGCGGTGTTGCCGGTGTGGTCCATGAAGCGCCCGATCAGGGGCTCGCCGATCCCGGCGCAGGCATAGGAAATGAAATTGAGCACGCCGGTTGCGGTTCCGGCCAGGCGACGGCCGAAGATGTCGGGACATAGCGCCCAGAACGATGATGCCGGACCGAACACGAAGAAGCCGCACAGGAACAGGCCGGCGATGCCGATCAGGCTGCCGTGAGGCACGAGCTCCATCGCGAGCGCGATGATCGCGGCGAGCACCATGTAGGAGATGATCGCGAGATAGCGCCGTGACTTGAACAGGACGTCGGAAATCCAGCTGTTGGTCGATGCGCCGAGCGCCATCCCGATCGGCAGTGCGACGGTGATCCAGACCGGATCGATCACGGTTGCGGTCGATTTCCAGTTCGGTCCGAGGAAGTGGACGGGGACCCAGACCAGCAGGGCGTATCGTGCGGCGTTCTGAAACCCGATCGACAGGCCCGTCGCGTAGAGCCGCCAGTTCGAGAGCACTGCGCGATAGCGCGCGCCGCTGGTCGTGCTGTCGATCTCGCCGTCGACGTCGGCTTCCTCGGGCGACTTCTCGTCGGCCGGGCCTGTCAGGCCAAGATCCTCGGGCCGCTCGCGCACCACGAGGAACATGACGATGGCGCCGAACAACATCAGGAACACCGACAGGCGGAAGATCCAGCGCCAATCGAACCCCAGCGTGCCGAGAATGACGATCGGCACGAAGTAGGCCAGCACCGACGAAAAGCCGGACATGCCGACATAGAACGAATAGACGAAGCCGCGATGCCGGTGTCCCCACCAGTTCGACAGCAGCCGGCTGCCTGGCGCGAATCCCATGGCCTGGAAATATCCGTTGAGACCCCAGGCCAACAGCAGCACGAGGAAGCCGTTGGCGAAGCTCGTGGCCCAGTTCGCGGCAAACGACAGCACCGCCCCGGCGAGCATCATGACGCGGCCGCCCCATTTGTCGCCGAGGTTACCGTTGATCGACTGGCCCAGCGCATAGGCCCACAGCATCGACGCGCTGACCCATCCGAGCATCTCCTTGGAGAGCCCGAGCTCCTTCTGGATGCCGGGGATGGCAAAGCCGAAGGTCTGCCGTCCGAGGTAGTAGAAGAGATAGCAAAAGGAGACGCCGAGCAGCGCCGTCCATTTGTAGCGCCGATACATCTGCGTCGCAGCCGGCTCGGTTGCGAACGCCCGTGCAAAGGCCTGCCCCGTTTCGAGCATGGCGTATCCTCCCGTGTTTTATGTTTTGGTTTATTGCGCGCCGTTCAGCGCAAACTCGAAGATGTCGAAGTTGCGCATGCGCCTGGTCTCAGCGAGCTTCCGGTAGGTGTCGTTGACCGGGTGCGACAGGATGAACGGCACGATCTGCTCGCTCAGTCCGCCATGGGAGCGGAGGCGATGCCCGTCGAGCCCGCTGAGATCGTGCTCGGCCCGTGTCGAGCCGATCGTGGTGTGGGTGTCGCCGATGGCGACGAAATCGCCTTCGCGGTCGAGCGGCATCTGGTAGCGGCTCGCGGCGCTCGGGCCATCGAGGACCAGCGCCACTCCCGGGATGCCCGCCGCGGCCTCCATGATCTCGGCCAGGGCGAGCCCCTTGCGCAGGTAGACGCGAACGAAGGAGCCGAGCGCGCCGTGATGCTTCACGAACGGGTCGGTGATCGGGCAGATCACGCGTGCGGCCTTGGCGCCGAAGCGCTGATTCAACTCCTCCTCGAGGAACACCACGCGCGGCGTGCCGTCGGCATTCGCCTTGTCGTTCATCCCGTGATCGGCGATCAGCCCGACGATGGCGCCGAGTTCGGCGATGCGGCCGACCTTCTGGTCGACCGCGCGGTGAAAGGCGTCGGCCTCGGGCTCGCCCGGGCCGTGCGCGTGCTGAACCAGATCGGACAGCGAGAGATAGAGCAGCTCAGCGCGATTCTGCTCGAGCAGCTTGATGCCCGCGTCGAGCACGAACAGCGACAGATCGGGACTGTACATGTCGGGGGTTTGTCGCCCGACCAGAGCCTCGACATGCTCGATGCCGTTCTCCGCGATGGTCGCACTTCCGGCCTTTTCTGACGAGAAGCAGATGCCGCCCTCCATGCGGTGGCCGAGCATCTTGCGCAGCTTGTCCTTGGCGGTCACGGCCGCGACGCGGACGCCGGCGCGCGACATCTCCGCAAGGATGGTCGTGGCCCGCATCGGCGTCGCATCGACGATCATGATCTCCTTGCCGGTCTCGCGATCGAGATAATAGTTTCCGGAGATACCATGCACCGCCGGCGGCGCGCCGGTCACGATCGAGACGTTGTTCGGATTGGTGAAGGTCGGCATCGCCGCGTCGGCGAGGGTGGCGAACCCGCTGAGCATCATCCGCGAAATGTTCGGGAAGACGTCCCGCGCATTGGGGAAGTTGAGATAGCGCGGATCGCATCCATCGAGGCAGATCACGACGGTGGGACGCGTGGGCTTGCGGTAGCGACGCCCGTTGACTTCGATCATGGAGGCTCCTTCAGGCCGCGTCGGTACGCGACGGCCGGTAAGCGGTTTCGGCGTGATCCTAGGAAGCGGCGCTTGGAATAAAAATTGAATAATTTACCGGTTCATGTAACTTTCATTCCCATGAAACTGCGCGACCTTCCGCTGGTGTCGCTCCGGACATTCGCCGTCGTGGCGGAGACCGGCGGGGTAGCCACGGCAGCCGAGGCGTTGGGCGTCACCCACAGTGCAGTCAGCAAGCAGGTCAAGCTGCTCGAACGCTGGTTGGGCCAGGCGCTGTTCACGCTGGAGGGACGGCGGCTGGCGCTGACGCCGTTCGGCCGGCTGCTGTCGCGTGAGGTTGGACGCGCGCTCGAGAACATCGCCGGTGCCTGCGCCTATGTGCAGCGCCAGCGCGAACGCCGCACGGTGACGATCGAGGCGCCGGCGACCTTTGCGATGTACTGGCTGTTGCCGCGCGTGAACCGCTATCGCGCGCAAAACCCGCGCACCGACGTGTGGGTCTCGACCCGGATGACCGGGCAGCCGCCGAATTTCTCGGCGCATGATCTCGTCGTGACGCGCGGCGAGGCCGCGGTGACGTCCTCGCGTCTCGACGAGCGAACGCTGCTGTTCCGCGAGGATCTCGCGGTGCTGACCTCGCCGGAATTGCTGGCGCGCAAGCCGCTTTCAAAGCCCGCCGACGTCAGGAGCCACCACCTGATCGAATCGATGACCCGCCCGCAGGAATGGGCGGCATGGCTGAAGCGCGTCGGCGTCGGCGATGCCTTCGTCGCCGGCGGACATCGGTTCGACCATCTGTTCGTGGCGATCCAGGCAGTCAAGGATGGGCTTGGATCGGTGGTGGCGCCGCAAAACGTGTTGCAGGAGGCGATCGCGAGCCGTGATCTGGCAAGTCCGTTTCCAGAGCTGAACTTTCCCGGCGAATCCTATTTCTGCCATGGCGCGGCAGGCGGCATCGATCCCGCGACGCAGAAGTTCAGGGACTGGCTCGTTCAGGAGGCGCGCGCGCAAGCGAGAGCCGCGCCGACGACGCGGCGCTCCGGAGCCCGACGTCCGGCGCCGCAGCCGGGATCGAAGCGTCGGTCCTAGAGCTCGGTCCGGCTGCCGATTTCGACCAGCGAGCCGTTCGGAATCCTGAAGCGGTCGATCGCGTGTGCGGAGTTTCGCGCCATGAATGCGAACAGTGCGATCTGGAACCGGGCCAACGGATTACGGCGCTTGCGGCTGAGCGGATCGTGGCGCTCGACAAAGTAGGTCGTATCCTGCTGCATCGGCACTCCGATCTGTTTTGCGTTTGCCAGGACGGCCGGCAGGTCGGGTATCTCGACAAAGCCGAAATGCACTGAGATGTGCCAGACGCCTTCACACAGCTGCGCGCAGCGGATGCGATCGGCGGGGCGGATACGGGGCACGCTTTCAAAGGTTGCCGTCAAGGCGATCGCGGTCTGATGCAGCGAATGGGTTTGCCTGACGTAGTTGACGATGATCGGGGGAATGCGGTGGCTCAGCCGCGTGAGGAAGATCGCGGTCCCCGGCACGCGCGCGATGTGCTGGTCGCGCAGGCCGGCAAAGAACGCATCGATATGCTCCGACTGGGCCATGCTTCGCCGGTGCAGCGCGTCGAGGCCGAAATGCCAGGTGATCATGATGCCGAACAGCAGTGCGCCGAACAGCAGCGGAATCCAGCCGCCTTCTTCGATCTTGAAGAGATTGGCAAGAAAGAACGCAAGGTCGACCGTGAGCAGCACGCCGGTGAGCGAGGTCGCCCGCGCCGCGCTCCAGCCCCATCTTCGCCGCATCACCTGGTAGAGCAGGGCGGTGGTCAGGAGCATGGTGGTGGAAACGGCCGCGCCATAGGCGCCGGCCAGGCGGTCAGAGCTGCCGAAGCCGACCGTCAGTGCGACGGTCAGGCACATCATGGTCCAGTTCACGAACGGCACATAGATCTGGCCATACTCCTCGGCCGATGTCTGGTTGATCCGCACGCCAGGAAACCATCCGAGCTGCATGGCCTGGCGGGTCATCGAGAATGAACCGGTGATGATGGCCTGGCTGGCGATGATGGTCGCCAGCGTCGCCAGCGCCACCAACGGGTAGATCGCCCAGACCGGTGCAAGCTTGAAGAACGGGTTGGCGCCGGGATCGGGCGAAGCGATGAAGTTGCCGACCTGCCCTGCATAGTTGAGGACGAGAGCAGGCAGCACGAAGCCATACCAAGCGAGCCGGATCGGCGTGCGGCCGACATGCCCCATGTCGGCGTAAAGCGCCTCGCCGCCGGTGAGCGCGAGGAAAACGCCGCCGAGCAGGGTAAAGCCCAGCAGGCCGTGCGTCGTGAGCAGCAGGATGCCGTGCAGGGGATTGAGCGCGCGCAGCACCTCGGGATGCTGTACCAGCGAGGCGACCCCGAGCAGTGCCATCGTGAGGAACCAGAGCAGCATCACCGGGCCGAACGCCTTGCCGATGGTCGCGGTCCCGTGTCGCTGCAACGCGAACAACCCGATCAGGATCGCAACCGCGATCGGCATCGTGTACGGCTTGAATGCCTCGGTCGCGACGTTGAGGCCTTCGACCGCGCTCAGCACCGAGATCGCCGGCGTGATGATGCCGTCGCCATAGATCAGAGCGGCGCCGAACAGTCCCAGCGTCACCAGCCAGCGTCCGCGACCGGACCAGCGGGCTCCGGTCAGCGCCATCAGCGCCAGGATGCCACCTTCGCCGTGATTGTCGGCGCGCATGACGAAGATGCAGTATTTGACCGAGATCGTGATGATCAGCGCCCAGACGATCAGCGAAAGCGAGCCGAGGGCTGCCTCCGGCGTGAAGCCGCCTCCCATCAGATGGACGATGGTCTGAAGCGTGTAGAGCGGGCTGGTCCCGAGGTCGCCGTACACGATGCCGAGCGCGAGCAGGATGCTGGTCGGACCGGGCGGTTGCTCGAATCGGCGGTGCGCTTCACCTTCGAATCCGGTCGTGTCGTTCAGGGCCGAAACTGTCGAAGACGGCATCCGGTCTCACCCTCGTCGTCGCGCCCCGCGCAGGAGGGCCGCTGCCCGCCGACAGATCACCTGATTACAACGGCGATGCTGCCGGATCGTTGCGTCGGCTGTCATCGGTCTGTGCGGCAAACGCCTGGAGCGCCGTAACCATCAGCTCCGGCGCCTCCTGGGCGACGCAATGCCCGACGCCGTCGAACGTCCAATGGCTGGCGTGCGGGATCAGGGCCGCGGCGCGGCCGGCCATCTCCTTGTAGACCGGCCACGACTGCTCGGCGGTCGCGATGCGGACCGGGCAGGCGATCTCGGAAAACCACGGGAACGGATTGCCGCGAGAATCGCCGGTGTAGATCTGCTCCATGGCCTGGAAGATCGGCGTGAGCATCGCTTGCTCGATTTCGGGCGTGCAGCGAAGCTGCATGCTGCCGTCGTCGAGCCGCGCAAAGCCGTGATGGACATAGGCCCATAGCGATCGTTCGGTCCATGGCGTGAAGGTGGGCGCTGCGCGTAGCCGCCGGAACAGATCGTCGGCATTATCGAATTCGGCACGGCGGCGCAGCACGCCTTGTATGGAGGCGTTGGCAACCTGGCTCAAGCTCGCGCGGCGTGGGGCGTGCGGGTCCATCACGGTCGGCTCGGTCACGAACAGCCGCACGAAACGATCCGGCGCCAGTTTGCTCGCCAGCAACATGTCGGTTGCGCCGGCGCTGTGCCCGATGCCGTAGACGTCGTGCAAGTCGAGGCGTTCGACCACCACGCGGATATCGTCCGCGAAATCCTGGAAGTGATAGCGGTCGGCGGGCGGCTTGTGGCTCAGGCCATGGCCGCGGCGGTCAATGGCATAGACGGTGTAATCGGCGGCCAGCGCCTCCGCCACTTCAGCCCAGACTTCGGCGACAAAGCCGGTGCCGTGCAGCAGCAGCGCCACGGGCTTGCCCGTGGCCGGCTCGCCCCATCGCGCCACCGCAACCTGCGCGCCGGCATCGCCAACCAGAATGCGCGTCGGTGCGTTCATCATGGTTCTATCGCGCATCCCCGAGGATCATCGCCGCACCCTTCTCGGCGATCATCGCGGTCGGCGTGTTGGTGTTGCCCGAGGTGATGGTCGGCATGACAGAGGCATCCGCGATGCGCAGGCCGTTGAGGCCATAGAAGCGCAGGCGCTCGTCGACCACGGCCATCGGATCGTTGGCGGTGCCCATCTTCGCGGTGCCGACGGGATGGAAGATCGTGG
>CALRXG020000284.1:0-9196 GCA_943372075.1 Bordetella parapertussis | reverse complement strand
GGACGACACCGAGTTTGCTGCCCTGTCCGTGAGTCAAACTTCCGCATTCTCGCGACATGATCTGCCCGAGCCTTGCATTTCGTTTCGCCGCTCTGAAAGCAGAGGGCGCAGGGAAAGCCGGGTGCCGATCGCACCCATGGGCCCCGTGCAATGGATAGAAAGCACGGGGGTAGGACCACAGGTGTAACCGGAAACAACCCGGCTTTCCCTGCGCGATGGGTTACGGCTTACTTCGTGCTCTCCCCGGCGAGACTTGGCTTGCTTGTCACCGTCTTCGCAACGCGCACCGCGCAATCGGAAAAGACACCTGCCACTGGGGCGTCAGGACCACACGACTTCACCGTCCGCTATCTGTCACGTTCGTCGATCCGTGACATCAGCGTCCACCGCATCTCGACCCGCGTTCGTGACGACCGCGAAGCGCCCCTCGATCAGGCGAGACGGGCTGACCATACACCGAGTTGATCTACTGATAAACCGAAATATTTTCATGGCGAGGGCTTGACGCATTTTGCTGAGTTGCCC
Source organism: Bordetella parapertussis (assembly GCA_943372075.1). Lineage (GTDB taxonomy): Bacteria > Pseudomonadota > Alphaproteobacteria > Rhizobiales > Xanthobacteraceae > Bradyrhizobium. Next base: position 8,671 of record CALRXG020000284.1, on the reverse strand, counting down.
GTCGGGCTATTTTGTCGCACCTGCCGCACCAAACGCGTCTGCCGTCCTCAGGCGGCGCACACTCGATCATTGGGACGACTTCGGATCGATCGAGATTCTGACGAATTGCAACTCCTTGACGCGGCCATCATCGACCGACAAGGCATTGCACTTGCCGTCGTCGGCGCAGACGAACTTCAGATTCCCTATCGGAAAGCCCGTCGTGAAGGCATCAGCTCCCACGGGCTGCAGATCGAGCTCTCCCCGCGGGTAGCGCACTTTCAGCGCATTCTCGCGAACGAACACGTCATAGATGACGCCGAGTTCTGCGCTGTAGTAATGACCTTCGTATGCGGTTAGCCGATCCGCCGTCGGCTTGGTGATCGTTATGCGCCTCAGAGGAAGACTGGCGCCGTTCTGGTGCAGGATCGCGTGCTGAACCGTTCCTCCCGGCGCTGCTTCATCGAAGACGACTTCGGCAGAGACCACCCTCAGTCGGAACGCGGTGTTGGAGACCGCATACATCGGAAACGATGGCTGGCCAGTCGCGCGCGTGACGAGGTGATCATTGTCCTTGCTGAACGAAATGATGAACCCCGGCCTGAGTTCATAGTCGCCAACATAGGCATCGAGGAGCTTGGGGTCGACCGCGACTTCCGGCTTGTCGTCAAGCGTCTGCTTGTCAGCTGCAGGCTGCATCAGGTCCTTCAGATAGATGTCTGCGATCCTGAATGAGAGCGCCCCTGGATTCATGTCTCCCGCGTTTGCGAGGATCACGACCGAGAAGTGCTGGTCCGGAAATCTGAGAATATTGGTCCGATAGGCGGCATCCCCGCCCGAGTGATCAACTATCCTGAGCCCGCGATATTTTCCGATGAACAGGCCAGAGGCGTAGTTGATTTCCTTGCCGCTGTTGAGCTTGCCTTTCTGCTGCATCTCGGCGAGCAGCGTCGGGCCGCCGACTTCGGCTGTGTAGAAATTCTCATCCCAGCGCGCCAGATCGCCGACCGTTGAAAACAGGCTTGAAGGTCCGACCGTCGAATAGCTCAGCGCGATGTACTGGTACTTGCCGTCCGGCTGTCGCGCATAGGAATAAGCCCGGTCCTTGACGACGGTGCCGTATTTGTCCTGGAAGTGCGTGTTCGACATACCGAGAGGGTCGAAGATGCGCTGCTTCGCGAACTCGGCCAGCGTCTTGCCGGACGCTTGCTGCACGACCATCGCGAGCAGGGTGTAGCCGCTATTGCTGTAGAGGAACTGATCGCCGGGCGCGAAGTTCAACCCGGTCTGTTGAAACAGCAGGCGCGCGACATCATCGTCCGTGATCTCGTCGTCAAGCCGCCACCCTGCGAGGGCCAGAAGATTCCACTGGTCGCGAACGCCGCTCGTGTGATGAAGCAGCTGGCGGATCGTTATCACCTTGCCGAAATCGTGCAGCTTCGGAACATACTTGCGAACGTCATCATCCAGGGACAGTTTTCCGTCCTGGGCGAGCAGGTAGATCGCGAAGGCGGTGAACTGCTTGGAGACCGACGCCAGGTGAAACACGGTTTCCGGCGCATTGCGGATGCCATACTCCAGATTGGCCGCGCCATAGCCTTGGCTGTAGATGATCTTGCCGTCTTGCAGGACGGCGACGACGGCACCGGGCGAGTTCGGCTCAACCCATCGGGCAAATAGCTGATCGACGGCGCGCTCGGCCGACGCTCGGTCTGGTGTTGCGGCGATCGAGGACTCCGATCGAGAGCCGGTGGCACCAAGCGCCGAAAGACACAGCGCCGCAAGAGCGACCGCAATAGTCCTGAAAAGCATAACGACTCCCCCGATCGATGCTGCGAAGCGTCGCACCATGACCGTAACACAAAGGCAGTTGGGGTTGCCGTCCTCATCAAAAAGTGAGGCGGAAATTGGCAGGCGGTACCAGCTGCTGGGCGAAGCGAAACCCATCATTGGTGTAGCAGGTATGAAGCGATGGGTTTCGCTTCGCTGTACCCGTCCCACACAGCTGCCTCTAGCGATCCTGGAACGCCAGCCGCGCGCCGAGCGCGATCAGGATGCTGCCGCCGATCCGCTGCATGATCCGCTGCGAGCGCCGGGAGCGTTGCAGCTTCGACATCACGACGCTGGCGAAGACGACGCAGACGATATCGACCGCCGAGAAGGTCAGGTTGACGATGGTGCCGAGCAGGAACAGTTGGGCCCAGACCGGCAGGCTCGCCGTCGCATCGATAAATTGCGGCAGGAACGCCAGGAAGAAGATCGCGGTCTTCGGATTGAGCACCTCGACGACGATGCTTTGGGCAAAGGCGCGCTCCGCGGAGAGCGGCGCCAGCTCGGGGCGCTTCGTCGTGTCGCGATCACGGAACAGGCCGAGGCCGAGCCAGACCAGATAGGCCGCACCGGCGAGCTTCATCGCCATGAATAGCGGTGGCACCGCGTGAAATAGCAGGGCGAGCCCGGCGGCCGCGGCGATGACATGGACATAGCCGCCGAGATGCAGGCCGAGCGAGGCCATCAGCCCCGCGCGCCGGCCGCCCGCGAGCGTGCGGGCGGCGGCGTACAGCATGGCGGGACCCGGGATCAGCGCAAAGGTCGCGGTCGTGATCGCGAAGGCGAGGTACAATTCCATGTGAGGTTCGATCTCTGGATGATAAGGGGTTGATTGGCCGCTACTCCCTGGGCGCCGTCATTGCGAGCGAAGCGAAGCAATCCATCTGCCCGCGTATGCCGACGGATGGATTGCTTCGTCGCTATCGCTCCTCGCAATGACAGGCCGCACGCATTAGTTCGCCGGGATCATCGCCGCGACCTCGCGGTCGACGGGATTGTCGCTTTCGCCGAGCCCAGCGATGACGCCGGCGCGATCCTCGAGCTTGCGGTTCTGGCTCATCTTCTTCTTGGCGTCGATCCGGGTGATCGGCAGCCGGAAGCCGACGATGCCGCGCAGCTGCGCCTTGATGAAATCATCGGGCGCATCGCTGACCTGCCAGGCTTCCGCGCGCGGCTTCTCGTGCAGCTCGGTCAGCCGGGTGACGACATCGAGCAGGCGGTCGGCATCCTCGAAGAACTCGGCTGCGCCATAGGCGTGCACGGCGACGTAATTCCAGGTCGGCACCACCTTGCCGTGCTCGGCCTTGGTCACATACCAGGACGGCGTCACATAGGCGCCGGGACCCATGAAGATCGCCATCGCCTCGCCGGTCGCAGGCAGCTTCCATTGCGGATTGGGCCGCGCGACGTGGCCATAGAGCGTGCCGTACTCGCCCTCGTGTGCGTTGAGGATCAGCGGCAGCGGCGTGCCGATCAGGCCGTCCGCGGTCGCGGTGACCAGCGTCGCGAGCCGTGAGGCCCGCATCGCGGCGTGGATCGGGCCGAGCTCATCCATCTTGAAATGCGGCGGCAGGTACATCGCGAACCTCTTGCAGACCTCTTGGTCGTCCCCATCACTTGTTGCTCGCAGCATAGCGCCGAAGTGGTCTATGATAAGAGCCACTTTCGATCATCTTAAATGGTCCACTATGCCCCGCCTGCGCGCCACGATCAGCATCCCCTCGCTTGGCGCGATCGACCGCGCCGCCGGCCAGGTCGGGCGCCAGCTTGCGCAGGCCCTGCGCGCTGGAATCACCAAGGGCGAACTGAAGGCCGGGGAATTCCTGCCGTCGACGCGGGCGCTGTCGGCATCGCTCGGCGTCGCGCGCGGCACGGTGACCGAGGCCTTCGAGCAGTTGCAGGCCGAGGGCTATCTGGTCTCGCAGGTCGGCGCCGGCACCCGTGTCGCGCCGACCCTTGCCGAACCGGCACGACCCGTCGGCCCGCCGGCTGGTCGCTGCCCGAACAAGTCAGCTCCGATCCAATTGCCGCCGCGCGCGGCGCGGCTGGCCAAGGTGGCGGCGGCGTTCACGCCGATGCCGGAAGTCCCGTTCGCGATCGCAGTCCCGGGCGGCGCCGTCGCTCCCGACGACAATTGGCGCCGCCTCGGCAACCGTGTGCGCGCCTCGCGCGCGGCGGCGCCCGCGAGCTACGGCGATCCGCGCGGCTTGATGGTGCTGCGGCAGGCGATCGCCGACTATGTGCGCAAATCCCGCGCCGTGCATTGCGAGCCCGAGCAGGTCGTGATCACGGCCGGCACGCAACAGGGATTGTATCTCGCCGGTCGCGTGCTGCTGTCGCCGGGTGATCCGGTGTGGACCGAGGATCCCGCCTATCCCGGACCGCCGTGCTCGACGATCTCGATCTCGTCACCACGCGCGTGGCCGTCGATGCGCAAGGCGTCGACGTCGACGCCGCGATCGCGGCGTGCCCGGATGCCCGCGCGGCGTTCGTAACCCCGTCGCATCAATATCCGCTGGGGATGCCGATGAGCATGGCCCGCCGCAACGCGCTGGTGGCGTGGGCACAGCGCAGCAATGGGTGGATCGTCGAGGACGATTACGACAGCGAGCTGCGCTATGCCGGTCATCCGTTTCCGTCGATGCAGGGTCTCGCGCCGTCACGCGTGATCTATCTGGGCACGCTGAGCAAGGTGCTGTTTCCCTCGCTGCGGCTCGGCTATGTCGTGGCACCTCTGCCGCTGATCGACGCCTTCGCAGGCGCGCGCGCCCTGCTCGACCGGCATTCGCCGACGGCCGACCAGCATGTGCTCGCAGCCTACATGCGGGAAGGGCTGTTCGAAGCGCATATCAGGCGGATTCGCGGCGTCTACGCCGCGCGGCGCGCGACACTGATCGCGGCGCTCGAACGGCACATGCCCGACGACGTCACGCTGCAACCGAGCGACCAAGGCATGCATCTGTTGCTGTGGCTGCCCCGGCGCTTCGACGATGTGCAATTGGCGAAATCAGCGCTCGCCGACAGCATCGTGGTGCGGCCGATTTCACCGATGTACGGGCGTGAGCCGAGGTCCGGCCTGATGCTCGGGTTCGGCGGCTTCGAGTCGGACGAGCTTGAGGCGTCGGCGGTACGGCTGCGACACGTCATGGATCGGCATGTCGCGCAGCGTCGGCTCAAGCCACGCCGCGCGGACATTGTGCGTTGACCTTGCGGACCGGTTTTACTGCTCGAACGCCGCCTTGAGGCGGTTGAGCTGCGGCACCAGCGGGTTGCCGATCGAGGAGCGATCCGGTGCCGGCGCGTGGATCGTGGTGTCGAGCCGGCGGACGCGCGCCTGCAAATCCATCGAGCGGGCGATCAGCTGCTGCAACTGCTCCGGCAGTTTCGTCACCATGTCGGCCGGGCCGGGATCGGCGGCCGACAGCTTGACCTTGGTCTTCTCGCGATTGGCCTGGGTCAGCGTCATCTCGCCTTCCTTGACCGCGCGGTGCAGCAGCAGCCAGGAGGCGAGCTGCATCAGCCGCGTGGTCAGGCGCATGCTTTCGGTGGCGTAGGTCAGGCTGACGGAACGCTCCAGCGCCTTGGCCTCGGCGCGGCCATCGCCGTCAAGATAGGCGGCGGTCTGCTCGACCAGGTCCATGCCTTCCCGGAACAGCACGCCAAATGCCGCAGAATTGGTCAGCCGTTCGCTGAACAGCACAAGCCCGACTTCGCTCTGGGAACGATCGGCCATGGTTAACGCCCTCACACCACCGTAACGCCCGCCGGCGTCTGATGCGCCAGCTTATGATGAACAAATCATTGCGCGGGCGCGCCGAAGAGTCCAGCCGCAACCCGATTTATGGTTTCCAGCTGATGGGACGCAACAAAAAAGAGCCGCCGTTTCCGGCGGCTTTTGAAGTTGATAACAGGGAGGCGTCAAACAGAGTGGACAGGAGCCACTCGGTGTCCAAACGAGGACAATGCAGTCATAATCGAGAAAGCTTAATCAATCGTAAATGAACGGATTTCTTGACGCTTTGTTTGCCATGTCGGCCATTGACCGAGTTTGGGACAGTCCCTCGCTGGTCCCCACGCATCGTCCCGGCCTGGTGCGCAATTGCGCACGGGCCGGGAGCCATAACCACGAGTGCCCGCGTTGCAGGTGGCAACCCTGCACAACGAGGAACAGCGGTGGTTATAAGTCCCGGATTGCGCTCGCTTTGCTCGCTTGTCCGGGACGACGTGATGTGATGTCGCTGGCTACGACTTGAAGAACGCGTTGGCGGCATCCTTCGATGCGCGCTTCTTGGTCATCGCCTCTTTCAGGCGATCGACTTCGGTGGTGAGCAGCGCGATGCGCTCGGTCAGTTCCTCGACCGAGAGCAACGAGAGATCCTGTCCGATCTCGTGGCTGATCTTCTTCCGCGGCCGGTCCTCATCCTCAATCGGCATGTGTCCTCCCGGCAATGTGATCTGGCGCCTTGGGTCCAGAGATGTTAAGCGTGGATACGAGGAGAATTTTGCAGTGACTTTCGTGTGCGCGCAACATCTGACGCGAATGCCCCGGCCCGACCGCAAGGAGGCTGACCGGACGGGATAGCGCGTGTCTGCGCGCGAGGCATGAGCCGACCCCAAGCCCTTCCGATCATGCGGGAGGGCTTTTTGATTTTTCCGATTTGATTTTCGGGGTCGGCATCAGCCAACGCGAAAGACCCTACCCCATGAGCAAGATTCTCATCACCAGCGCCCTTCCTTACGTGAATGGCGTCAAGCATCTCGGCAATCTCGTCGGCTCGCTGCTGCCCGCCGACGTCCACGCCCGGTTCCGGCGGCAGATCGGCGACGACGTGCTCTTCATCTGTGCGACCGACGAGCACGGCACGCCGGCCGAGCTCGGCGCCATCGAAGCCGGACAGGATGTCCGTACGTTCTGCGACGCGCAGCACACCGTGCAGGCCGACATCTACCGGCGCTTCGGCCTGTCGTTCGATCATTTCGGCCGCACCAGTTCACGGCGAAACCATGCCCTGACGCAGCACTTCTATCGTCGGCTCGATGCAGCCGGGTTCATCGAGGAGCGCAGCTCACAACAAGTTTGGTCGCCGCTCGACCAGCGCTTCCTACCCGACCGCTACGTGCTCGGCACCTGTCCGCATTGCGGCGATCCCAACGCGCGCGGCGATCAGTGCGACCATTGCGGCACGCTGCTCGACCCGCCGGAGCTGATCGCGCCGCGCTCGGCGCTGTCAGGCGACCGCGCGCTCGAGATCCGCGACAGCCGTCATCTGTTCCTGCGCCAGTCGCAACTCGTCGAGAAGATCGGCGCCTGGATCGACAGCCGCGCGGGATGGCCGCCCTTCGTGGTGTCGACCGCAAAGAGCTGGCTCAATGCCGAACTGCGCGACCGCTGCATCACCCGCGATCTCGCCTGGGGCATCGCGGTGCCGCGCGAGGGCTTCGACGGCAAGGTATTCTATGTCTGGTTCGATGCGCCGATCGGCTACATCGCGGCGACGCAGGAATGGGCGGACGAAGAGCCCGATCGCGACTGGCGTGATTGGTGGTGGCAAGCCAGTGACGTCAGCTACATCCAGTTCCTCGGCAAGGACAACATCCCGTTCCACACCGTGAGCTTTCCGGCGACGCTGCTCGGCACCGGCGAACCATGGACCACCGCCGACGTGATCAAGGGATTCCACTGGCTGAATTACGAGGGCGGCAAGTTCTCGACCAGCCGGAAGCGCGGCATCTTCACCGATGCGGCACTGGAGGAACTGCCGGCCGACCTCTGGCGCTGGTGGCTGATCGCCAACGCGCCCGAAAGTGCCGACACCGATTTCGGCGTCACGCAGTTCGTTGCCGACGTGAACAAGGATCTCGCCGATATCTTCGGCAACCTCGTCAACCGCATCGTCAGCTTCGCGCATCGCGGCTTCGACGGCCGCATTCCGGATGGCGGCGCACCCGGTGACGCCGAGCATCGGCTCGCGCGTGATCTGGAACAGCGCATCGCGGCGCTGCACCGCCATCACGTCGCCCTGGAGTTTCGTGCCGCCGCCGCGACCACCCGCGCGATCTGGGATGTCGCGAACGCCTACCTGCAACACGCAGCCCCCTGGACGGCGATCAAGTCCGATCCGGCGCGTGCCGCCGTCATCACGCGCACCGGGCTCAACCTTGTCGCACTCTGTGCCACGCTGGCGTGGAGCATCGTGCCAGGCCTGTCGGAACGCGTGCTCGGCGCACTCGGCCACGACGATGCGTTGCCGTGCTGGCCCAATGGCCCAGTGCTCCCGCTGCTGGATCGCGGTGCCGGCACGCCGGTCGCAAGGCTCGGCCCGCTGGTCGAGAAAATCAGCCCGGAGAAGGCCGACCATCTGACGAGGCGGTTCGGGACGTAATGGCGTTTCGCTCCGTTCGAAAAGGCGTTATGCCATCCGCCAATCCTCTTCCCTGACCAAGGACGAACCATGTCGAACCTGCCCGCGCAAATGACCGTCGTTGCCATCAGCAAGCCCGGTGGCCCGGAGGTGCTGGTGCCGGAGACCCGCGCGTTGCCGGTGCCGAAGGCCGGCGAAATCCTGGTCAAGGTCGCGGCCGCCGGCGTCAATCGCCCCGACGTCGCGCAGCGCTCCGGTTCCTATCCGCCGCCGCCCGGCGCGAGCGACCTGCCCGGCCTCGAGATCGCGGGCGAAGTGGTGGCGCTCGGTGAAGGCGCCAAGCACAAGATCGGCGACAAGGTGATGTCGCTGGTCGCCGGCGGCGGCTACGCGCAATATTGCATCGCGCAAGACGCGCAGGCGATGACCGTGCCGTCCTCACTGTCGATGCAGGAAGCCGGCGCTACTCCGGAAACCCTGATGACGGTGTGGCACAATGT
>CALRXG020000283.1:0-9205 GCA_943372075.1 Bordetella parapertussis | reverse complement strand
AGGACCCGTTCGGGTCATTCCTGTCGCTGCCGACCGAGGCAATCTCGCAGCTCTATCTGACCGGCGTCGGCAACCGCAGCTTCTTTGACGCGCGTGCGATCTACTATCTCAGCTACTCCGGCAACCAGAGCCAGGTGCCGGTGATCGCGCCTGTCATCGACTACAACAACGTGACCAACAGCAATATCCTGGGCGGCGAGTTCAGCTACAAGATGAACTTCGTCAACCTGACCCGCGAAACCGCGGTGTTCGATCCGATCACGACGACGGCCAACACCAACAGCCTCTGCCTGACCACGTCGGCCGATCCGATGGCGCGCACGCCGTCGCAGTGCCTGCTGCGCGGCATGCCGGGTACCTACACCCGCCTCACCGCCGAAGCGCAGTGGCGCAAGTCCTATACCGACTCGTTCGGCCAGATCTGGACGCCGTTCGCCAGCATCCGCGCCGATGCGATCAACGCGGACGTCTCGAACCAGCCGGGCGTTTCCAGCTACTTGCCGGTCGGCGACACCCAGACGGTCCGCCTGATGCCGACCGTCGGCCTCGAATACCGCTACCCCTTCATCAATGTGCAGCCGTGGGGCACCACCACCGTCGAGCCGATCGCGCAGGTCATCATCCGGCCCAACGAGCCCAATGCCGGCAAGCTTCCCAACGAGGACGCACAGAGCCTGGTATTCGACACCTCGAACCTGTTCTCGGTCGACAAGTTCTCCGGCTATGATCGCGTCGAGGGCGGCAGCCGCGCCAATGTCGGCGTGCAGGCGACCACCCAGTTCGACCGCGGCGGCAGCGTCAAGGCGATGTTCGGGCAGTCCTACCAGATGTTCGGCCTGAACTCGTTCGCGGTCGCCGACGTCACCAACACCGGCATCGACTCCGGCCTGCAGAACCCACGCTCGGATTACGTCGCAAGCCTCGCCTACTCGCCCAACCGCACCTATACGTTCAGCGTCCGCAGCCGGATGGATGAGGCGACCTGGAACATCAACCGGTTCGAGGCCACGGCGGCCGCGAATTTCGACCGCTGGTCGGTCGCGGTGACCTACGGCGACTATGCGGCCCAGCCGGAACTTGGCTACCTGACCCGCCGCGAGGGCATCCTGACCAGCGGTTCGGTCAAGGTGGCGGCGAACTGGGTTGTCCAGGGCGCGGCGCGCTGGGACCTTGAAGCGAACAAGATCAACCAGTATGCCGTAGGTGCGGGTTACGTGGACGACTGCTTCGTGCTGGCTGCCAACTACGTCACGTCCTATACCTATCAGGCCGGTTCGCAGCCGCCCGTCCTCAGCCACGCGTTCATGTTCCAGATCGGGCTGCGGACGATCGCGCAAACCTCCACCACCAGCAGTTCGGCTGGCGTGCAGTAGCAAGCAAGGGGAGCCAAGCGGGGGCTTGGCGAGGGGCTCAAATTGCCCGCGGGCCTGTGGCTCCGGCTTGAATTGGTTTAAACGGCTGACATGACAATAATGACGACCGCTAGCCTGCCACCCCGCCGCCATTCGCTCATATTGGGTTCCCTGCTGGCTCTTGTCCTCGTGTTCGGGGGCAGCGCGCGATTGCACGCCCAGAGCATCGCCGTGATGGTCAATGGCGAACCCATTACCGCTTTCGACATCGAGCAGCGCTCGAAGCTGAACGCCCTGACCGGCGGCAAGACCCCCGATCGCAAAACCGTCCTCGACGAGTTGATCGACGAGAAGCTGAAGATCAAGGAAGCCAAGAAATATGGCGTCGATCCCACCGCCAACGACATCGAGCAGTCGTTCGGCGGCATGGCGCAGCGGATGCGGCTGTCGGGCGACCAGCTCACCAAGGTGCTGGAGAGCAAGGGCATCCGGCCCGATACGCTGAAGCAGCGCATCAGGGCCGACATGGTCTGGACCAGCCTGGTCCGTGGCCGCTTCAAGGAGAGCCTGCAGGTCGGCGAGAGGGACGTGGCGACTGCGGTCAAGGAGACCGGGGACGCCCCCGACGCCGAGGCGTTCGAATACCGGATGCAGCCGGTGGTTCTGATCGTGCCCCGCGGCGCTCCGCAGTCGGAATTCGAGGGACGCCGCAAGGAAGCCGACACCCTGCGCGAGCGGGTGACCAGCTGTGAGGAGGCCAACTCCTACTTCAAGTCGATGCGCAATGCCGCGATCCGCGAAATCGTGGTGAAGACCTCGGCCGACCTGCCGCAGTCGCTGCGCGATATCCTGGACAAGACCCCGGTCGGCCACCTCACCCCGCCCGAGATCACCAAGCAAGGCGTCGAAATGGTCGTCCTCTGCGGCCGCAAGGCGACCACCGTGGACACGCCGAAGAAGCGCGAGATGCGGGACAAGATGTACGTGCAGAAGTACGAGGCGAAGTCGAAGGCCTATCTGCAGGAAGTCCGAAAAGCCGCGATGATCGAATATCCAGGCGGGCGATGATCGATTATCGTTGATGCATGGCCCAACCTCTCGCACTGACATCCGGCGAGCCCGCAGGCATCGGCCCCGACATCACGCTCGCCGCATGGCTGCGCCGCCGCGAGCTTGATCTTCCGCCATTCTATCTGCTCGGCGACCCCGCCTCCCTGGCCGAGCGCGCGAAGGCGCTCGGGCTTGCCGTCGAGCTTGCCGAGGTGGGCGCGGAGGAGGCCGGTGCAGCGTTTGCCCACGCCCTCCCCGTCGTCGCAACCGGCAAGGTAGCGACGGCGCGACCGGGCCAGCCCGACGCGACCAGCGCAGATGCCGCGCTGGCGTCGATCCGTCAGGCCGTCGCCGACGTCGCCTCCGGCAAGGCCAGCGCCGTCGTCACCAATCCGATCGCCAAGAATGTGCTGTACCGTGCCGGCTTCCGGCACCCCGGCCATACCGAATTCCTCGCCGAGCTTGCCGCCGCCCGCGGCGGGCCGGCGCCGCAGCCGGTGATGATGCTGTGGTCGCCGGGCCTCGCCGTCGTCCCGGTCACGATCCACGTTTCGGTCCGCGAAGCGCTGGCGCAATTGTCGACCGACCTGATCGTCTCGACCGCGCGCATCGTGGTCGCCGACATGAAGGCGCGGTTCGGCCTGGCGGCGCCGCGGCTTGCCATAGCCGGCCTCAATCCGCATGCCGGCGAGGACGGCACGCTCGGCATGGAGGATGTCGAGATCGTCGCGCCGGCGGTCGATATCCTGCGCCGCGACGGCGTTGCGGTCCGAGGTCCGCTGCCGTCCGACACCATGTTCCACGCGGCCGCGCGCAAGACCTATGATTGCGCGATCTGCATGTATCACGACCAGGCGCTGATCCCGATCAAGACCGTCGCGTTCGAGGACGCCGTCAACGTCACGCTGGGATTGCCGTTCGTGCGAACTTCGCCCGATCACGGCACCGCATTCGATATCGCGGGCACCGGCAAGGCCAATCCCTCGAGCCTGATCGCCGCGCTGCGGCTCGCCGCGCGCATGGCCGCGGCCTCAAGCTAGGTGAGCACGATCGACGATCTGCCGCCGCTGCGCGACATCATTCGCGAGCATTCGCTGTCGGCGCGCAAATCGCTCGGTCAGAATTTTCTGCTCGACCTCAATCTCACTGCACGGATCGCGCGCGCCGCGGGCCCGCTGGAAGACTCCACCGTGATCGAGGTCGGGCCCGGCCCCGGCGGCCTGACGCGCGCGCTGCTTGCGATGGGCGCCAAGCGCGTGATCGCCATCGAGCGCGACGAGCGGGCGCTGGCCGCGCTCGACTACATCGTCAAGCGCTATCCCGGCCGCATCGAAATCGTGCACGGCGACGCGCAGCATTTCGATCCCCGTCCCTTCCTTGACGGCGGCAAGGTCAAGATCGTCGCCAACCTGCCCTACAACATCGCGACCCAGCTCCTGGTCGACTGGCTGTCGATCGAGCCGTGGCCGCCGTGGTACGACACCATGGTGCTGATGTTTCAGCGGGAGGTCGCCGAGCGTATCGTCGCCCATGAGGACGAGGAAGCGTATGGCCGGCTCGCGGTGCTCGCCAATTGGCGTGCCGAGACCAAGATCCTGTTCGACATTTCACCCGCGGCCTTCGTGCCGCAACCGAAGGTCACGTCGTCGGTGGTACGGTTGATACCGCGTGCCGCGCCAGAGCCGTGCGACCGCCGCATGCTCGAGCAGGTCGCCGCCGCCGCCTTCGGCCAGCGTCGCAAGATGCTGCGCCAGAGCCTGAAATCGCTCTCGGTCGATCCGGCGCGGCTTGCGGCCGCAGCCCAGATCGACGCGACGCGGCGCGCCGAGACCATTCCGGTCGCCGGCTTTGTTGCCATGGCCCGTGAATTGGCCGATATACGGTCCACAAAATAGAACAACAGGAGAAAACGTAATGGCGCGTATGGTTCGCCAATCCCTCGTCAAATTCGATGCACCGCTGTGCGAAACCATCGTCGACACGCCGAAGCCACAGGGACGCGAAGTGCTGGTGCGCATCGAGCGCTGCGGCCTGTGCCATTCCGATCTGCACATCCAGGACGGCTATGCCGATCTCGGCGGCGGCAAGAAGCTCGACACCACCCGCGGCATGACACTGCCCTTCACGCTCGGCCATGAGATCGCGGGCATCGTCGACGAGGTCGGCCCCGATGCGCCGAAGGACCTGGTCGGCAGCAAGAAGGCCGTCTTTCCCTGGATCGGCTGCGGCCAGTGTCGCGACTGTCTCGCCGGCGACGAGAATCTCTGCGTCAAGCAGCGCTTCCTCGGCGTCTCGATCGACGGCGGCTTCGCCACCCACGTGCTGGTGCCCGACGCGAAATATCTGCTCGACTACGATCCGCTGCCGGTCAACCAGGCGGCCACGCTGATGTGCTCCGGCGTCACCGCCTATGGCGCATTGAAGCGGCTGGTCGATCGCCCGCGCCAGCGCAACCTGCTGCTGATCGGACTTGGCGGCGTCGGCATGATGGGCCTGTCGTTCGCGCAGGCGATGTTCAAGCAGCCGATCACGGTCGCCGATCTCAGCCCCGCGGCGCGCGAGACCGCACTGAAGAACGGCGCGGCTGCCGCCTATGACCCGGCGGAGCCTGACGTCGTCAAGCGCATGCTGAAGGAGAGCGACGGCGGCTTCGACGGCGTGGTCGACTTTGCCGGCAACGAGAAGTCGATGGCGTTTGCGGTCTCGACCGTCGCGCGCGGCGGCAAGATCGTGGTGTCCGGCCTGATGGGCGGCAACTTCTCGCTGCCGATGGTGCAGTGGGTCTACAAGCGCATGACCATCGAAGGCTTCATGGTCGGTACCCTGGCCGAAGGCCGCGAACTGATGGCGCTCGCCCGTGCCGGCAAGATCAAGCCGACGCCGATGAAGGAAGAGCCGATGGCCGACGTCCAGAGATGGATCGAGGAGTTGCGCGCCGGCAAGGTCGTGGGCCGCATCGTCCTGAAGAACTAGCACCCAAGTCCCGCCGGCCACCCAAGTCCCGCCGGCCACACCGGCGGGACTTGCCCTTGCACCCCCCTTGTGTGACGTCACTGAGCGCGATTGGTCGCGCCCGTGACCTTGACTGCTGCTTTTGTCCTCTCGCGCCCGCTGGTAATCTACGCTCCGGGCTGAGAGGTCACAGGGCATGCGCGGAGCGGTGCAAGGCAGGAGCTTGGCGGCTGCGGTGCTGCTTGCGCTGCTGTGGCAGGCGTTCATCGGCGTGGCGCAGGCGGCCACCGAAAAGCGCGTCGCGCTCGTGATCGGCAATTCCGCCTACCAGAACGTGACGCGGCTCGACAATCCGCGCAACGATGCCGCCCTGATGGCCGAGACGCTGGCAAGCCTCGGCTTCACCCTGGTCGGCGGCCGCGCCCAGCTCGATCTCGACAAGCCGGCGATGGACATCGCGGTCCAGAGCTTCGGCCGCCAGGTCCAGGGCGCCGACGTCGCGCTGTTCTATTATGCCGGCCACGGCGTCCAGGTCTCCGGCGCGAACTATCTGGTGCCGGTCAGCGCCAACGCCACCCGCGAGGCCGACGTCGATTTCCAGATGCTCGACGTCAATCTGGTGCTGCGGCAGATGCAGGGCTCCGGCACGCGGCTCAACATGGTGATCCTCGACGCCTGCCGGAACAATCCGTTCGGCGGACGCGGGCTGCGCGCAGCCGACGGCGGTCTTGCGCAGATGCGCGCTCCCGAGGGCACGCTGATCTCCTACGCCACGCAACCCGGCAATGTCGCGCAGGACGGCAGCGACGGCCACAGCCCCTACACAAAGGCGCTGGCCGCCACGATCCGGCTCGCCGGCCTCGACATCTTCCAGACCTTCAATCAGGTCGGGCTCGCGGTGAAACGCGAGACCGGCGGCTCGCAACAGCCCTGGGTCTCATCGTCGCCGATCGACGGGACGTTCTATTTCGTGCCGCCGGCGGCCCCGGCCGGGCCGAAGGTCGCGGTCGCGCCGCAACCCGAACCGCAACTGCCGGGCACGCTGCGGCCCGATCCCGACCGCATCCCGATCAAAGATGGCGCGCTGCTGCGTGAATTGAGCGACCGCCTCTACGAGCACAATTTCGATCCCGAGCCGAACGACATGCGCGCGGCGATCAGCAAATTCCAGCAGAAGGTCGCGATGACACCGACCGGCGAAGCCACCGAAGGCGTGCTGACGCGGCTGCGCAAGATGGAGGACCTGCAGCCCTGGGGATCGATCGTCTACGGGCCCGATATCGACAAATGGGGCATCTCCTGGAAGCATTCGTCGCGACGCGCCGCGGTCGACGACGCCCGCGCCAAATGCGGTGGCGCCAAATGCACCCTCGAGCTTTCCTTTTACGGGACCCGCTGCGGCGCGTTCGCGATATCGAGCAAGTCCTGGTCGCTGATCCAGCGCGATGCGCTCGATCGCGCCAAGAGCGCCGCGCTTGACGAATGCGGCAAGGCCGGCAAATCCTGTCGCATTATTGATGCCGTCTGCGCCGACGGCACCGGACACTAAGTTTTATTTCGATGACATTGGATCACATTGACGATGAAGAACATGTTTCGTGGATTGCTTCGACCCGTGCTGTTTCCTGCCCTGCTCGCTTCCGTCCTAGGTTCGACGGCCGTGCTCGCCCAGTCCGGCAGCAGCGGTGGCAGTATCGGCAATGACGAGAAATCGCTGTCCGGCTCGCGCGACACGCCACGCGCGATCGAATCCAGCCACCCATCGCGGCGCAGCAAGCCGGAAGCGGACGAGCCGCGCCGCGCGGCACGCAAGGGTGGCGGTGGCGGCGGAGGCAGTGCCGATGGCGCCTGGGTGGTGACCTCGACCGGCTGCGGCGGCACCGGCTCCGGCGCGATCGTTGTCACGAGCGGCAGGATCATCGGCGAAGGTCTGACCGGATCGGTCAGCGCCAACGGTTCGGCGCGCTCGGTCTTCCAGGCGAACGGTCTGACCTCGATCGGTTCGGGTCGGCTGTCCGGCCGCAGCGGCGCGGGCACGTTCCGTCGCTCCGACGGCTGCAGCGGCACCTGGTCCGCCATCAAGCAGTAACGACCGCGCTACCCCTGAATTTTTAGATCAAGCGATTGGACACGCTCGACGATGCGCAAGATGTTTCCGACACGTAGACGAATGATCCTGCCCTTTGCGGCGCTTCTGTTCGCCGCCAGCACGCCTGCAGCGCTTGCGCAGTCCGGCAGCAGCGGCGGCAGCATCGGCAATGACGAGAAGTCGCTGTCCGGGACCCGCACCGCGCCGCGCGCGGTGACGCCCTCGAAGCCGGAGCGAAGCAAGAGTTCGGAAGCGCCACGCCGCGCCACCAGGAAAGGTGGCAGCGAAGGCGGTGGCGGCAATTTCGATGGTTCGTGGGTCGTCGTTGCCGAAGGCTCGCCTTGCGGGTCGAGCACCGAGCGACTGGTGATATCCGGCGGCAGTATTTCCGGAGAGATGAGTTCCGGACACGTCAGCCCGAACGGCGCCACGACCGGAGGCGGATCCGCCGGAAGTCTGACCTGGACCAGTTCGGGCCGGTTCTCGGGCCGCAGCGGTTCCGGCTCGTTCGTCCGCTCCGACGGATGCAGGGGCCACTGGACCGCATCAAAACGATAGTCCGCTCCTTCCCTGTCCCTCGAAGTCTGCCGCCCCGGCGCGCCGCAATTGCGGAGCGCCGCAAGCCCCAATTAAGCCCTACCCGCTCCGGATTTGCGGCGCATTGCGACCCAACTCTTTGCCGAGATTGGTATCGCCAGCGTTTGCGTAAAAAAAGAAATACCGGGGACGTGTATGTCAAATCGTTCAGCGAAATTCGCTGCGGCGCTTGCCGCCAGCATCATGGCCGGCGCCAACTTCGGCGCCATGGCCCAGAACGCCGCCACCACGGCGAGCAACAGCACGGCTACTGCCAGGACGGCGGACAACTGCCAGTCCGCGCCGAAGGGGGCCGCGCCCGCTGGAAGCCACTGGTTCTATCACCTCGACCGCAGCACCCAGAAGAAGTGCTGGTATCTCGGTGACGCCAAGAACAAGGTTGCCAAGACGGCAGCCGCGCAGCCGCAGCCAGCAGCCGCGCCCGATACGGCGACGGCCGACGCAACACCACCACAGGGCCAGCCGGCAATGCGCAAATCCATCGCCGATGCGCGTGCTGAATGGCCCTCACCGCAGGCCGGGACCGCGCCTATCGCGGTTGCTGGCCCCGGTCAGGCGGACAGCGCAGCGCCAGCTCCCACGGCCTCCGCAACGCCGCCCGACACGAACACCCAATCATCAGACGCGAATGCGCGGTGGCTTGACGCCTCGAGCATGGCCGGAACCAACGGAACCCGGCATGTGGCGGATCAGCCAACCGTGGTCGCGCAAGCTGATGCAACGCCGCAGCAGGCGGCCGCGCCCGCACCTGTTCCCGCGACAGCCGAGACGCCTGCCGAGAAGTCATCCTCTTCGACGCAGATGCTGCTGATCGTGATGATCGGCGCGCTGGCGCTGGCCGGCCTGGTCAGTGCGCTGGTGTTCCGGCTGACGCGCACGCGGACGCCGCCCTACGAGATCAGCGACGAGTGGCACGCGCCGTGGGATTCGCTCCATACCGAGCCGGCGCCGCCGATGGCCGTCGTCAACCGCGATCGCCCGCTGCGTCTGGCGGAGGCAGCGCCACGCCGCGCGGCGACTCCGGTCGCGCGCCGCGCCGAGACGCCGGCGCCTCGCCGCGAGACCGCACGCAAGCCCGATCAAACCGAGCAGGACAACCAGCAGATCGCCGCAATGCTGCGGCGGCTGGCGCGCAGCGCTGCGAACTAGCCTTCGTTCTGGAATA
>CALRXG020000282.1:0-9214 GCA_943372075.1 Bordetella parapertussis | reverse complement strand
CTTCGACCGGGCTCGTGTCCGATCGTGCGGCGATGCGCCCGGTCGCCGCGATGCCCCGTGTCGACCATTCGAGACGCCTCCGGAAAGTCCTGCGATCGCAGTACGTATATTTCACATAACAACGCAATTAATGAAACAGAAAAAATGCGTCGCCACGCAGCGATCGGTCGCGGCAATGGCGCGGCCGGGCCCTTTCGGTCGATTTTCGCGGATCGGTGGACGTTGCGTGCGGCGCACGCGCTTGCGCAAACTGGGAATTACTTCCGTTTCGGCATCACGGCACAGCCGTAGAGCACCATCGCGCAGGTCTGGCGGTAGCGGGCTGAAAAGTCGTCATGGGCAATCGGCGGGAGCGATTGATTGACGGCACGTCCGCCGTCGGCAAGTCCCTGGGCGATTTGCGCTGGCGTGAACGCGCCGTTCAGCTTCAACAGCCGCGCAGCCTGCAAGTCGATCACCAGCCTTTCCAGTTCACCCTGGAATGAAACGGCCGTCTTGATCATCAGATCACGGCAGCGTCTGAAGGCCTCGGCGTTGAGCTCGACGGTGTGCGGCGAATGCGTGAGGCGGCGCCGCGTCTCGCCGTAACGCACGTCGAGGATCTCGGCGAATATATCGAGCGCGCCGCCGCCATTGGCCCGCACCGAGCGACCGGCCTGCATCGCGAGCTCGACATCCTCGACATGGTGCCAGGCGATCACCGCGCGAAACGCATCTTCCTTGTTGCCGAAATAGTAGTACAGCGCGCGCTGCGTGAAGCCGCAGGCCTTGGCGAGCCCGACCATCGACAGGCCGCCATAGCCGTAGTCGAGAAAGGCCCGGTCGACCTGCTTGAGCAGATCGGGTCCGGGCTTGATCATCTTCTTCGGCATCAGCGATCCGCAGGCGTGGAGGGGCGGCACGCGAGACGCCGCGAATCCGGCTTAGGGGCATGGCCGCGGTTTAGCAACCCGCAACAGTCCGGTGTGCCGGCCCGTCGGGGCGCCGTCCCCGCTCAGGCGGACTGTGCCCTGTAGTGGCCGGGCGTCATGGATTCGGCGGCATTGAAGAGGCGGTAGAACGTCGCGAGGCTTTCGAAGCCACAGGCAAAGGCGACTTCGGCGATGGTCTGCCCGGGCCGCTCGCGGAGCAGGCGACGGCTTTGCGCGAGCCGGAGCCCGGTGACGGTCTCCGAGAAGCTCATCTCCGTCTGCTCGAACAGGATGTGCAGATGGCGGACCGAGACGCCGAGCAGGCCGGCGATCAGGGTCGGCGACAGCGCCGCGCTCGACAGATGCTGCCGGATCAGGCGGCGGGCCAACGACAGATGGGCACTTCGCAGCGCTTGCTGCGCGAGCCGGCTCTTCGGCCGCATGATACCGCGCTCGATCAGCGCAATATGGGCAAGCGCCTGGATCATCGGAACCGTGTCGGCCGCCGCGTCTTTGCTTTCGGTCAGGTCATGGAAGCATGATTCCAGCAACGGCCGCAGCCCGACCTGGTCGCGTACGGGCTGCGGCACGAGTTCGCCGAGCTCGGCGCCGGGCGGGACGACGTTCGCCACTGGAATCTTGATGATGCGCAGATGGAAGCCGTCGTCATGCAGCGGGACGGTGCGATAGGGCAGGTCCGAATAGCTGGTCGCGAACATGCCGTCGCGCACCGCGAATTCGTCGAGCCGTGCGCCGCCGAACCAGCCGCCGCCGCCGAGTTGCTGGTAGATGCACAGGCTGTCGCTGCGCGCGTCGGCGATGTCGCCGTTGCGCCGCTCGACCCGATAGGGCGAGGCGCGCAGCTCGACCAGCCCGGCATCGCCGAGCTTGCGCAAGGAAAACTCGCCGAAGAAGTCCTGGCGGCGGTCAGGCTCGAGCTCCGCGGTGACGCCGAACAATCCCTTGGCGCGGACCTCGCGCCAATAGTCGAAGCGATCGCGGGGATCGACTTGATCAGTAGACCATGTGTACACGGAAAAGCCCTTGGGACCTGCGGAGAGCTCGAGCCGGATCGAAGCTCGAAATCTATCATGCGGACCGGAAAAGGAAACTTGACCCGAGAGCGACAGTCCGCCTCATCTTGGCCGGCTGCTGCCGGTTAGTACCGCGATGGTTCGGCCTTGAACCGGCCAAACGGCTGAACCGACTATTAAAGTGGCGATGGGATCAGGTCGAATCGCCGTCGCGTTTTAGATTCTTAAAGCATGATCTTCGGGATCATGCTCCAGGTGGGCGGTCGCACGAGCGGCACACGGGTCGTGCAGGCGGGAAACGGATGACGAGCTGGCTTTCGAAACTTTCGGCGACCCTCCTGGCGGTCGCTATCATCGCAGCGGCCGCGCCCGCCGAGGCCGAGAAGCGCGTCGCACTCGTGATCGGCAACAATGACTACAGGAACGTGCCCAAGTTGCAGAAGGCGGTCAACGACGCCCGCACCATGGGCGACACGCTGAAGCAACTCGGCTTCAGCGTGATGGTGGCCGAGAATCTCAACCGGCAGGCGTTCTCCGAGACCTTGCTGGCGTTCGACCGCGTCGTGGAACCGGGCGACACCGTGTTCTTCTTCTATGCTGGTCACGGCTTCGAGATCGCCGGGCAGAATTTCCTGCTGCCGACCGACGTGCCGGCTGCCACCGAAGGGCAGGAGGAGCTGGTGCGCGACGCCTCGGTTCTCGCCGATCGCGTCGTCGAGCGGCTGCAGAACAAGAAGGCGCGGACCTCGATCCTGGTATTCGACGCATGCCGCAACAATCCGTTCGAGCGCGCCGGGACGCGCGCTGTCGCCGGCGGCGGTGGCCTCGCGCCGATGACGCAACTGCCCGAAGGCGTGTTCTCGGTGTTCTCGGCGGGGCCACGGCAGACCGCGCTTGACCGGCTTTCGGACGACGACGCCAATCCCAATTCGGTGTTCACGCGGACCTTTGCCAAGGAGCTGCTGAAGCCCGGCGAGAACCTCGTGCAGGTCGCGCAGCGCACCCGGCGCCAGGTCAGCGAGATGGCCGAGACCGTCAAGCACAAGCAGATCCCGGTCTATTTCGACCAGATGGTCGACGACGTCTTCCTGAACGGGCTCGCGAAGGCGCAGGCCGACGCGGCCAAGCCAGCCGCGCCATCGCAGCAGGTCGCGGCGCTGCCGCCGGTCGCAGTGCCGAAGCTGCCGAAGGAGGATTCGATCAACGCGCCGATCGCGAGCTTCTCGCGGCACAATGGCGGCTGGACCGTCGTGTTCTCGATCGCCGATCCGACGCTCGGTATTTCCTGGCGGATCGGCGATAGCGGCGACTTCCGCGAAACCGGCTTCATGGACACGCTCGACCCGCGCACGCGCAAGCGGATGCCCAACCCGTCGATCGAGCTTCCGGCCGACGCGCCGGCGGCCATCATCGAGCTGCGCTATGTCGATAGCCAGGGCGAGATGCAGGGCCCGTTCCCGATCAAGTTCGATCCCGACGCCGCGCTGATCCGCGACCAGCGCAAGATTCTCGACATGACCGCGACGAGCTGGCTGTCGTTCCGCGAGTTCAATGGGCTGCTGGTCTACTACACCCACCTGATGTCGTATCGCTGCGCGATCCGCGAGGTGCGGATCGGCATCGACAGCGCGGTGCCGGACAAGGTTTTGAAGATGCCGCCCTGCGATCAGCGCGATCCCGTGGCGATCCCATCGAACGCCCAGACCTATCTCAGGCTCGCGCCACAGACCAAGGCGGTCTCGGTGGAGTTGACCTATCGCGACGGCAGCGTGTCCGAGATCAAGACGTTCCGGCGCTGACCGAGCATCCGACCGGTCTCCCGAGAACTGTTGCTCGACCGCAACTTTCACGAGGAAAGTGAGGGGGGTGACACCCTGTCGCGGCTTTCTGCTCGTCAGCAAGGCGTCGGCCAAATACAAATCATTATTATTTTATTTTTGAACCAATGCTTTTTGGGGGGGGGCAAAATGCAGAAGCTTTTGAGGTGTGCCTCAATCTCGGTCCTGTTGGGCCTTTCTTGCTTTGGTAATGCGATGGCCGCTGACATGGCCGTCAAGGCGCCGCCGCCCGTGGTCGCTGACGTGTTTACGTGGACCGGGTTCTACGTCGGCGGAAATGCGGGGTATGCGTGGGGCCGGGCTGCCATCAACGGGGTCGAAACCGTTCCGATCCCGCCGTTCCTTGCGGTCGACTCCGCCGCAATTTCGAATGCGGCTTCACCTCGCATCAAGCCCGACGGCTTTACCGGCGGCGTCCAGGCCGGGTACAATTGGCAGGTGAACAGCACGGTATTGGGCCTCGAAGCGGACTTCGAGTCGTTTCGGATGCGTGCCAGCACAACGGGAACGTTCCCATTTCCCAGCACTTTGCCCGGCGGAGCGATCGGGCCGCCGACGAGTTTCTTTACGCCCACCTCGTCTGTTTCCACCGATTGGCTCTTCACCGGTCGTGGTCGTCTCGGTTGGGCCAACGACCACTGGCTGCTTTATGCAACAGGTGGCGTGGCCGTCACCAATCTCAGCGTCAACCAATCGATCGTTCAGCTTGCTCCGTTCGTGTTCAACTCCAACGCGTCCGACACTCGCGTCGGTTGGACCGTTGGCGCCGGCTTCGAATATGCATTCGCCCGAAACTGGTCGGTGAAGGGAGAATATCTCTACCTCGACTTTGGCAAGTTGAATGGCGTGGGTGTCCTGACTCCCGCATTCGCCGGGTTCGCCTACAGCAATTCGACCCACCTTACCGCGAACATCGCGAGGGTCGGCGTGAACTACCGTTTTGGGGGACCTGTCGTCGCGCGATACTGATCACGACCTGACGCTTGTCACGACCTGACGCTTGGCAAATTCGGGGAACCCCGGCCACTGGCCGGGGTTTCTGTTGATGCCCTCAGGCGGTGACGACCTTGCTGCCTGCCTGGCGTATGCTGTGACGGCTAGCTGCTCCCAAATCGTGACCTCGAAATGCAATCATCGGGTCTGGCAGGGCAATCGAAATGATCGACACGTCGATACTGTCGGCAGGAAAGGTCATGAAGACGCGCTGCTGCGTGGTCGGCGGCGGGCCGGCCGGCATGATGCTCGGCTATCTGCTCGGACGCGCCGGGGTCGACGTCGTGGTGCTGGAGAAGCACGCCGACTTCTTCCGTGACTTCCGCGGTGACACCGTGCATCCCTCGACCTTGCAGGTGATGGATGAACTCGGCCTGATCGATGGCTTCCTGAAGCTGCCGCACCAGCAGATCCAGCACCTCGACGGCATCTTCGGTGGCACCTCGGTGCGGATCGCCGACCTCAGCCGCCTCAGCGTCAAATATCCCTTCATCGCGATGATGCCGCAGTGGGACTTCCTCAATTTCCTGCGCGAGAGCGGCAACCGGTTTGCATCGCTCAAGGTGCTGATGAGCGCGGAAGCAACCGACCTGATCCGGAACGGTGACGCGGTGACGGGTGTCCGCGCCAAGACGCCGGATGGTCCGGGCGATATCGCGGCCGATCTCGTGATCGGCTGCGACGGCCGCCATTCCATCGTGCGCGAGCGCGCCGGCCTCGCGGTCGAGGAGATCGGCGCGCCGATGGACGTGCTGTGGTTTCGCGTCGGGCGGCGTCCGGACGAGACCGAGAATCTGTTCGCCCGTGTCGACCACGGCAAGATGATGGTGACGTTCGACCGCGGCGACTATTGGCAGTGCGCCTATGTCATCGCCAAGGGTCAATACGAGGCCGTGAAGGCGAGGGGATTGCCGGCGCTGCTCGAGGATGTGCTGCGCCTCGCGCCGATCCTGAAGGCCGGCGTTGCCGACGTGAAGAGCTTCGACGACGTCAAGCTGCTCACGGTGGCGATCAATCGCCTGACGCGCTGGACTCGTCCGGGCCTGCTCTGCATCGGCGACGCGGCGCATGCGATGTCGCCGATCGGCGGCGTCGGCGTCAACCTCGCGGTGCAGGACGCGGTCGCGACCGCCAACATCCTGGCGGCGAAGCTCGTGCATGGCTGTCCGTCGGAGGATGAGCTCGATGCGGTCAGGCGCCGCCGCGAATTCCCGGTGCGGGTGACGCAGCGGATGCAGGTGATCGCACAGAACAACATCATCAGCGCGGCGTTGAAGCCGGGCGATCAGCCGATCCCGTTCGCGCTGCGGCTGATCACGGCATTGCCCGTTCTGCAGGGGCTCACGGCGCGTCTCGTCGCCGTCGGGGTGCGGCCGGAGCATGTGCACTCGCCGGCCGCGAGCTGACGCGCCGCGCGTACCGGCGCACTTCTCCCGGGCCATGACAGGACACAGAGAGGCCGCTGCGTTGCGGGGGACCTCTGTGTCTCAGGCCATGACCGAATAGCCGCCGTCGACCGGGATCGCCGTGCCGGTGACGAAGTCCGACGCCGGCGAGGCCAGGAACACGGCGATGCCGGCAAAATCGTCGATCGCGCCCCAGCGTGCCGCCGGCGTGCGTGCGAGCACGCGCTCGTGCAGGCCGGCAACCTGCTGGCGCGCGCCCTTGGTCAGGTCGGTGTCGATCCAGCCGGGCAGGATGGCATTGACCTGGATGTTGTCGGGCGCCCAGGCGTTGGCGCAGGCGCGGGTGTACTGCACGATGCCGCCCTTGCTCGCGGCATAGGCCGCGGCGAAGCTCGCACCGAAGATCGACATCATCGAGCCGATATTGATGATCTTCCCGTGGCCCGACGTCTTCAGCGCCGGATAGGCTGCCTTCGAGCACAGGAACGCGCTGGTCAGGTTGGTGTCGATCACCTTGCTCCACTCGTCGAGCTCGAGCTCGTGCGGCGGCTTGCGGATGCTCATGCCGGCATTGTTGACGAGGATGTCGATGCGGCCGAGCTCGCCGATGACCCGCGCGACCATGGCCGCGACCGCGGCCTTGTCGGTCACGTCGGTTGCCACCGCGATCGCCTTGACGCCGCGCTTGGCCAGATCCTCCACGGCAGCCTTCGATTTCGCCTCGTTGCGGCCGACCACAGCAACCGCCGCGCCGGCATCCGCCAGGCCCCGCGCCATGCCGAGCCCGATGCCGCCATTGCCGCCGGTGACGATGGCAACCCTGCCCGAGAGATCAAACTGTCCGTTTTTCATTGCTGTTGTCCGCTGGGGTTTTCAATCCGGGGCGAGACTGCCCGATCACCACCGCGCTGACCAGATCGGGTGCAGCCGGCCGGCCCTGCGCGTTGAACTGTTCCCGACCGCGGCCGGGCAACAAAAAAGCCCCGGACGATGCCGGGGCTTTTGGTCTGCATGATCAGCAGCGATCAGTCGTCAGCTCAGTACCTGAACTCAGTACTTGGCGACAACCGGGCCGGTCCAGTTGAAGCGGTACACCAGCGCGGTGCTGATGGTCTGGACGAACGGCTTGAAGGTGATGTCGCGGCCGTTGGAGATGTTGGTGACGTCGGCCAGCTCGGAGATGTTCTTGTTGTCGTAGTAAGCGGCGCGATACTCGGTCTTCATGAACCAGCCCGGCGCGGTGATGCCGAAGATGTTCAGGTTGTTCTCGACGCCGCCGCCGACGAACCAGCCGCTGCGATCAAAGCCGTTGGTGTGCAGGCCCGAGGGCAGAGCGCTCGCGGTGTTGAACAGCGTGGTGCCCTTCCAGTGCGAGTTGGAGTAACCGGCGTTGACGTAGGACAGAACGTTCGGGGCGACCAGATAACCGAGGCGCGCACCGGCGGCCCAGGAGTAGTCATTCTTGATGTTACCGGCGACGAACGGACCCTGATCCTGGATGGTGCCCTTCAGGCTGCCGAACTGACCGTCGGCGAACACGCCGAGGACCCAGCTGTTGGCGGTCTGCCAGTCGTAGCCGGCACCGACGGTGCCGTACCAGCCGTCGCCGCCCTGGCGCTGATTGAAGCCGAGGATCGGCGCACCGGTCGCGGTCGACTGGACACCGGTGTCAGCATCCCAGATGCCGCCGCCGCCACCGCCGAAGATGTAGAAGCCGGTCCAGCTCGGCGCCACCACGATCGGGGCCGGAGCCTTGGTGTAGGGACGGGCGGCCAGATCAGCAGCCGATGCCGAACCCGTCATCGCAGCAACCGCGGTCAGAGCGAGCAAAACCTTCTTCATATCCAAATCCTCGACTTAGCGTTCGATCGGGTCGCTGCCGGGAGCGCCTTGGCGCCGATTCCCGAAAACTGATGTCAGGACTATACGTGGTTCCGTTGGAAATGCTGTTGCGGGTGGGACACAACCGGCCGAAAACGATACCTCCGGTGCTCTCGGAAACCGCGAATGAAAGCGGCCGCCCCGGTTCGAGAGGCGGCCGGAAAATGATTTGAAATCAGTCGGTTGGGCCTAGACGTCTAGCAGGTCGTCGCTGGCGAATTCGGCCTTGTCGGAGATGAAGGCAAAGCGCGCTTCCGCCTTGGTGCCCATCAGCCGCTCGACCGAGTCGGCGGTGCCCTCGCGATCATCCGCAAGCAGCACCACGCGCAGCAGCGTGCGCTTGGCCGGGTCCATCGTGGTTTCCTTGAGCTGCGTCGGGTTCATTTCGCCGAGGCCTTTGAAGCGGTTGACCTCGATCTTGGCGTTGGCGTTGAACTCGCTCTTGATCAGCTGATCCTTGTGCGCGTCGTCACGGGCATAGACCGACTTGGTGCCGTGCTTCAGCTTGTAGAGCGGCGGCACGGCCAGATAGAGATGGCCCTCGTCGATCAGTCGCGGCATCTGCCGGTAGAAGAAGGTGATCAACAGCGAAGCGATATGTGCGCCGTCGACGTCGGCGTCGGTCATGATGATGATGCGCTGATAGCGCAGATCCTCTTCGCGATAGTGCGCGAGCGTGCCGCAGCCGATCGCCAGCACGAGATCGGAGATCTGTGCGTTGGCGGTCAGCTTGTCCTTGCCGGCGGAGGCGACGTTGAGAATCTTGCCGCGCAGCGGCAGCACGGCCTGGGTCTTGCGATCGCGCGCCTGCTTGGCGCTGCCGCCGGCCGAGTCGCCCTCGACGATGAACAGTTCCGAGCCTTCGGTGCCGGCATCGGAGCAATCGGCGAGCTTGCCGGGCAGACGCAGCTTCTTGCCGGCAGTCTTGCGCGCGGTTTCCTTCTCCTGGCGGCGGCGCAGCCGCTCCTCGGCGCGGTCGATCACGAAATCGAGCAGCCGGTTGGCCTGGTTCGGATTGCCTGACAGCCAGTGGTCGAACGGATCCTTCATGGCCTGTTCGACGATGCGCTGCGCTTCGGCGGTGGCGAGCCGATCCTTGGTCTGGCCCTGGAATTCAGGCTCGCGCACGAACACCGAAAGCATCACGGCCG
>CALRXG020000281.1:0-9218 GCA_943372075.1 Bordetella parapertussis | reverse complement strand
CCCCATTAACTTCGCGGAGCCCCGCGCCCAACAAGTCAAGGTAAATTCTGGAATGATGGCCGTTGTACCGGGATGGAAACTTGCCGAACTATTGAACGCAGTTCCCGTTTTAGAACAGCGCAGGCTGATTGAGGCCCAAGTTAGAGCGCTAGAGGGTGAGACTGGAGGAGAGCAACTTCCCCGCGACAATGAACACCCGCCTTGAGAACCTTCCGGTTGGCGAGCTTGATGCGATGATCTGAGGATTCCCCCGTCAGTTAAGGTCATTACCCCCTACCCGCCCAGCCTGTCGACCTCCGCCTTGCCGGCCTTCATCACCAGCGGAATGTGCTCGCCCTGGCCGAGCAGACACGTCACGTCGCGCAGCGGATTGCCTTCCACGACCAGCAGATCGGCAAACGCTTCCGGCGCGATGCGACCGAGCTTGCCTTCCATGCCGAGCACCTCGGCGCCCACGACGGTCGCACTCGCAATCACCGCCTGCGGGCCCAGCAGTTCGGCGCGGATCCGGAATTCGTCGCTCTGCAAACGCTGTGATGGCCCGAGCAGATCGGTGCCGAACCCGATCTTCACGCCGGCCTCGCGATAGATCGCTAGCGAGCGCAGGCCGGCATCGCGGACATCGGCGATCTTGGCGACGCTCGCGGCAGGCAGGCCGTATTTCGCGCCCTCGTTGGCCAATGCTTCGTAGGTGATCAGCGTCGGCACGACATAGGCGCCCTGCTCGGCCATCAGCCGCGCGGTCGGAGGATCGATCAGATTGCCGTGCTCGATGGTGCGCACACCGCAGCGCACCGCGCGCTCGATCGCCTCAGCGGTGTAGGCATGGGCCAGCACATAGGTGTGACGCGCCTTCGCCTCCGCGACGATAGCGCGGATCTCGTCTTCGGAATAGCCGTAAGCGCCGATCGGATCGGTCGGCGACGCGACGCCGCCCGAGGCCATGATCTTGATCTGGTCGGCGCCCATTTGCAGCTCCTCGCGCACCGCCTTGCGCACCGCATCGACGCCGTCGACGACGCGTGCGATCGCGCCGACCCGCACGCAGCAGGAGCAGGTCGGGTCGGCCAGATAGTCCGAGCGCGCCCGCCCGTCACCATGGCCGCCGGTCTGGCTGAGCGCGCGGCCGGAGACGAACAGCCGCGGACCGTCGGTGAGGCCGGTGTCGATCGCCTGCTTCAGCGCGTAGCCGGCGCCGCCGGCATCGCGGACGGTGGTGAAGCCGCGCTTCAGCATGCCGCGCAACAGCATGGTCGAGCGCAAGGTCACCAGCACGTTGGCCATCCGCGCCTGCTGCGACAGATCGAGCTCGACGGCGACCGCGTGCACATGCAGGTCGATCAGGCCGGGCATCAGGGTCTTGCCCGCGAGATCAATGACCCGATCGGCCGAAGCGTCGATCGACCGATCCGACACTTCCTTGATCAGGCGATCCTCGACCAGCACGTGGTGTCCTTCGAGCAGTTCGGAGCGCAGCGGATCGAGCAGCGCGGCATTCTTGAAAAGGGTAGTTGGCATGAGAGTCTCCTGTCAGGACGCCGCCGTCGTCACGCGGTCTTGCTTGCAATTTCTTCCAGCGATCTTCCGCGCGTCGGCACGCCCATCAGCACGACGGTGAGCGCGCCGATCAACAGCACGGACGTGGTGACCCCGAACACGCCGGCAAAGCCGAAATTCGGATAGAGGTAGCCGACCAAGATCGGCGCCGCGATGGCGCCGATGCGGCCGATCGCGGAGGCGAGCCCGGCGCCGGTGGTCCGGATCGCGGTCGGAAACACCTCGGCGGTGTAGGCATAGACGCCGGCATAGGTGCCGTTCATGAAGAACGACAGCAGCAACCCCGCCGCCATGATCTCGCCATCGCTCTTGGCGAACGCGAGCCCGAGCGCGCTGACGCCGCCGAGCAGCATGTAGGACGCGATCGTCGCCTGCCGTCCGATCCGCTCGTTGAAGAAAGCGGCGGTGAAATAGCCGGGCACCTGCGCGCAATACATCGCCAGCGAATAGCCGAAGCTCTTGGTGATGCTCATGCCGTTCTGCACCAGGAGGCCGGGAATCCAGACGAAGAAAGAGTAGTAGCTGAAGGTGATCGACAGCCACATGATCCAGGTCATGATGGTGATGCGGGCCTGGTGGCCGGCCAGCAGGGCGGCAAAATTGCTCAGCAGCGTTCCCGACGAGACGGCAGGCGCAGCCGGTTCGGCGACCGGCGCCGGCAGCACCCGGCCCTCGCGCGCGAAGCTCGCCTCGATCCTGTCGAGCACCGCGCTGGCTTCCGTTTCCCTGCCCCGGCTTTCCAGCCAGCGCGGCGATTCCGGCAGCGAGCGGCGCCACCACAGCAACATCACCACCGGCACGGCGGTGATGACGAGCACGATGCGCCAGCCATTCTCATAGGCCGGCACGATGAAATAGCCGAGCAAGGCAGCGGCAACGAAGCCGAACGAAAAGAAGCCGGCCAGCGCGCCGGTGAAGGCACCGCGGTAGCGCCGCGCCACGAATTCCGCGAGGTAAGGCGCGATGATCGCACTCTCCGCGCCGGTGCCCATGCCGGCGACGACGCGCGCGGCGAAGAACGCCGGCCAGCTGTCGACCGCGGCGCTGACCAGCGAGGCCACGCTGTAGAGCGCCAGCGCCGACATCATCACCGCGCGACGGCCGATCAAATCGCCCAGCGTCCCCGCGAGCAGCGCGCCGAACAAATAACCGACGAAGGTGCTGCTGCCGAGCACGCCGGTCTCGACATTGCTGAGGCTCCAGGCGGTGCGCAGCACCGGCAGGATGAACGCCAGCACCGCGGCATCCATCGCGTCGAACAGATAGCCGAGCCCGCCCATCAGCAGCAGGTGCACGTGGAAAGGCGCGAACGGCAGGCGCTCGATGCGCGCCGAGATCATGGACATGAAATCCCCCTCCGCCCCACGGTTCGGCACGCGCCGTGGGTCATTGGGGCAATGATAGACAAATCATGATTATGGGAATAATTTATAATCGTTATCTGGCACATCACCATTGTGAATATCGCCCGTGTCCTTCCGCACCCTCGACCTCAACCTCCTGAAAGTCTTCGAGGCGCTGATGACCGAAGGCAGCGTCACCCGTGCGGCGAGCGCGCTGACGATGACCCAGCCCGCGGTCAGCAACGCGCTCGCCCGCCTGCGCGACGCGCTCGGCGATCCCCTGTTCGTGCGTACGGCCACCGGGATCCGCCCGACACAACGCGCGGTGGCGTTGTGGGAGCCGATCGGCGACGCGCTGGAGAACGTGCGCCACGCGCTCGACGAGGACGCGTTCGAGCCGCGGCGCGCCCAGGCCGAGTTCAGCCTGTCGATGTCGGACTACGTCGCCTCGCTGGTGATGCCGCGGCTGCTGATCCGGTTCAGCGAGGTGGCGCCGGCGGTGCGCATCCACACCATGCCCAACACCATTCTGGAGATCGGCGATCGGCTCGAGGACAACCGGGTCGATTGCGTGCTGAGCGTCTATGTCAACGAGGCGCAGCATCCGCCGGCCGCGATCCGCTCACGCTCGCTGTGGACCGTCGAATATGCCTGCATGATGCGGAAGGATCATCCCCTGGCCAGGCAGAAGCGGCTGAGCACGCGCGGCTTCCTCAACGCCAAACACGTCGATGTCAGCCTCGCCGGGCGGACGCTGCCGACCTACGATCAGTTTCTCGCCTCGCGCGGGCTGTCGCGCAACCTGGTCGCGACCGTCAACCACTACAACGCCGCTTACGAGATCGTCCGCCAGTCCGACCTGATCGCGGTGCTGCCGCG
Organism: Bordetella parapertussis; assembly: GCA_943372075.1. GTDB lineage: Bacteria > Pseudomonadota > Alphaproteobacteria > Rhizobiales > Xanthobacteraceae > Bradyrhizobium. The sequence continues at coordinate 5,439 of CALRXG020000281.1, read as the reverse complement.
CGATCTCAGCGCGCAGTCGCGCCACGCGCCGCATCTGCACGCAGTGCCGGTGCCGCTGCCGGCGCCGCCGCGCGTCGTCAGCCTGTTCTGGCACCAGCGCAACGACACCGTCCCCGCGCAGCGCTGGCTGCGCGAGACGCTGGTGGAGATGTTCGGGAGGATGGAGTGAGCCGTACCGCGGGTTCGCTAGAGGTTGATCACCTTTTCGCGAACCACCTGCAGCGCCTGTTCGATCACCACGAGCTGGCCCTCGATGGTTCTCCTGCTATTCGGATCAGCAGTTCGAGCTAAGATTTCACGGCCGTGCCAAACCGCAAGATCGAGCAGCAGGATCACTCTTCGAAGCTCGCCCTTCGCCATCTTCTGCAGCTCGACGACCCGATCCAGGAGCTGGCGGTCGACGTCGCCGGCCTCGACGTGATCCGCCGATCCCGCCCGCGGCACGTCCTGGCAGGAACGACGAGACACCGGTGGGAATTCAATCACGTTTGACAAGAGCGAGATCCTCGTGAGCCGATAGCCGCAAGATGCCTGTCCTATGCTGCGCGTATGCCTTCCAGAAAGCGCTCGACCTCCGCGCTCAACAGCTCGCCCTGCTCGGCGACGTGCGACGAGGCCGCCAGCACCTGAACTGACGCCGCGGCGGCTTCATTCGCCGCCTTGCTCACTCCATCGATGCTGCAAGACACTTCGGTCGTACCTTTCGCCGCTTCCTGAACGTTTCGAGCGATCTCCTGTGTTGCGGCCCCCTGCTGCTCGACCGCCGAAGCAATGGCGGAGGAGATTTCCGAAATGCGATCGATAATCCCGCCGATCTGCTTGATATTCTGCACCGACTCGTCGGTTGCCGATTGAATGCCCGCAACCTGTTGTCCAATTTCACTGGTTGCTTTCGCCGTCTGTTCGGCGAGGCTCTTGACCTCGGCAGCCACGACCGCGAATCCCCTTCCGGCCTCTCCGGCACGGGCCGCCTCAATGGTTGCATTCAGCGCCAGCAGGTTCGTCTGTCCGGCGATCGTACTGATCAGCTCGACCACACGGCCAATCTTGCTTGCGGCCTCGGACAGCGAATGCACGCGCGTGTCGGCCTTGTTGGCCAGATCGACGGCGCTCTGTGCGATCCGAGCCGATTCATTGACCTGACGGGCGATTTCAGCCACCGAACTCGCCATCTCCTCGCTCGCCGAAGCGACCGATTGCACGTTCGTTGAAGTTTCCTCGGACGCCGAGGCGACACTCGTCGCCTGTTGCCTGGTCTGTTCGGAGGTCTGCCCCATGCTTCCCGCGGTGTTGCGGAGTGCGCTCGACGATGAGGACAAGGCGTGAAGCGCAACTGTCGCCTTGGCTTCGAAGGCCGCAATCAGGCCATCCACCTTTCGCTGCCTCCGTGCCCGATCCTCCAGCATCGCGTCTTGATAGACGGAGATCGCAAAATCCATATCGAGCATCACCGCGGAGTTGACCGCGGTGATGATCTCACCCAGCCGCTTCCGCTTCCAGGCATAGGTAGCGATCGCAAGATCCGTCAGATGGGACAGTACGAAAGCATATCCGCCGATATACCAACGCGGTTCGAGCCCGATCTTGTTGTGCACCAGCCCGATCGAACGCACACCCTGGATATAGGATTCGTCGAAACGGCCATTGAAAAGACGCGCCCAGTGCTGACCCTGAGCCGTCTTCAACCGCGCCGATTGATTTCCGATCAGCTTGGCCAGGCCTGGCTCGCGTCCGACGTGCCCGTAGAAGCCGTCGAGCACCTGCGGCAGCGCCTTCTCTACGACCGGCCAGAACTCCCGCAGAGCAGCGCTCGTTCTGTGGTCGATACGCATGAAACGAAGGCGGGTCTCCCGATCGTGAGTTTCGCTTTTCAAATCGCCTGCGTTCATTTGTCTGCTCCTGAGCCCCAAGCGCAGTCGAGCGACAATGCATCATCCTGGCGAGGCGCGCGCAAACATACGGTCGGACATTTGCGAGCAAACTAATCCACATCGCGACAGGTCAGCCAAATCCCGCCAGCGCGGCGCCGCGCGCGTCGTGATTTGCGCGTTTTCGATACGGATGGAGATCGACTGCCAACCCATCAATCGGCGCAGGCCATCGCTTTGATCTGCCTCAACTCGCCGCAACCAAAGGGTTGGCGCTCCATGAGCGACCTGGCAGTATTTGAGCTTTGACGAAACAGTCTATTCAACTCTCGATTGGCTGATTATCGTCATGCCAAATGCCAGAATTGATCTTGTGTCATCAGATTTGAACGAGCGAATGCGATTATGTTCCGCCGCCCTCTGTTAGCCAATCACCTGGTCATGCACACGACTGATCCAGACTATGCCAAACATCGGTTGACGTCCGACTTTGCCGTCACGAGCTTCGATCTCCCATCCGCTGGTCGCGACTTCGAAAGTCGCGTGGGGCATCTGCAGGTCGGCGAAATCGGCTTGTATTATTGCGATTATGCGAATGCAGTGTCGCTGGAATTTGGCGCGGTCCCGTTCGTCCGGCAGGTCTTCAACGTCAGCGGCTCCGGCTCATATTCGGGGAGCACGCCAGGGAGCGTCGCGAATGGAGCCGTTTCGACCGTCCTGCAACCGCATCTGCCCCTGAAGTTTGATTTCAGTTCGAATTACCGTCACCTCGTGCTCCGTATCGACCAGGAGGCCCTGCGCTATTGTCTCGGCGCACTGTTGGACCGGAAGATAGACCGTTTGACATTTCACGGCTCGGTCTCAAGCCAGCCGATGATGCAAAGTCTGCAGCGGCTGGTGTTTCAGTTCGCACGCGACTTTGATGATCGGGAGAGCGGCTTCTCTCCTTTGGCGGCCGCAGAACTCTCGCGCGGCCTGATCATGAAGTTCTTGATCGCACACACCCACAACTTTTCGCATTTGCTGTTTCACGGACCTGCGACATCGCATTTGCCGGTCACGAAGAGAGTTGAAGAGTTCATCGAAGCGAACTGGGAGAAGCCGATGGACATCGGGCAATTGTCCGCCATCGCCCAAGTCAGCGCGCGAACTCTGTTCCGGCAATTCAAGAAGGATCGCGGCTACTCTCCGGCAGAGTTCATCCGACGAACCAGGCTCAACCGTGCGCGAACCATGCTCGAAACGGCTAGCGACGGGACTTCCGTCACCCAGATAGCTCTCCGATGTGGCTTCCAGAACACCGGGCACTTCGCGCGGGACTATCGCTTGAGCTTCGGAGAGCTTCCCTCGGAGACGTTGCGTCGTGCCCTGCGAGCCCGCTGAAGGTTCGCGATTGACCGGAGTTGGAGATGGATCAGATGGACATGCTTTTGCATTGCCGGGCGATGGCCGCATTCTGCCGCCAGCGCACAATGTTTGAAGGCGAGGACCACGCGTTCTGGACGGCGGAAGCGGAGGAATGGGACAAGCTGTGTTCGGGATACGCCGACCTCCAGCCCGAGCAGATGGCGAAGCCTGGCGCCGGATCGACATGGCCTGCGGAAATCCACGACGAACACCCCGACGTCGACTACCCTTTTCGCTATCGATGCCCTCTTCCGCCCGCAGAGCAGGATCGCTGCCGGCGGCCCTGCGAACTCATGCTGGAACGCCAGAATAGCGCGGCATCAGCGTGAAGCGAGCCGTGCTCCGCTGATCCAGCCCGCCTACGCCCTCCGGGCCTCGGCGCGGCGGCCTTCGCTCACTTCGCTACGATGGAGTCCTGCTGGCTTGCCTAGCCGTAGCTCGCGAATTTGGGATCAGTCCGTTTTCGCTTTCGCTGGCGCTCAAGCTACGCTGGACACGCTTCGCCCCGACGGGCCGGTGGCATCGATCCAGCCCGCCTGCGCCCTCCGGGCTTCGGCGAGGTAGCCTTCGCTCACTTCGCTACGATGGAGTCCTGCTGGCTTGCCTAGCCGTAGCTCGCGAAGCGAGCGAAGGCTGGTGGGGGAGGCAGGACTCGAACCTGCGAAGCCATGAGGCGGCTGATTTACAGTCAGCTCCCTTTGCCACTCGGGACACTCCCCCGTCCAACAGCGTCGAACCAGCCGCGCGAGTGGCGGCGGACCGGGTCATCGAGATGACGCTGATAACCGGCCGACCCGAAGCGGGTGCGCGGTCGGGCGCGTTTATGGGCGAAGGCGGTCCCCAAAGTCAACCAAGCGGGCGCGCAATTTGCCGGTTAAATTGCCATTCTGCGATATCAATGACACAAGCCTCCCATGAGCGATCGCGACCGCAGACCCAATTTCCGAGGCAAGGGCGGTAAACCCTTCCAGAAAGGGCCGAAATTCGGCCGCCCGCAGGCCCGCCGGGAGCGCGAATCCGGTTCCGACGGCCCGGTGATTCTGTATGGCTGGCACACGGTGGCGGCGGCACTGGCCAACCCGGAGCGCCAGATCCGCAAGCTTTACCTCACCGAGAACGCCGCCAAGCGGCTCGCCGAGGAGAATATCGCGACCCGCATCGCCCCGGAGATCGTCCGTCCCAGCGACATCGACCGCCGCCTCACCCCCGATGCCGTGCATCAGGGCCTGCTGGCGGAGGCCGATCCCCTGCCCTCGCCCGGCATCGACACGCTGGCGCTGGAGGGCATCGTGCTGGTGCTCGACCAGATCACCGACCCGCACAATGTCGGCGCCATCCTGCGCTCGGCGGCGGCGTTCGCGGTGAAGGCGGTCGTCACCACCGCGCGCCACAGCCCGGAGGCGACCGGCGTGCTGGCGAAGTCCGCCTCCGGCGCGCTCGAGCTGGTCCCGATGGTCACGGTGCAGAACCTGGCGCGCGCCCTGAACGAGCTGAACGACCACGGCTTCCAGACCGTCGGCCTCGACAGCGAAGGCAGCGAGGATCTCGGCAAGGTTCCGCTGCAACAGCCGCTCGCGCTGGTGCTCGGCGCCGAAGGCAAGGGCCTGCGGCAATTGACCCGCGACACCTGCAGCGTCGTCGCCCGCCTCGACATGCCCGGCGAGATCAAGAGCCTGAATGTGTCGAACGCCGCCGTGCTCGCGCTCTATATCGGCGCCAGCCGGCTCGGCCTGATGTAAACGAAAACGCCCGCTCGCGTGACGCGAACGGGCGCTGATGTTTCGACGGATCGGTCGAGATCAGTAATAGCGGCGCAGCACGCGGTGGCCGTAGTGATAGGCCGGCGCGCGATGCGCGTAGCCGTAGCGATAGCCGTAGTGCGCGCGGTAGGGCCGGTAGTAGTGGCGATAACCGTAGTGGCGGTAGCCATAGTGGCGATAGCCGTAATACGGGCGGCCATAGCCTTCGCGGTAATACGGACGCGGCGCCCAGTTGCCCGGGCCGGTGTAGGTCGGTCCCTGGTTGACGTAATAGTACTGCCGCGCCGCATTGGGATAGGCCGCATCCGGGTCAGGCAGGCGTTCGACGGCGCCGTATCCATAACCGTAACCGTAGCCGCCGCAGCCGCCACAGCCATAAGTCACGGCAGGCGCGGCGTAGACCG
>CALRXG020000280.1:0-9220 GCA_943372075.1 Bordetella parapertussis | reverse complement strand
CCCCGCCAACTACAGATCGCTGACCCCCGCACGATTGCCGGCGCTGCTCGCCAAAGCCGGAGGAACGGTGCTGTTCGTCTGGGTCTATGTCGCGGTTTCGATCAAGCGGCTGCACGACCGCGACAAGAGCGGCTGGTGGATGGTCCCCTACTTCGCCCTGCCCGGCCTCATGAGCCAATTCTCGGACCGGCTTCCCGACCAGTCCTATCTGATGGTGGCCGCCACCACGATCGTGTTCGTGCTCTATGTCTGGGGCTTCATCGAGCTCGCCTTCCTGCGCGGCACCTCTTACCCCAATCGCTACGGTCCCAATCCGCTCGGAAAAACCCATGTGAGCCGAGGTGGCGACCGCGACAGTGGGTCGCGCGCCACGATGGGCTGGGATCAGCAGAGCGAGATCGAAATCGTGCCGCACAAAGCTGGTCCACCCGCGCCGTGACGTGTTAAGCGAGACGCATGAGTGATGCTGTCTCGATTACCCGCGATCTGGTTCGCTGCCCGTCCGTCACCCCGGCCGATGCCGGCGCGCTTGGCGTTCTCGAAAATTTATTGAAAGCCGCAGGCTTCGAGGTCCATCGCGTGACCTTCTCCGAGCCCGGCACCGCCGATGTCGACAATCTCTACGCCCGCATCGGCAACTCGGCGCCGCATATCACCTTTGCCGGCCACACCGACGTGGTGCCGCCCGGCGATGAAGCGGCGTGGACGCTCGGCGCATTCTCCGGCGAGGTGAAGGACGGCTATCTCTACGGCCGTGGCGCCGTCGACATGAAGGGCGGCATCGCCTGCAGCGTCGCCGCGGTGCTCGAATATCTCAAGGACCATGACGGCAAGCCAAAGGGCTCGATCTCCTTCCTGATCACCGGCGACGAGGAGGACGTCTCGATCAACGGCACCGTCAAGCTGCTGAAATGGTGCGCCGATCGCGGCGAGAAATTCGACCATTGCGTGCTCGGCGAGCCGTCGAATGTCGAGGTGCTCGGCGACATGATCAAGATCGGCCGGCGCGGCTCGCAATCCGGTACGCTGGTGGTCGACGGGGTGCAGGGCCATGTCGCCTATCCGCACCGCGCCTCGAACCCGGTGCCAGACATCTCCAGGCTGATCGTCGCGTTGAGCGACGAGCCGCTCGATCACGGCAGCGCGCAATTCCAGGCCAGCAACCTCGAATTCACCACGGTCGATGTCGGCAACACGGCGGGCAATGTGATCCCCGGCCAGGCGCGAGCCAAATTCAACATCCGCTTCAACGACAATCATACGCAAGAGAGCCTGCGGCAGCTGGTCGACGAGCGGCTGGCGAAAGCCTGCGGCAACCGCATCCGCGCCCACATCGACTGGATGCCCTCGAACTCGAACGTGTTCGTCACCAAGCCCGGCCCGTTCACCGACCTCGCGGTCGCCGCGATCGAGCAGGTCACCGGCCGCAAGCCGGAGCTGTCGACCTCCGGCGGCACCTCGGATGCACGCTTCATCTCCGGCTATTGCCCGGTGATCGAGTTCGGCCTGGTCGGCCAGACCATGCACCAGATCGACGAGCGGACGCCGGTGGCCGATCTGGAGCAGCTGACCAAGGTCTATCGCGGCGTGCTGGAGCGGTATTTTGCCTAGTCCGGCTGGATGGCCGGACGAAAACATCCAGAACAACCCCATGCACAGCAGGGATTGTGGTCGCTAATAATCCACCCGCATCAGGTAGAGGCCGTCCGGCGGCGCGACCGGGCCGCAGGCGGCGCGGTTGCGGGCCGCGAGCGCGGCGGCGAGATCGTCGGCGCGCCAGCGCCCCTCGCCGACCCAGACCAGCGAACCGACCATCGAGCGCACCTGGCTGTGCAGGAATGAGCGCGCGGACGTCACGATATTCACCGCATCGCCGTCGCGCGTGACGTCGAGCTGATCGAGCGTCTTCTCCGGCGATTTGGCCTGGCACTCGGTGTCGCGGAAAGTGGTGAAATCGTGCTTGCCGAGCAGGCGCTGCGCGGCGGCGTGCATCGCGTCAGCATCGAGTGCGCGCGGCACCCGCCAGACCCGGCCGACGTCGAGCGCGAGGTTCGCGCGGGTGTTGGTGATGCGATAGAGATAGTGCCGCTTGATCGCCGAGAACCGCGCCTCGAAATCGTCAGGCACGATATCGGCTGAAAGTACGGCGATCGGATCGGGCCGCAGATGCGCGTTCAGCCCGTCGCGAAAACGGCCCGGCGGGAAATGCTTGACGATGTCGCAATGCGCGACCTGGCCGCGCGCATGCACGCCGGCGTCGGTACGCCCCGCGCCATGGACACGCACGTCCTCGCCGCAGATCGCCTTGACCGCCGCCTCCAGCGCGCCCTGCACGGTCGGCGCGGTGTCCTGGATCTGCCAACCGGAGAACGGCGTGCCGTCATATTCGATGGTGAGCTTGTAGCGGGGCATCAGGTGAGCCGCGCGGGCGGCTTCAGCGGCGTGCCGCGCAGGAAGTCCGCCGCCTTCATCGGTCCCTTGCCGGCGCGCTGCAGTTCGAGAATCCGCACCGCGCCGTCGCCGCAGGCGATCGCGAAATTGTCGTCGAGCACGTCGCCCGGTGCGCCCGAGCCCTTGCCCGGGTTTTTGGCCAGCTCGCAGCGCAGGATCTTCAGCCGCACCGGCTCACCCTCGCCGGCCAGCTCGCACCAGGCGCCGGGGAATGGCGACAGCCCGTGGATGTGCCGCAGCACGGCGTGCGCCGGCTGGGTCCAGTCGATCCGCGCCTCGGCCTTCTCGATCTTGGCGGCGTAGGTGACGCCGTCCTGGCTCTGCCTGGTCAGCTGCAACCCACCGCGTTGCAGCCCGCCCATCGCCCGCACCATCAGGTCGGCACCGAGCGGCGCCAGCGCGTCGTGCAGGTCGGATGCCGTCATGCTGTCCGTGATCGGCAGCCGCTCGGCCATCGCGACGTCGCCGGTGTCGAGACCGACATCCATCTTCATCACCATCACGCCGCTTTCGGCATCACCGGCCATGATGGCGCGGTTGATCGGCGCGGCGCCGCGCCAGCGCGGCAGCAACGAGGCGTGCAGATTGAAGCAGCCGAGTCTGGGCGCATCGAGGATCGCCTGCGGCAGGATCATGCCATAGGCGACGACGACCGCGGCATCCGCGTCGTGGGCGCGAAACTCTTCGAGCGCCTCAGCGGTCCTGAGCGTCTTCGGCGTCAGCACGGGAATGCCGAGCCGGCGCGCCTCCTGCTCGACTGGCGTCGGCTGCAATTGCAGGCCGCGCCGCCCGCCGGGCTTCGGCGCGCGGGTATAGACCGCCACGACCTCATGGCCGTGGGCGACCAGCTCCAGCAGCGTCGGCACCGCGAAGTCGGGCGTGCCCATGAAGATCAGGCGAAGAGGCATGCGGTCAGATTCTTCCGGAGAGGCCGAGTATCCAGGTATTCGTCATGGCCGGGCTTGTCCCGGCCATCCACGTCTTGGCCCCTCGAAAAGGAAGACGTGGATGCCCGGGTCAAGCCCGGGCATGACGGTGGATAGAAAGTGCCCGTTACTCAGCCGCGCGCTTGGCGGCCTTCTCGAATTTCTTGAACACGCGGTCGCGCTTCAGCTTCGACAGATAGTCCACGAACAGCACGCCGTTGAGATGGTCGATCTCGTGCTGGATGCAGGTGGCGTAGAGCCCCTCGGCATCCTCCTCACGCAGCTTGCCGTCGAGGTCGGTGAAGCGCAGGCGCACCCGCGCCGGACGCTCGACCTCCTCGTAATATTCGGGGATCGACAGGCAGCCCTCTTCATAGACCAACAGCTCTTCCGAATGCGAGATGATCTCCGGATTGATGAACACCCGCGGCTGCGGCGTGGTCTCGCCGTTCTCGTCGCGCTTGGCGAGGTCCATGGTGATCAGCCGCAGCGGCTGCGCGACCTGGATCGCCGCCAGCCCGATGCCGGGCGCGTCATACATGGTCTCGAGCATGTCGTCGGCGAGCTTGCGGATCTCCGGCGTCACCTTCTCGATCGGTTTGGACACCAGCCGCAACTGCTTGTCCGGCAGGATGATGATTTCTCGTAATGCCATGGCGGCGATTTAAGCCGGTGACTTCATGGGGTCAATGCGCCCAGGAACCCATTAGGACAACGTCAACCACGTTTCTTCACGCGGGCTTAACCATTCAAATCAGGACAACATTTACCGCAAGCGTTCCCTCTTCGTTCGCGCTCGGCCGCGAATCGGCTACAACTGATGGCATGAACGAGATTCTGCTCACGATTGGCGACCTTCCGGTCCGCGTCTCCGACGCCCTGATCGGCCTCGGCGCACTGGCGTTGATCCTGCTGTTCGCGATTGCCGTGGTGATCGCCCGCGGCAGCCGGCGCGGCGCGGAACTGGCGATGGCCCAGGCCATCCGCGCCGACGAGCTGGAGGAGCGGCTCGCCGACATGCTGCGGGCGCAGAGCGAATCCTCCGGGCGGGTCGACGCCAAGGTCGACGCCTTCGCGCAGGCGCTCGCCGGTCGCCAGGCCGAGATGGCCCGCGCGGTCAACGAGCGGTTGGATTCGGTGACCCACCGGGTCGGCCAGTCGATGGAACAATCGACCCGCAATACGATGGATTCGCTGCGCGTGCTGCATGAGCGGCTCGGCATCATCGATCACGCCCACAAGAACCTCAACGAGCTCACCACCCAGGTGACGACCTTGCGCGACGTGCTCGCCAACAAGCAGTCGCGTGGCGCGTTCGGCCAGGCGCGGATGGAAGCGATCGTCCAGGACGGCATGCCGAAGGGTTCGTTCGAGTTCCAGCACACGCTGACCACGGGCAAGCGGCCGGATTGCGTGGTGTTCTTGCCCGACCAGCGCCCGCTCTGCATCGACGCGAAGTTTCCGCTGGAGGCGATGACCGCGCTGCACGATGCGCGCAGCGACGAGGAGCGCAAATTTGCCAGCCAGCGATTGCGCACCGACGTGCTCAAGCATGTCAGCGACATCGCGGAGAAGTACCTGATCCCGGGCGAGACCCAGGACACCGCGCTGATGTTCGTGCCCTCGGAATCGGTCTATGCCGAAATCCATGACGGCTTCGACGACGTGATCCAGAAGGCCTACCGCGCCCGCGTGGTGCTGGTGTCGCCCTCGCTGCTGATGCTGGCGATCCAGGTGATGCAGCAGATCCTCAAGGATGCCCGCATCCGCGACGCCGCCGACCAGATCCGCAACGAGGTGATGCATCTCGGCGATGATCTCGGCCGCCTGCGCGACCGCGTGCTCAAGCTGCAAACCCATTTCGGCCAGGCGAACGAGGACGTCAGGCAGATCCTGATCTCCGCCGACAAGATCGAAAAGCGCGCCGGCCGCATCGAGGAGCTCGACTTCAGCAAGTCCGAGACCCCGATCGAGGTGCCGCGCTTCGTCAAGCCCGCCGCCACCGACCTGTTCCCCGCCCCGCGCAAGCTGCAGGCGGGGGAGTAGGCACAACAAGCTCGATGTCGTCGACCGGGCGATCCAGTATCCCAGAGGCGGCAGTTTGGGCGCACGCAGCTACTACGTCTACATCCTCGCCAGCCGCATCGGCGGCACGCTCTACATCGGTATGACAAATGACCTCATTCGCCGCGTCGGCGAGCACAAGCTGAAATTGGTTGAGAGCTTCACCGAAAAGTACGGCGTCGTGAAGCTGGTCTATTTTGAAGTATTCGATGATCCTGAGAATGCGATTCGGCGCGAGAAAAGGCTGAAGAAATGGAATCGAGCGTGGAAGATCCGCTTGATCGAAGAAAACAATCCAAATTGGGACGACTTGTATCCAACGATCGCCGGTGGCTAGGTGTTGTCATGCCCCGCGAAGGCGGGGCATCCAGTACGCCGAGACGCGGGTTGTTGGGCTCTACCGTCACGGAGTACTGGATCGTCCGCCTTCGCGGACGATGACCTCGAAAAGGGATAGATGACCGCTCCGGAAACTTCCTCCAGACCGCCCGCCGCCACCTCCTGGCGCGACAGCTTTGCCGTGTACTTGCAGCCGCGGGTGCTGATCGTGCTGCTGCTTGGCTTCTCCTCGGGGCTGCCGCTGGCTCTGTCGGGCTCGACGCTGCAGGTGTGGATGAAGGAAGCCGGGGTCGATCTCGGCACCATCGGGCTGCTCGCGCTGATCGGCACGCCCTACACTCTGAAATTCCTCTGGGCGCCGCTGGTCGACGCGCTGCATGTGCCGCTGTTCACGCAGATGTTCGGACGCCGTCGCGGCTGGCTGCTGCTCTCGCAGCTGTTGCTGATCGTGACGATCCTGGTGCTGGCGATGGCCGATCCGACGCGCTCACCGTGGTTCGCGGCCTTTGCCGCGCTATTGGTCGCGACCGCCTCGTCGACGCAGGACATCGTGGTCGATGCCTTCCGCGTCGAAAGCCTGCCGGAAAGCGAGCAGGCCGCCGGGATGGCGTCCTATGTCGCGGCCTATCGCGTCGGCATGCTGGTCTCGACCGCGGGTGCGCTGTTCATCGTCAGCGGATTCGAGTCTGCGGGAATAGCGCGTCCGTCGGCGTGGATGTGGGGCTATGTGGTGATGGCCGCCTTGGTCGTGATCGGCATCGTCACCGCGCTGGCCGCGACCGAGCCTGCCCAATCGAAAGGCGCAGAGGCCGCCACGCATGCGCAGAACGCGGCCGAACGCGTGCTGCACGCGGCGCTCGGCGCGTTCTCCGAGTTCCTCAGCCGCAAGGATGCCCTCGCGGCGCTGGCCTTCGTGGTGCTGTTCAAATTCACCGACGCGTTCTCGGGCACCATGACCGCGCCATTCGTGATCGACATCGGCTTTTCCAAGGTCGACTACGCGGCGATCGTGAAAGGTGTCGGTCTTGCCGCAACCCTGATCGGCGGCTTTGCCGGCGGCTTCGTCGCGCGGCGCTGTTCGCTTGCCACGAGCCTGTGGATCGGCGGCGTTCTGCAGGCGGTCGCCAACCTCTCCTTCTCGTGGCTCGCGCATGTCGGCGTCGATCAATGGGCGCTGGCGCTTGCGATCACGGCGGAGAATTTCACCAGCGCGATCGGCACCGTGATCTTCGTCGCCTATCTCTCGGCGCTGTGCCGCAACCCGCTGCACACCGCCACCCAGTACGCGCTGCTGACTGCGCTTGCGGCGGTCGGCCGCACCTATCTGTCATCGGGCGCGGGCTATGTCGCCAAGGCGGTCGGCTGGCAAACGTTCTTCGTGATCTGTGTGCTGGTGGCGATCCCGAGCCTGATCCTGCTGGCCTGGCTGCAGCGGCGCGGGCATTTTGATGAGCTGGGGCCGGTCAGGGTTTAGCTCTCTCCGCGTCGTCCCGGCGAAAGCCAGGACGACGATGCGGACGGTTCTCGATTCGATGAGACCTACTTCGCCACCACGCTCCACTTGGTGACGATGGCTTCGCTCATCTGACCGGCGTCCTGGGCGCAGGCGACCTCGTCGACCTTCACCGAGATCGCCTTGCCGGAGAGGCTCTTGAGCTGCGCGGCCTGGGCGTCGTTGGTCGGAATCAGCTGGAAGGTTTCCGGCCCGGTTTCCAAATTGCAGAGACCGTTCGGCGGCGGCAGGCGGCGAGGTTCGCTGGTGATCTGGTAGGTCGCGACGCGCTTGCCGCGATTCTTGGCGTCGCGCACCTTCATGACGCCGAGTTCCCCCGACAGCACGTCGCCGGCACGGATGATCTTGCCCGGCTTCTGCGGCGCATCGCTCTGCTGCGCGAAGGCGCAGGGCGCGGCGAAAACCACCGCGAGACACGCAAAGCCCAAGCGTACGCCGAATCGGTGTGTCGTCATTTGCCGTTGTTCCGTATTTGATTCGTCAGAGTGTGGATGACCATCCTCGAATCGTCATCCAACCCTATCATTTTGTTTCAGCGCGATCTTTTCGACTTGTGACCAATCGCTTGATGAAATCAGTCGCGTTGGCCTTCGAGCGCGCGCTAAAATAGCGTCCGCTGCCGCATGGCTGCGGATAGCGTACCTTCGTCGAGATAATCAAGCTCTCCACCGACGGGCACGCCATGCGCCAGGCGCGTCACCCGCACATTGGCCTCCGACAACAGGTCGGTGATGTAATGCGCGGTGGTCTGGCCATCGACGGTAGCGTTCAGCGCCAGGATGATTTCGTTGACTTCGGGCACATGCGCGCGCGCCACCAGCTGATCGATGGTGAGATCCTGCGGACCGACACCGTCGAGCGGCGACAGCGTCGCGCCCAGCACGTGATAGCGGCCATTGGTCGCATTAGCGCGTTCCAGCGCCCAGAGATCGGCGACGTCGGCGACCACGACGATGATCGAGGGGTCGCGGCGCGGATCGGTGCACACCGTGCAGGGATTTTGTGTATCGATGTTTCCGCAGGTCTTGCAGACCTGGATCTTGTCGATCGCGACCTGCAGCGCCGCGGTCAGCGGCGTCATCAGCGCTTCGCGCTTCTTGATCAGGTGCAACGCCGCGCGCCGCGCCGAGCGGGGACCCAAGCCCGGCAGCCGCGCCAGCAACTGGATCAGGCGCTCGATCTCGGGGCCGGCGACGCTTGCGGCCATTAGAGCATGACCCGGAAAAGTGCGAAGCGGTTTTCCGAGGAGGTCATGCTCACGAAAGCACGATGATGATTCATCTTGATCTCGCAGCGCCTCACGTCGGACCAAATCCCGGCGGCAGGCCGAGCCCGCCGGTCAGCGCCATCATCTTTTCCTGCATCGCGGTCTCGGCCTTGCGGCGGGCATCGCCATGCGCGGTGACCAGGAGATCCTCGAGCACCTCACGCTCCTCCGGCTTCATCAGCGACGGATCGATCTTGATGCCCTTCACTTCCATCTTCGCGGTCATGCGGACAGTGACCAGGCCGCCGCCGGAGATGCCCTCGACCTCGACATTGCCGAGTTGCTCCTGCATCTCCTGCATCTTGGATTGCAGCTGCGCTGCCTGCTTCATCATGCCGAGAAAATCAGCCATGTGTGCGTTCCTGTGATCGGATCAATCGTCGTCGCTGTCGGAAGTTTCAATCGGGTCCTCGCCGGTCGCGTCGGCGACCGGAACCTCGGCGGCAAGGCGGCGGACCTCGATCACCTTGGTGCCGGGGAAGCGCGCCAGCACCTCCCGCACACGCGGATCGGCCTCGGCGGCGCGCTGATGCTCGCTGCGCGCCTGTTCGTTCTGCGAACGCACCGTCGGCTGGCCGGCCTCGTTGGAGATGATCACGGTCCAGCGCCGCCCGGTCCATAATTCGAGCTTGCGCGGCAGATCGGTGACCAGCGCGCGCT
>CALRXG020000279.1:0-9225 GCA_943372075.1 Bordetella parapertussis | reverse complement strand
AGCCCGGCAACCTCCGCGAACATATCCGCGCCAAGGGCGTCACCATCGATCTCCAGGTCCCCGCGTAAGGCGCGCCGGCGCAAGACGCGTTGTAAGGCTTATCGAACATGTATGCATATGACGAACTCGACCGCACGCTGATCAACGAGCGTGTTTCGGAATTCCGCGACCAGGTGAAGCGCCGCCTTTCCGGCGAGCTCACCGAGGACGAATTCAAGATCCTGCGCCTGCAGAACGGCGTGTATTTGCAGCTGCACGCCTACATGTTCCGGGTCGCGATCCCCTACGGCACGCTGTCATCGAAGCAGCTGCGCCGCTTCGCCCATGTCGCGCGCCGCTACGACCGCGGCTACGGCCATTTCACCACCCGGCAGAACATCCAGTTCAACTGGATCAAGCTCGCCGAGCTGCCCGACGCGCTGGCCGATCTCGCCGAGGTCGGCATCCACGCGATGCAGACCTCCGGCAACAACATGCGCAACGTCACCTCGGACCAGTGGGCCGGCGTCGCGCCGGGCGAGATCGAGGATCCGCGGATCTGGTCGGAGCTGATCCGCCAGCACACCACGCTGCATCCGGAATTCTCGTTCCTACCGCGCAAGTTCAAGATAGCGATCACCGCCGCCGAGCACGACCGCGCCGCGATCAAGATCCACGACATCGGCCTGCGCCTGCACAGGAATGCCGACGGCGAGAGCGGCTTCGAAGTGCTGGTCGGCGGCGGCCTCGGTCGCACGCCGTTCATCGCCAAGACCATCAAGCCGTTTGTTCCCGGCCGAGATATCCTGAGCTACATCGAGGCGATCCTGCGGGTCTACAACCAGTACGGCCGCCGCGACAACATCTACAAGGCGCGCATCAAGATCCTGGTGCACGAGCTCGGCATCGAGAAGTTCGCCAAGGAAGTCGACGAAGAGTGGAAGGCGATGGGCGATGTCGGGCTGACGCTCGATCACGCTGCCATCGAGGAAGTCCGTTCGCGCTTCTCCTATCCGGCTTACGAAAAGCTGCCGCACATGCCGGACGAGCTGAAGCAGGCCGCGCATGATCCGCTGTTCGAGCGCTGGCGCAAGAACTCGGTGTTTCCGCACAAGGTGCAGGGCTACTCGATCGTCGTGCTGTCGCTGAAGCCGGTTGGCGGTCCCCCGGGCGACGCCACCGCCGAGCAGATGGACGCGGTCGCCGACCTCGCCGACAAATATTCGTTCGGCGAGATTCGCGTCGGCCACGAGCAGAACCTGGCGCTGCCGCATGTCGCCAAGCGCGACCTGCCTCAGCTGTTCAAGGCGCTCGACCGCCTCGGCCTCGCGACGCCGAACGTCAATCTGGTCACCGACATCATCGCCTGCCCGGGGCTGGATTATTGCTCGCTGGCGAACGCGCGTTCGATCCCGATCGCGCAGGAGCTGACGCGGCGTTTCGCCAACCACGACACCGCCGACCTGATCGGCCGGCTGCACATCAATATTTCCGGCTGCATCAATGCCTGCGGCCATCACCATGTCGGCCACATAGGCATTCTCGGCGTCGAGAAGAACGGTGAGGAGTTCTACCAGATCACGATCGGCGGCCGCGCCGATGAGAACGCGCAATTGGGCACCTTGATCGGCCCGGCCGTTCCCTATGCGGAAGTCGCCGATGTGATCGAAGACATTGTCGAAGCCTATCTCGCGCTGCGCGACCGTCCCGAGGAATTGTTCGTCGATACGGTGAAGCGTCTGGGCGTCGAGCCGATCAGGGAGCGCGTCTATGCCACTCGTTAAGCAGGGAAGAATCACGACAGACCTGTTCGTCCATGTCGCCGACGGCGCCGAATTGCCTGGCGACGGCGCGGTGCTGGTGAGCGCCGAACGGTTTCTCGCCGATCCGGAGGCGCTGCTGCGCCGCGCCGGCAAGGTCGGCGTGATCTGGCCGAACAGCCGCGCGCTCGACGAGCTGGTCCCGCATCTCGATCGCCTCGCCGCGGTCGCGCTGGTGTTCCCGACCTTCCGTGACGGCCGTGCCTACAGCCAGGCCCGCTTGCTGCGCGAGCGTTATGGCTATGACGGCGAGCTGCGCGCCACCGGACAGATCCTGCGCGACCAGTTCGTGTTCATGACCCGCGCCGGCTTCGATGCCTTCGAGGTGAAGAAGGACGCCGACGCCGATGCCTTCGCCGCCACCATGCAGCGCTATTCGGTGTTCTACCAGCCGACCGGCGACGGTCGGGTCACCGCGCTCAACCGCCGCATGCAGCTGCGTCACTCGGAGAGCGCAGGCCAGTGAGCACGCTTGCACCGGAGCTCGCTACAACGCCGGCCGCCTTGCCCGCAGCGGATGCGCTCGATCGCGAGTTGCGCACGGCCTCGCCGGCCGAGGTGATCGCGGCGGCGCTCAGGACCGTCGGCCGCGAGAAATTGGCGCTGGTGTCGTCGTTCGGCACTGAATCCGCCGCGCTGCTCAAGGTGATGGCGGATGTCGATCCTTCGATCCCGGTGGTGTTCCTTGATACCGGCTGGCTGTTCGAGGAGACGCTGGCTTACCGTGACACGTTGATAGCCACGCTCGGCCTTACCGACGTGCGTTCGATCAAGCCCGACGAAGAGGCGCTGGCGCGCCAGGATGCGGATCGCGAATTGTGGTTCACCGATCCGGACGCCTGCTGCCGCATCCGCAAGGTGGAGCCGCTGGCCCGCGCACTGAAACCGTTCGCCGGCTGGATCAATGGCCGCAAGCGGTTCCAGGGTGGCGCCCGCGCCGAAATCCCTGTCGTCGAGGACGACGGCGTCAGGCTGAAATTCAATCCGTTCGCCAACGTCTCCCGCGAGGAGATCGAGGCGATCTACACGCTCGGCAAGCTCCCGCCGCATCCACTTGTCGCATCGGGATATCAGTCGGTCGGGTGTATGCCTTGCTCGAGCCGGTCCGCGGCCGGCGAGGATGCACGCGACGGCCGCTGGCGTGGCCGCGCAAAGACGGAATGCGGCATCCATACGATGAAGATGTCGTAGGGCTTGATCCGGAACGGTGCGAAGCGGTTTTCCCTGCGACAAACGCGAAGCGTTTGCGCGGAGATCGAGCTCCGAGAGAAGTGTTCGATCGCGATGATCGTTCGTCGCGATTTGGCGACGCGACAAAGCCTTCGCGGCGCGGCGACTTCGTAGCACAAGCGCGCTGCGCCGCTGAAAACAAAGAAAACCGGTTTCGTTGACTTAAGGCCACTTCACCGTGAGTTATGTCTGACGTGTTCCCTGACATTCTCAGGTTGAATGGAGACAGAAATGATCCGTCGTGTGCTGCCGCTGGTCGCGGGACTGTTGTGGGCAAGCTCGGCCTTTGCGGCCGACTATTCGCTGCTCAACGTATCATACGATCCGACGCGCGAGCTCTATGTCGATTTCAACAAGGCGTTCGCGGCGGCCTATCAGAAGGACACCGGCAAGAGCGTCGAGATCAAGCAGTCGCATGGCGGCTCGGGTTCGCAGGCGCGCTCGGTGATCGACGGATTGCAGGCGGATATCGTCACCCTGGCGCTCGCCTATGACATCGATGCGATCGCGGGCAAGGGCCTGCTCGCCACGGACTGGCAGAAGCGGTTGCCGCTCAACGCGTCGCCCTACACCTCGACGATCGTGTTCCTGGTGCGCAAGGGCAATCCCAAGGGCATCAAGGATTGGGACGATCTGATCAAGCCAGGCGTTGCCGTGATCACGCCGAACCCGAAGACCTCTGGCGGTGCGCGCTGGAATTATCTCGCCGCCTGGGGCTATGCGCAGAAGAAGTTCGGCTCCGCCGACAAGGCGAAGAAGTTCGTCGCGGACCTCTACCAGAACGTCCCGGTGCTCGACACCGGCGCCCGCGGCTCGACTGTGACCTTCGTCGAGCGCGGCGTCGGCGACGTGTTGCTGGCATGGGAGAACGAGGCGTTCCTGGCGCTGCGCGAATTCGGTCCGGACAAGTTCGAGATCGTGGCGCCACCGCAGTCGATCCTGGCCGAGCCGCCGGTTGCCGTCGTCGACACCGTCGCCGACAAGAAGGGCACCCGCGCGGTCGCCGAAGCCTATCTGAAGTATTGGTACACCAAGGAAGGCCAGGAGATCGCCGCCCGCAATTCCTACCGGCCGCGCGATCCCGAGATCGCGAAGGAGTACGAGAAGTCCTTTGCCAAGGTCGAGCTCTTCACCATCGA
The DNA here is from genome assembly GCA_943372075.1 of Bordetella parapertussis. Lineage (GTDB taxonomy): Bacteria > Pseudomonadota > Alphaproteobacteria > Rhizobiales > Xanthobacteraceae > Bradyrhizobium. Next base: position 5,057 of record CALRXG020000279.1, on the reverse strand, counting down.
CGATGTGTTCGGCGGCTGGACCAAGGCGCAGAAGGAGCACTTCGCCGAGGGCGGCATCTTCGATCAGATCTACAAGAACTGATGAACAGACTGGGGGAATCGTGAGCACAGCGGTTGCACGGCGCAGCACCCTGCCAGGGTTCGGTCTCACCATGGGACTGACCCTGACATGGCTGTCCGTCATCATCCTGATTCCGCTGGCCGCGCTGTTCCTCAAGACATCAGAGCTCAGCCTTGATCAGTTCTGGAACATCGTCACCAGCCGCCGCACGCTGAACGCACTGAAGATCTCGTTCGGGCTGTCGTTCGCGGCCGCTTGCGTCAACCTGGTGATGGGCACCATCATCGTCTGGGCGCTGGTGCGCTATCGCTTTCCGGGCCGGCGGCTGTTTGACGCCATCGTCGATATCCCCTTTGCGTTGCCGACCGCGGTCGCCGGCGTCGCGCTGACGCAACTGTTCGCGCAGAAGGGCTGGCTCGGCGCGCCGCTCGCCGAGCTCGGCATCAAGGTCGCTTTCACGCCGATCGGCATCTTCATCGCGATGATCTTCATCGGCATTCCCTTCGTGGTGCGCACGGTGCAACCGGTGCTGATCGATCTCGACCCGGAGATCGAGGAGGCGGCCGCGAGCTTGGGGGCCAATCGCTGGCACACCGTGTTTCGCGTCATCCTGCCGAGCCTGATCCCGGCGCTGCTGACCGGCTTCGCGCTCGCCTTCGCCCGCGCCATCGGTGAATACGGCTCGGTGATCTTCATCGCAGGCAACCTGCCCAACGTCTCCGAGATCGCGCCGCTGTTGATCGTGATCCGGCTGTCCGAGTTCCGCTACGCCGATGCCACCGCGATCGCGGTCGTGATGCTGGTCGCCTCGTTCCTGATCATCTTCCTGATCAACCGGCTGCAACGCTGGGCACAAGCCCGCATTCCCGTGCATTGAGGTCCCAAAGATGTCGATGCAGACGGGATTGGTGACGTCGACGCCGCAACTGCGGACCTATCCGGCTGCGACCGACGTCAGCGTCGCGGCGCCAGCGCCGCGGCGTGAGATCGCGCGCGTGGAGCCGAGCAGCGCGCAACGCAATTTGCGCACCGAGCCCGGCCCGATCCGCTTCATCATCATCGCGCTCGCGATCGCCTTCCTCAGCGTGTTCGTGGTGCTGCCGCTGGTCGTGGTGTTCGCGTCCGCTTTCTCGAAAGGCATCGGCGCCTATCTCGCGGCACTCGCCGAGCCTGAGGCGCTCGCCGCGATCAAGTTGACGCTGCTGATCGCCGCGATCTCGGTCACGCTCAACTTGGTGTTCGGCGTGCTCGCGGCCTGGGCAATCTCGAAATTCGAGTTCACCGGCAAGACCTTCCTGATCACGCTGATCGACCTGCCGTTCTCGGTCTCGCCCGTGATCTCGGGCCTGGTCTTCGTGCTGCTGTTCGGCGCGCAGGGCTATTTCGGGCCGTGGCTGCAGGCGCACAACGTCCACATCCTGTTCGCGGTGCCCGGCATCGCGCTGGCGACGATCTTCGTCACCTTCCCGTTCGTGGCGCGTGCGCTGATCCCGCTGATGCAGGAGCAGGGCACCCAGGAGGAGGAAGCCGCGATCTCGCTCGGCGCATCCGGCCTGCAGACTTTCTTCCGCGTCACGCTGCCCAACATCAAATGGGGCCTGCTCTACGGCGTCCTGCTCTGCAACGCGCGCGCGATGGGCGAGTTCGGCGCAGTGTCGGTGGTCTCCGGCCACATTCGCGGCGAGACCAACACGATGCCGCTGCTGGTCGAGATTCTCTACAACGAATATCAGTTCGTCGCATCGTTCGCGATCGCGTCGCTGCTGGCGATGCTGGCGCTGATCACGCTGGTCGTGAAGACCATCCTCGAACGGCGTCTGGATGAAGGTGAGGCCGCCGATGGCGATTGAAGTCACAAATATCGTAAAACGGTTCGGCAGCTTTGCCGCGCTCGACAATGTCGATCTCAAGGTCGCCGACGGCGAGCTGCTGGCGCTGCTCGGCCCGTCCGGTTCCGGCAAGACCACGCTGCTGCGGATCATCGCGGGTCTGGATTGGCCTGACTCAGGCGAGGTCGCGATCGATGGCGAGAATGCGCTGTCGCGCGGCGCCAGCGAGCGTCAGGTCGGCTTCGTGTTCCAACACTACGCGCTGTTCCGCCACATGACGGTGTTCGAGAACGTCGCGTTCGGCCTGCGGGTGCAGCCGCGCGCGATCCGCAAGGACGAGGCGACGATCCGCGCCCGGGTCAAGAACCTGCTCGATCTGGTGCAGCTCGATTGGCTCGCCAACCGTTACCCGAGCCAGTTGTCCGGCGGCCAGCGTCAGCGCATCGCGCTGGCACGCGCGCTCGCGATTGAGCCGCGCATCCTGCTGCTCGACGAGCCGTTCGGCGCGCTCGACGCCAAGGTGCGCAAGGAGCTGCGGCAGTGGCTGCGCTCGCTGCACAACGAGATCCACGTCACCTCGATCTTCGTCACCCATGACCAGGAGGAGGCGCTCGAGGTCGCCAACCGCGTCGTGGTGATGGACAAGGGCAAGATCGAGCAGATCGGCTCGCCCGGCGAGGTCTATGACAATCCGGCGACCGCCTTCGTGCACGGCTTCATCGGCGAATCCATCGTGCTGCCGGTCGATGTCGCGGGCGACGCGGTCCGGCTCGACGGCCGTCCCCTGAACATTCCGGCGCTCGGCGCCGCATCCGGTGCGGCAAAGCTGTTCGTTCGCCGTCACGACATGGCGGTCGGTCCGGCCGGCGCCGGCGCACTCGAAGGTGCCATTCGCCACGTCCGCTCGTTCGGCCCGATCCAGCGCGCCGAGGTGACGCTGTCGGGCAGTGAGGGCAAGACCGTGATCGAGATCGACGCCCCCCGCGACCGCGAATTGCAGGCCGGCGAAATCGTCTCGCTGCAGCCCCGCCGCTATCGGATATTTGCCGCGCAGGACTAGAATGCGCGACAAGGGCACGGTCAACGGGCCTTCACCGGCCGGTGGCCATGGCTGTCCTGCGGTACGCCACGCTGCAGCGACATGTGGGAATGAATGCCGAGCCAACGTCCGTCGGTCTGCCGCGCGAGGATGATGGTCGCTCGTCCCGGCCGATCGAACCGGCTGCCGTCCGCATGGAAGCCGGTGCTGGTCCACGGCGTGATCACGGTCGCCATGTTGCCGTCGCCGCTCATCAGCACCGCGGTATTGTCGAGGTCGAAGGCGAAGTCCGCCGTGCGCGGCCAGACATTGTCCCATTGCATCTCGGTCCAGCGCGTGCGGCCGCGGATCAGTTCCTGGTAGGTGCCGAACGAGATGATGTCGGAATGCCAGAACGGACGGGCTGCGGCATAGTCCACCGCCCTGACGCAGGCGGCGAACCGCTCGAGCCAATCGAAGATCGAGCGCGTCGCGGTCGAATCGGCGATCGGTAGGGCTGTTTCCTGGCTCATGACCTTCCTCAACCCGACGATTACGTTAGGCCGACCGAGCCAGAAACCCTTAATGGTGTCAACGGGATGGCCGCGACCCGGATGAGGCCCACGGCACCTGCCGTGCTGCATCCCGGCAATGGCGGCATTTGGCGGTCAAAAGTTAGCCCCTGTTCACCATTCAGCCACGGTTGGTATGCAACAACGGCGGACCAACTTTGGGGGTTCTCACGAGTGAAACGGACGACGGTCGCCCTGTTCGGGCTTCTGGTGCTTGCCGGCTGCGGCACAGAGACCAAAATCCCGGAAGAACCGGCCATGTATCTCAACATGGCGCAGCCCGGTGCCGTCCTGGATAGCCAGGCCGCCGCGATCATGTTTTCGCAGTACCGCCAGAACAACGGCCTTGGCGTCGTGGTGGTGGACCCCGCGCTGACCAGGCTCGCCGAGCAGCAGTCGCAGGCGATGGCCGCCCGCAACAAGATGGATCACGACGTGAAGGCGCCGCTTGGCAAGCGGCTCGAGGCCGGTGGCTATCCCGCGACCGTCGCGGTCGAGAACATCTCGGCCGGCTATCACACGCTCGCGGAAGCGTTCTCGGGGTGGCGGGATTCACCGCCGCACAAGGCCAATATGCTCAAGAGCGGTGTCACAAAAATGGGCATCGCGGCCGTCTATGCTCCGAACACGAAGTATAAGGTGTTCTGGACGCTCATTCTGGCGGCAACCTGATTTCGATAAATTCCGCGTGATCCAATCCCTCCATCTCCCAGATTGACGGCGCGGCGAACAGCCGCCACCGTGCTGCATGAGAGCACGATCGGAAAAGCGGACGCCGCTTTTTGGAAAGACCGTGCTCAGGCAATGAAGTTGGATCGGGGTGTGACCGCATCACGATCAGTGTTGGTTTCGAACCGAACGGTTACGAATGGATACTTCTGACACCGCGCCGGCCTCGACGCCCGCGCAAGCGCAGCGCGTGCTGGTTCTTCAGGGCGGCGGTGCGCTCGGCTCCTATCAAGCCGGGGCCTTCCAGGCGCTCTGTCACGCAGGCTTCGAGCCGGAATGGATCGCCGGCATCTCGATCGGCGCCATCAATGCCGCGATCATCGCCGGCAACGAGCCCGACGAGCGCGTGCCGAAGCTGAAGGAATTCTGGGAGATGGTGTCGGCGCCGGTGCCGTGGAATCCGGTGTCGAACCATGAGCGCGCCCGCTCGCTGTTCAATGAGACCTCTGCCGCCATCATCGCGACCTTCGGCGTGCCCGGCTTCTTCACGCCGCGGATACCGCCGGCGCCGCTGTGGCCGCCGGGCAGCTCGCAATCGCTGAGCTATTACGACACCGCGCCGCTGAAGAAGACGCTGGAGCGGCTCGTCGACTTCGATCGCATCAACGACCTGAAGACGCGGCTGTCGGTCGGCGCGGTCGGCGTCACCTCGGGCAATTTCCGCTATTTCGACAATTACGAGTTCAAGAAGCTCGGCAAGAAAATCGGTCCCGAGCACATCATGGCCTCGGGCGCGCTGCCTCCGGGCTTTCCCGCCGTCGTGATCGAGGGCGAGCATTACTGGGACGGCGGCATCGCCTCCAACACGCCGCTCGATTTCGTGCTCGACGAGGAGATCAGCCGCGACC
>CALRXG020000278.1:0-9229 GCA_943372075.1 Bordetella parapertussis | reverse complement strand
CTTCTGCGCGTCCTTGCGCGCATCGGCATCGGTGCCGACATGACCGCGCTCGGCGATCTCGGCATCGGAGGCCGCGATCGCATGCAGCGGCAGATTGGCCCGGTCGAAGTCGTGATAGGCCTCGGGATAGACCACGATCCGCGCCAGCGCACTGCGGCCGCGCGCGCCCTCGACCATCTGGTGGCAGGCCGACGATGACGTGACATCGTCGCGAGCGCCAATCAACACCAGCGTCGGCACCCGCGCGCTCCAGCCGAGGCCGAACGAGGTGCGGCAATCCGGATAGAACGCCACCGCGGAGCGGAAGTCCGGCTCGACATTGCGCGACCACATCTGCGGCCGCACCGCCCACAGCAGGGCCGCAGCGCCATTGCCCCAGCCGATCAGGCTGATGCGGCTCTTCGCCACCCATTTCTGCTGCACCAGCCATTGCCGCGCCGCGTTGACGTCGGCGACCCGCGCGCGGCGGGTCTGGACCTGATGCTCCCTGATGCGGCATTGCGGCCCGAGCTCGCGCGAGCCGTAGCTGTCCGGCAGCAGCACCGCATGGCCCGACGTGAGCAATTGCTCTGCCCAGTCGCGATAGCGCGGCAGCACCGGTTCGGAACGGCCGGCGAGGCCGCCGCAGCCATGCAACGCGATGACCGTCGGGAACGGGCCTTCGCCATCGGGCCGGTAGAGCTGCGCGCGCAGCGTAAGGTTGCCTTCGGGAATCTCGACCTGATGCGGGGCCGGCAGCGGCGATGCGACGGCGGCCGGCGCGGCAAACATGGTCAGCAGCATGAGAACAGACTTGAGGCGCATCCGATCCGGCCGGCTCGTTATGGCGCTGCAAACACAGCGAACCAAGGCTGCAACGCTACCATGCGCCTCCGCCGCCAAATCATCACAAGTCGGTGGTTTACCGGGCGGACATGACACCCTATCTGTGATAGACGGCTTCATGAACATCCAGATGGCCTGGTGCGAGGCAAGGCGGAGAGCTCAAACGTGCTGAACAAGTTCGGTCCCTCGGGCCATGGCGAAGCGCAGGTGCAATATCTCGACGGCGATTTCCGCGTGATCTCGCCCGGCACCTTCGTGCGTTGTGCCATCACCGACGTCCGGATCCCGCTCGACGAGTTGAAGTACTGGAGCGTCGACCTGCAGGAAGCCTACGCCACCCCGACCGCCGTGCTGCAACGCCACCACCCCAGCGTGCTCAAGTCGCAGGCCTGAACGCAGCACGACGTTCATTTGCGCAACCTGCCGTCACGCGCCTTGAACAGCTGATCGGTCACCAGGCGCCGCAGCGCGGCCGCATCATCGAATTGCAGCGTCACCGCGAAGGGGACGATCGCCTGCGCCCAGGCCGGCATCCCCTGCGGATCGCGCAACCGCGCCAAATCCTTTTCCGTCGTCACCAGCGTCAATCCGTCGCCTCGCGCGTCGGCAACGAGCTGCTCGATCTCGCCCTTGTTGAAGGCGTGATGATCGGCGAAGGCCACGTTGCGCACGACGTCGATGCCACTCGCGCGCAGCGTGTTGAAGAACCGCGCGGGATCGCCGATGCCGGCGAAGGCAAGCGCACGGGTCCCGGTCAGCGCCGCCAGTGAGGCCTGGTCCGGCTTCAGATGCGCTGACAGCACCGGCTTGCTGCGCGAAGCGACCTCGGCCGCGATGGCCCGCGCCCCGCTGCCCTCGCCGACCACGATCAGCGCGTCGGTACGTTCCAGTTGCGGCGACAGCGGCGCGCGCAACGGGCCGGCCGGAATCACACGGCCATTGCCGACGCCGCGCATGCCGTCGATCACGATCAGACAACAATCCTTCGCCACCGACGGGTTCTGGAAGCCGTCATCCATCAGGATCACGCTTGCATTCTGTGCCTTCGCCAGCGCCAGGCCCGCGGCGCGGTCGCGCGACACCACGACCGGCAAGGTTGCCGCCATCATCAGCGGCTCATCGCCGATATCGGCCGCCGTGTGGTTGTCACGATCAACCTTCACCGGTCCACTGATGCTGCCGCCGTAGCCGCGGCTCAGCACCACCGGCCGTTCGTCGAGGTCGCGCAGCAGTTTCGCGAGCGCCAACACCGTCGGCGTCTTGCCGGCACCGCCGACATGATAGTTGCCGACGCAGATCACGGGAATGCCGGCATCGACGCCGGGGCGCCGCATCCGCCGCGCGGCGACCGCGCCGTACAGCGCGGCAAGAGGGCTCAACAGAGATGCGATCCAAGACGACGGCCGGTGCCAGAAGGCCGGCTCACGCATTGGCCGCTCCCATCTCGAGCTGCAACTGCAACAGATAGGGCTCGAGAGCGGTCACCGTGCGCTCCAGCGCACCACCGAGCTGTTCGACGACGCGCTCGGAGGCGGCCAGCGACGTGTCGCGCGATGCGGGATCGGCGAGGAACTGGCCGAGCTGCTTGACCAGTGCCTCCCGATCGTCGGCGTGCCGTGCCCCGCCGGCGCGATCGAGCGCCGCGTAGACGTCGGTGAAGTTGAAGACGTGCGGACCGTGCACGATCGCGGCGCCGAGCTTGATCGCCTCGATCGGATTCTGGCCGCCATGCGCGACCAGCGAGCCGCCCATGAAGACGATCGGCGCGAGGCGATAGAACAGGCCGAGCTCACCCATCGTGTCGGCGACATAGATGTCGGTGGTCGCAACCGGCAGATCCTCGTGCGAGCGCAGGCCGGGACGCAGGCCGGCCTCAGTCACCAGTTGCGCGACCGCCTCCCCCCGATTGGCATGCCGCGGCACGATCACCGTGAGCAGCCCGGGGAAGAATTTGGCGAGCGATTTGTGCGCCTCGATCAGGATCTCTTCCTCACCGGGATGGGTGGAGGCCGCAACCACGATCGGTCGGCCGCGCGTCACCGACATCAGCCGCTCCAGCTTGGCCGGATCGGCCGGCGGCGCCGCGACGTCGAGCTTGAGGTTGCCGGTGACCACGACGTTGTGGCTGCCGAGCGCGGCAAACCGTTCGGCGTCGGTCTGCGACTGCGCGAGGCAGATGTCGAACCGACCGAGCAGCGCCCCGATGGTGTTGGAGACCCGGCGCCAGCGCGGGAACGAGCGCTGCGACATCCGCCCGTTGATCAGGACCATCGGCAGCCGCCGCGCGGCGCTCGACAGGATCAGGTTCGGCCACAGGTCGGACTCGATGAACAACGCCAGCGACGGACGCCAGTGATCGAGAAAGCGCGCCACATAGCGCGGCGAGTCGTACGGCACGTATTGATGGATCACGTCGGGCGGAAAGCGCTTGGCCACGATCGCGGCCGAGGTCACCGTGCCCGAGGTCAGCAGGATGCGCAGGTTCAGCGCACGCAGCCGCTCGATCAGCCCGACCGCCGCCAGCACCTCGCCGACGCTTGCGCCGTGGATCCACACCAGCGGCCCTTGCGGCCTGGTGTCGGCGCTGACGCCGCGCCGCTCGCCGACGCGTTCGGGATCTTCCTTGCCGAGCTTCAGCCGCCGCTTGATCAGGGCAGGCGCAAGCGGCACCATCGCGGACGACAGCTTGCGGTACACGCGCAACGTCATCGGGAGCGAGCTAGCCAAGCGCTGCCTCCGGCCGCCCGACGGCTGCATAGGCGCGTCGGGTCGCTTCGTTGAGAAGATCCTCTACGTGCTGCCGAAGCTTTTCCATCGTCGCGGCATCGGCATCGGGCGGCACATAGACCGGCTCAATACCTACCACTGCGCCGCGCCCGAATGGCAAATTGATGGTGGTGGAATCCCAGTTTTTCAACCGGATGAAGCGGCTGGTGACCATCGCGAACGGGATGATCGGCCGGCCGCTCTCCCGCGCCAGCATGATGGCGCCGAGGCCCGCCACCCGCGCCCGCTTCGGCACGTCGGCCGTGGTCGCCATGTTGCAACCGTCTTCCAGCGCCCGGACCATCTCCAGGAAGGCGCCGACGCCGCCCTTGCGATGGAACGCGCCGGAATGATCGCCGGACCCCCTGATGGTTCCGATGCCGAGCCGCTCGACCGCAAGCGCATTGAACTCGCCGTCGCGATGGCGCGAGATCAGGACCTTGGCGCGATAGCTCTCCTTGTTCTTGATGAACGGCGTCATGAAGTGCTGGCCGTGCCAGAACACGAAGATCGCCGGCATCAAGGGCTCGACGATCCCGTACACATCAGACGGCTGGTAGCTGAAGCGGTTGGTGCACCAGACCAGCCGCAGATACTCGGCCGCAAGCACACCCAGCGCGCGCTGCACGACGGCGCTGCGCAGCAGATCGCGAAGAAGTCGTTTCAATGGGAATGCTTTGTGTCCTGCTCGGGATCGAGCAACCGGTGGAGGTGAACGACGAAATAGCGCATCTGGGCGTTGTCCACGGTCTGCTGCGCCTTCGCTTTCCAGGCCGCGTAGGCGGTCGCGTAGTTCGGATACACGCCGACGATCTCGACCTCGTCCAGATTCTTGAAGGTGTTGTGCTCGAGATCGGTCAATTCGCCGCCGATGACGAGGTGGAGCAGTTGTGGCTGGGCATTGTCTGACATGATGGTGGTTTTCCTAACGAGATGCCCGGCAAAGCAGTGAAGTCTTGTTGGTCACAGGTCGCGTCGTCACAGGTCGTGTCGTTACAAGTCCGGTCGTCACAAGTCTGTCGCAACAAGCCTGGTCGTCACAATCGGAAGCGCGGAGCGGATCGGCGGGGCCTCACGGCAATGGACGGTTGCGAAAATGCTCGACAATGCGTGCATGACGTTCGCGTCCTGCTGCCACCAGCACCCCATGCGTCACTTCCCGGCGATTATACTCAATCGCATCCCCCGAGAGCGCAGTCATCTTACCATCCGCTTCCTGCACGATCAAATTCGCGGCGGCAAGATCCCAGTCGCGGCTTTGCCCGCCCGCAAAGGCGGCGTCAAGTCGACCTTGTGCCACGCGGCACAGCCGCAAGGCCAGCGATCCGATCCGCGGATACAGCGTGATCTCATCCGATGTCGGGCTGAGCCGCTGCACCAGCGGCTTCGGTCCGGCCATGCGGGGAAAATCGAACTCGGCGCCGGTGGAGGCATGCACGGCGCTGTCGTTCAGGGTCGCGCCCTGGCCGCGGGCGGCGAAGAAGAATTCCCCGCTCACCGGCGCATACACCGCCGCGAGCACCGGGGCGTTTTCTTCAACCAGCGCCACACTGACGCACCAGTCGTCGCGACCGGCGAGATAGGCGCGGGTACCGTCGATCGGATCGACGATCCAGGTGAAGCGCTTGCCGAGCCTGCCCTCGTTGTCGGCACTTTCCTCCGAGAGCCAGCCATAGCCCGGCGTTGCCGAACGCAGCTGTTGCTCCAGCAGGTCGTTGACCGCGATGTCGGCCTCGGAGACCGGCGAGGACGCGCCCTTGATCCAGTTCTTCAACTCGGTGCGGAACAGCGACTGCGCCAGCCGTCCCGCCTCCTGCACCGACTTGGTCAGCAAGGCGGCATCGCGCGCCTTGGTCCAGTCGTCCGTATCAGCGTCCGCCAAGCGTCAGGCCCTCGATGCGCAGCGTCGGCGAATTGACGCCGTAGCGGAACTCCAGATCATTGGCGGCGACCAGCGACTTGAACATCGGCAGCAGATGGCCGGCGATGGTCACTTCGCTGACCGGATAGGTGATCTCGCCATTCTCGATCCAGAACCCCGACGCGCCGCGGCTGTAATCGCCGGTCACGCCGTTGACCCCTGAACCGATCAGGTCGGTGACGTAGAAGCCCTGCTTGATGTCGGAGATCAATTCCTTCGGCGTCACAGCTCCCGCTTCGAGATGCAGATTGTACGTTCCCGGCGATGGCGACGACGACACGCCGCGGTGCGCATGCCCTGTCGTGACCAGGCCTAGCTCGCGCGCGGTGGCGGAGTCCAGCACCCAGGTGGTCAGCACGCCGGCGTCGATCAGCGCCGTCTTCTTCACCTTGACGCCTTCGGCGTCGAAGGTCTGCGAACGCAGGCCGCGCACGCGCAGCGGATCGTCGATGATGCGGATGTCCTTGGAGAACAGCTGCTCGCCGAGCTTGTCCTTCAGGAAGCTGGTCTTGCGCGCGATCGAGGCGCCGTTGATGGCGCCGACCAGATGGCCGACGATCGAGCCGGCGACCCGCGGATCGAACACCACCGGCACCTTGCAGGTCTCGACCTTGCGCGGATTGAACCGTGCCACCGCGCGCTCGCCAGCCTTGCGGCCAACCGTCGTGGGTGAATCGAGATCGGACGCATGCGGCGCGCTGGTGAAATCGTAGTCGCGCTCCATGCCGGTGCCCTCGCCGGAAATCGCCGTCGTCGAGATACCGTGGCTGGAGCGCAAATAGGAGCCGTGGAAGCCGGTCGACGTCACCAGCACCATGCCGCCAATTCCCGTCGAGGCCGACGCACCGCCGGACTTGGTGACACCCTTGACCGCGAGCGCCGCGGCCTCGGCCTCGATGGCCCGCTGCTCGAGCTCGGCAGTGGTCGGGACCTTGCGGTCGAGCAGATCGAGATCAGGGAAATCATGTGCATGCAGCGCGGGATCGGCCAGCCCGACATATTTGTCGTCGGGTGCCACACGCGCCATCGCCACCGCGCGCTCGGCGAGCTTGGCGATCCCGTCACCGCTGACGTCATTGGTCGAGACGACTGCCTGACGCTGGCCGACGAACACCCGCAGGCCCACGTCATCGCCTTCGGAGCGCTCCGTCTCCTCGACGCGGCCGTCACGGACCTCGACGCCCTGCGAGACGCCGCGCACCGCGATGGCATCGGCGGCATCGGCGCCGGCGCGCTTGGCGGCATCGACCAGACGCTGCGCGAGGTCGCTCAGCGCGGATTGGTCGAACAGATCGGAGGTATCGCCGTGTCGCGATGCGGATGGTGAAGAGTTCACGAACGAATTCCTGCGGATTGAGGGGGGCCCGGAGCGAAGTCGACAGACCTCACCAGATGTGCCGGATTCACAAGGATTTCAAGCACTTTGCGCGGGCGGGCAACAAAGATTTGAGTGATCGGCGCAAGGCTTCGTCAATCATGCGGGCCAACCTCTTGTCAATCATGGCGCCAGGTGAGGAGCGATTAACCAGGCTTTTTAAGCTGAAACGGCCATCGCTCGGCTAGGCTCTCACACATCGACCGGGAACATAATCCTGGCGGGGAGAGTAGGCTTTGAGGCGTCAAACACCAACAAGCGGAATCAATTCCGCCGGGTCGAGCTGCGCATTGCGGCTCGACCCTCTTTCCCTTCCGCTCAGCTTCCATGCGCAGGACGCGCGCGCGGATGGCGGCACGCGGCAGGTCGAGCTTCATCGTGAACATGTCGTGCTGCGCCGTGCCGTCCGCGGCATGCGGATGGCAGTCAATGTTCGCGTCAGCGATTTCCTCGGCGTCGCCGTGCGCGGCATCGACGATACGCAAATGCTGGTGCTGGTTCACCGCGATCCCGCGCTCTCGATTCCGCTCGGCTCCAGTTCGGACGCCGACGAGATCGCCTCCGCCTGGCAGATGTGGAGCGACATCTTCCGTTTGCCGCAACTGACCGAGCCGGCGCCGCGAATGCCTTCCCCGCGCCGCCGCCGCCGCAACGCGATCCGCGCCCGCCGCCCGAAATTCCTGGTCCGCCGCCGCGCCGGATTCCGTCTCAACGAAGCCAGCGTGCATCGCGACGAGCGCGAGATCATCGCGCGGAATTAGTTTTCATCGTCTCAGATGCGGTCCATTCGCCACATCATCGGCGTCGTCCCGGCGAAGGCCGGGACCCATACGCCGCAGCAGGCGTTGTTGACGGGACTCGTCGTTCCAGCATCACGCGACAAGCCTTATCGGTGGTTATGGCTCCCGGCCTTCGCCGGGACGACACCGAGTGTGTTGCACGGCCAGTGAACAAGACTTCGGCGTTCTACGCCGCGCGCAGCACCGCGTCGACGACCAGGCTCGCGAACAGGATGAGACCGGCGTCGCGGTTGGACTTGAAGATGCGCAGGCAGAGCGCGGGATCGCTGGTATCGAGCCGGCGCACCTGCCACGTGAGATGCAACGCAAATGCGGCGAGGCCGATCCAGGCCGGCCAGCGCGCGCCGGCCAGCGCGAATGCGGTGCCGATCAACAGCACGGCGAGACCATAGAACATCACCAGCGCCCGATGGGTGCGCGCGCCGAACAGGCGGGCAGTGGATTTGACGCCGATCAGCGCATCATCCTCGGCGTCCTGATGGGCGTAGATGGTGTCGTAGGCGATCACCCAGGCGATCGATCCGGCGTAGAGTGCGATCGCCGCGACATCGATGCGCTCGAGCGTCACCGCAAATCCCATCAGCGCGCCGTAGGAAAAGGCCAGACCGAGCACCACCTGGGGCCACCAGGTGATCCGCTTCATGAACGGATAGATCGCAACGATTGCAAGCGAGGCGATGCCGGTCATGACCGCGAAGCGGTTGAACTGCAACAGCACCGCGAGCCCGATCAACGCCTGCAGGACCATGAAGACCACGGCCTGCGTCACCGTCACCTGCCCGGCCGGGATCGGCCGCGACCGGGTGCGCTCGACCTTGGCATCGAGATCGCGATCGGTGATGTCGTTCCAGGTGCAGCCCGCGCCGCGCATCACGAAGGCGCCGATGAAGAACAGCAGGACGACGAGCGGCAGCGAGCGCACATCATGCGCGACGCCGGCGGCGAGCGCCGCCGACCACCAGCACGGCATCAGCAGCAGCCAGGAGCCGATCGGCCGGTCGTAGCGCGCGAGCCGCAGGTAGGGCCGCGACCAGACCGGCGCATGGGTATCCACCCAGTTGCCGGTGGAGTCGGCAACGCGGGCGGAAACGTCGCTCATGGCTGACCCATCATCGGGTGAGAACGTTGCCGTTCAGCGTATCGAAGGTGCTGCCGCCCCTCTTGGTCGGGGTCGCTTCCGGCAGCGAGGCGGACGAACCCAGCACATCGCTCAACGTCGGCCCGGCCGGCCCGCGCGGCTGCGCCGCCGCCTGCTCCGCGACGTTGCAGACCTTTTTCAGGAGCGCCTCGGTGTTCTTGTGGCCGTCCTTGAGCTGGTTGGAGATCTGCGCCGGAATTCCGCACTTCGACGCGTTGGTGTCGACATATCGGATCATCTTGATCTCGGCCTGGCTGTAATTGCCGATCAGCTTGCAGGCCTCCTGGGGGCTGGCGTGGCGATCGCTCGCGGCCTTGATCGCCTTGCCGCGCTTCTCCGCCTCTTCACGCAGCGGGACGAAATTCTTCATGCAGGCGTCGCTCCCACCACCTGCCCCGGCGCCC
>CALRXG020000277.1:0-9239 GCA_943372075.1 Bordetella parapertussis | reverse complement strand
CTTGGTCCGGCCGGACAGGATCTCGTCGCCGATCACCAATATCCCCGCCGTGACGATCTCGCTCATGGTCTCATTCCCTTAAACTTGATCCCCTGACATTGCCGGTCCAATGCCTTGATGTCACGGGGTTTTGCCGCCGAATTAAGCAGACCTCAGCCGGTTTTTCGGGCAGGCCTTCCTAGCCACCCCTAGCAAATGCCACAAGCCAATGCATATCGCGCTGGCCCGGCCCTTGCTACCATCCCATCAAGTCATGCACTGTGTCACATGGCTTGGGAGGGCAGTCAGGGTATATGGCAGTCGCGTTCGATGAGATGAACGGCCTCGGCGAGGATCTCCGCCCGGCCTACCAGGAGCTCTCCCGCTGGCTCAAAGAGACGCCGCCGGATGCGCTCGAATATCGACGCCAGGAAGCGGAGCTCTTGTTCCGCCGGATCGGCATCACCTTCGCGGTCTATGGCGATGCCGAGGCCCAGGAGCGGCTGATCCCCTTCGACGTCATTCCGCGCATCATATCGGCGACCGAGTGGACGCTGCTGGAGAAGGGCCTGAAGCAGCGCGTGCTCGCGCTCAACATGTTCCTCAAGGACATCTATCACGGCCGCGACATCCTGCGCGCCAACATCATCCCCGAAGACCTGATCTTCCAGAACCCGGTATTCCGGCCGGAGATGAACGGCCAGGACGTGCCGCACGACATCTACGTCCACATCGCCGGCATCGACATCATCCGCACCGATCCCGACAACTTCATCGTGCTGGAGGACAATGCGCGCACGCCCTCCGGCGTCTCCTACATGCTGGAAAACCGCGAGATCATGATGCGGCTGTTTCCGGACCTGTTTTCGCGTCACCGCGTCGCACCGGTGGAGCGCTATCCGGACGAACTGCTGTCGGCGCTGCGGTCGGTGGCGCCGCACAACG
Source organism: Bordetella parapertussis (assembly GCA_943372075.1). Taxonomy (GTDB): domain Bacteria; phylum Pseudomonadota; class Alphaproteobacteria; order Rhizobiales; family Xanthobacteraceae; genus Bradyrhizobium. The sequence continues at coordinate 8,315 of CALRXG020000277.1, read as the reverse complement.
CCTCGGCCGAGCCGACGGTCGCGCTGATGACGCCCGGCGTCTACAACTCGGCTTATTACGAGCACTCATTCCTGGCCGACAAGCTCGGCATCGAGCTGGTCGAGGGGCGCGACCTCATCGTCAAGAATGACGAGGTGTTCATGCGCACCACCGAAGGGCTGAAGCGGGTCGACGTGATCTACCGCCGCGTCGACGACGACTTCCTCGATCCCCTCACCTTCCGGCCGGATTCCGCGCTCGGCGTGCCCGGGCTGATGTCGGCCTATGCGGCCGGCAACATCACACTCGCCAATGCCGTCGGCACCGGCATCGCCGACGACAAGGCGATCTATTCCTACATGCCCGACATCGTGAAATTCTATCTCAGCGAGGAGCCGATCCTGAAGAACGTGCAGACCTGGCGCTGCCGCGAACCGCAGGACCTGTCCTACGTGCTCGACAACCTCGCCGACCTCGTCGTCAAGGAGGTCCATGGCTCGGGCGGCTACGGCATGCTGATCGGCCCCGCCGCCACCAAGGCGACCATCGAGGCGTTCCGCGACAAGCTCAAGCGCGAGCCGGAAGGCTTCATCGCACAGCCGACGCTGGCGCTGTCGACCTGCCCGACCTGCACCGACAAGGGCCTCGCGCCACGCCATGTCGACCTTCGCCCGTTCGTGCTGACCGGCTCCAGCCACACCACCATCGTGCCCGGCGGATTGACCCGCGTGGCGCTGAAGGAAGGCTCGCTCGTGGTCAATTCGAGCCAGGGCGGCGGCACCAAGGACACCTGGATACTGAGCGAGTAGTTGAAAGCATGCTGTCGCGCACCGCTGAAAACCTGTTCTGGCTGGCTCGTTACGTCGAACGCGCCGAATATCTCGCGCGCACGATCGACGCCACGTTGCGCGTCACGGCGCTGCCGGCGGCCTATATCGGCAAGACCAACGAGTGGGATTCCGCATTGCTCACCGCCGGCGTCGGCGCGAGCTTCTACGATCACTACCAGGAGGCCAACCAGCAGAACGTCGTCGAATATCTGTCCTTCTCGTCGGAGAATCCCTCCTCGATCAAGAACTGCATCGAGGCGGCGCGGCTCAACTCGCGCTCGGTACGAACCGCGCTGACCTCGGAGATGTGGGACACCATCAATTCCTCCTGGATCGAGCTACAGGCGGTGTGGAGCAAGGGCGGCACCGGCAGCCGCGAGGAGCTGGCAAAATTCCTGCGCTTCGTGCAGGAGACCTCGCTACGCTTCGACGGCTCGGCCTACCGCACCATGCTGCGCAACGACGCCTACTGGTTCTCGCGGCTCGGCGTCCATCTCGAGCGCGCCGACAACACCGCGCGGATTCTCGATGTGAAGTATCACATGCTGTTGCCCGAAGAGGAGCATGTCGGCGGCCCGCTGGATTACTACCAGTGGACCTCGATCCTGCGCTCGGTGTCGGCAACGACCGCCTATCACTGGGTCTACCGCGAGACGCTGAAGCCTTGGCTGATCGCGGACCTGCTGATCCTCAATGACACGCTGCCGCGGTCGCTGGCGAGCTGCTACAGCAATCTGGTGCGCAACCTGGACCAGATCGGCGTCGCCTATGGCCGCCAGGGCGCCGCCCAGCGCCACGCCCGCGGCATCAGGAACCGGCTCGAACACAGCAACATGGATGATATCTTCCAGCACGGCGTGCACGAATTCATCCAGGAATTCATCGCCGACAACTCACGGCTGGGTGAGATCGTCACCAAGCAGTATCTGATCTGACCGATACGGCCCAGGATCGCTCAAATTGTCGTCATGCCGGGCCTCGCCCCGGCGATCGACGTCTTGCTTTCGGGGCCGATTAGGAAGAAAGACGTGGATGTCCGGCAAGAGGCCAGACATCGCCCTGCCTAAAAAAACCGACTGAACTCCGGTTGAGCCATGCGCCTGCGGATAGCCCATACCACCACCTATCGCTACGAGCCGGCGGCTTCGGGCGTGATCCAGATTCTGCGGATGACGCCGTGCAGCCATGACGGCCAATATGTCGCCAATTGGCAGATCGATGTCTCGACCGACTCCCGGCTCGATACCCATGAGGACGCGTTCGGCAACGTCACCCATGTGCTGACGCATGGCTCGATCAGCGACCTCACCATCCATTGCGAGGGCCTAGTCGAGACTCATGATACCGGCGGCGTGCTCAAGGGCACCGACGAACGGTTTCCACCGAGCCTGTTCCTGCGCCCCACGCCATTGACCGACCTCAACCCGGCGATGACGGCCGTCGTGCGCGAACTGCGCGCGGAAGCCGGCAGCGACGTGCTCGGTTTCCTGCATGCGCTGATGGTGCAGGTCTACGAGCACATGACCTTCGACGAAGACCCGACCAACAGCGCCACGTCGGCGTCAGAGGCGTTCGCGCTCAAGCGCGGCGTCTGTCAGGACTACGCCCACATCCTGATCGCCTGCGCGCGCGCCGGCGGGGTTCCGGCGCGGTTCGTCTCCGGCCACTTCCTGCGCTCCGACGGCATGGTCAACCAGCAGGCCGGCCACGCCTGGGCGGAGGCCTATGTGCCCGACCTCGGCTGGATCGGCTTCGATGCCGCCAACGGCATCTGCACCACCGACGCGCATGCCCGCGTCGCGATCGGCCTCGACTATCTCGGCGCAGCGCCGGTCCGCGGCACCCGCTATGGCGGCGGTAACGAGACGCTGACGGTTGCGGTCAAGGTCGACCAGGCCGGCCGCCCCGGGCAGTGGCAGAGCCAGACCCAGTCGTAGGCGGACTTCTAACCACGTCATTCCGGGGCTCGCGGAGCGAGAGCCCGGAATCCATCGTGCCACCAACTATGCGGAGAAATGGATTCCGGGCTCGCGCCAAGAGGCGCGCCCCGGAATGACGATGGCGAGGTACGGGCGTGCTATGATTGCTGCCGCTTCAATCGAACCCTCGGGACACACCATGGCAACCGTCAAACTGCTTTCCGACAACGAACTCTCGGCCGAGGCGCGCGCCGTCTTCGACGACATCCGCAAGGTGCGGAAGTCGGACTTCGTCAACAATTTCTGGCGCGCGCTCGCACATGATCCGAAGACGCTGCGGCGGACCTGGGAGAGCATCAAGGAGGTGATGGCGCCGGGCGCGCTCGATCCGAAGGTCAAGGAAATGCTCTACGTCGCGGTCTCGGTGGCCCATGGCTGCAGCTATTGCATCCATTCGCACACCGCAGCCGCTCGCGCCAAGGGCATGACCGACGCCGAGCACCAGGAAATGCTGGCGATCGTCGGCATGGCGGCCGAGACCAACCGGCTGGTCACAGCGCTCGGTGTGCCGGTGGACGATGCGTTCCTGGTCGATGCACCGGCGGGACGAAGCCAGGACTCGTGACGACTTCGCTCAGGTCCGTAGGATGGGCAGAGCGCACGCGAAACCCATCAACTTGCTTTCGTGCGGAGACATGATTCGTTTTCGCTGCGCTCTACGCATCCGTTATTTGTCCAGCCAGACATCCTCGAAGCGCAGATTGTTGTACTGGCTGTTGTCATGCGGATGAAAGTTCTTCACGTAAGGCTGCCAGCAATTGCCGGCCGATGAGTGCAGGATGACCGGCCGCGCGGCGTCGTCGACCAAGAGGCGCTCGATATCGAACACGATCTTGCGGCGCTTGTCCTTGTCGACCTCGCGCGACTGCGCGGCGAGCAGCTTGTCGACTTCGGCGTTGCAATACTGGGTGTAGTTGCGCTCCGAATTGCAGGAATAGTTTTCGACCAGGTTGCCGTCGGGATCGTCGACGCTGACGCCGGTGACGTTGAGGCCGATCGTGTAGTCCTTGCGCTGCAGCCGCGAATACCAGCGCGGCGTATCCAGGATGTCGAGCTCGGCGACGATGTAGATCTTCTTGAGCTGGTCAGCCAGGATCACCGCCGGGTCGCGATAGGTCGGCAGGTTGCGGGTCTGGATCTTGATCGACAGCGGCTTGGTGTCACTGTAGCCGAGCTTCTGCATGATCGCCTGCGCATCGGCGAGGTTCTTCTCGGTATCGGGGCCGTAGCCCATCAGCGTCGACAGGATTTCCGGCGGCATGCCCCACTCGCCTTCGGGCCTGGCCTGCATCGCGCCGCCGAGCCGCCCGGTGCCCTCGAACAAGATGCTGTTGAAAGCCTTGCGGTCGAGCGCCAGCGACATCGCCTTGCGGATCTCCGGATTGTCGAACGGCGGATTGACGCGGTTGACCAGGAGATTGATCTGCAGATTGGTCGAAGTCATCTCGCAGATCGCGTTCGGCGCTCGCGCCTTGACGTCCTTCATCAGGGGAATGCTGACGTCGGATGGAAAGGTGATGTCGTAATCCCCGGTCGCGAATGCCAGCATGCGCGTGGCGCGGCTGTCGATCGAGCGTACCGTGATCTCGTCGAGATACGGCCGGTCCTTCTTGAAGTAATCGGGATTGCGGACCAGACGGATCGAATCGCCGCGCCGGAACTCGACGAATTTGAACGGCCCGGTACCTATTGGCTTGGTGCGCATCACCTGCTGTGGCACATGGCAGGGATAGACCACCGAGAAGGCGCTCGCGAGCAGCGCCAGCAGGCCGGGTTGCGGCTCGGTCAGCTCGAAGGTTGCTTCATCGTCGCCGTTGACGCTGATATCCCTAAGCTTCGAGTACCAGACCTTGCGCGGATTGCGCTTGAAGTCCTGGGTCTTGGAGTCCTGCGTCTCGCTCTTGCCGATTAGCATCCGCCAGGTGCACTGGACATCCTTGGCCGTGAACGGCTGGCCATCGTGCCATTTCACGCCATGGCGCAGCTTGAACGTCAGTTTGGTGTTGGTCGGGTCCCACGACCAGCTCTCGGCAAGGTCGGGGATTACGGTGTCGTTGCTCTCGTGCACCTTGGCCGGATCGAACACCACGAGGTTGTTGAAGACCGCCGCGAACGGCATCACCGAGGCGATGGTGGATTCCTCGAGCAACGAGGTCGAGGGCGGATTGTCGTTGTGATAGAGCCGGAGCGTGCCGCCCTTCTTCTGCGCCGATGCAGGGCTCGCCGCGATTGCCGCAACGCCCAATACCATGATGCACGCGGCCGATTTGAACGACATTCTCGCCTCCCGGGATTCTTGTTGTTGTTGTCGATTGCAGGCAGTCGACCACAATGCCCGGCGCCTCGCAATGACAGCGCCCCCGGGGCATCGCCGGCTGCGCGCAACGCAGAGCGAGACCGTCCAAACGCCGAACTGTGGCCGGCAGGAACAGGCCGATGCGGGCCGTCGTTCCGATTGGCTCCCACCCGGCCGCCCGATGTCCCGTCACGGGGAATTGGGGTTGGATGCAACGTCGAAATTGGCTACACGTTTGGCGCCGAGAACCTCGGACCGTTGGGGACTGGAAATGACCTATTGCTGCGGAATTCTGGTGCGCGACGGCCTCGTCATGATCGCCGATACCCGCACCAATGCCGGCCTCGACAACGTCTCGACCTTCCGCAAGCTGCACATCTTCGAAAAGCCCGGCGAGCGCATCATGGCGATCGCCAGCGCCGGCAACCTCGCGATCAGCCAGTCGGTGCTCTCGACGCTGACCGAGGGCATGGAAGACCCGCACACCGGCGAGCTCGAGACGCTGATGAACGCGCCCACCATGTTCCAGGCGGCGCAGCGGATCGGCCGCGCGATCCGCGCGGTGCACGCCACCGAGGGCGACGCGCTGCGCGCCGAGGACATCTCCTTCGACGTCTCGTTCCTGTTCGGCGGCCAAATCAAGGGCTCGCGGATGCGCCTGTTCATGGTCTACACCGCCGGCAATTTCATCGAATGCACCACTGACACGCCCTATTTGCAGATCGGCGAGCACAAATACGGCAAGCCGGTGCTCGACCGTGCCATGCACTACGATGTCGAACTCTATGAGGCGCTCAAAACGGGGCTGATCTCGATGGATTCGACGATGCGCTCGAATCTCGGCGTCGGCCTGCCGATCGACGTGCTGGTGGTGCGCACCGACGCCTGCGAGGCCGACCTCAACCACCGCATCGAGGCCGGCGAACCCTATTTCCACGATTTGCGCTCGCGCTGGTCGGCGGCGCTGCGCGCCGCGCACCAGAACATTCCACGGCCGCCCTACAAGAACGAAACCGAAGCAAAAACCAAGTAAGAGGAAACTGAGAGATGACTGAGGCAACCAGCAAGATCGCACTCGTCACCGGCGCCGGCACCGGCGTCGGACGCGCCGCGTCGCTCGCTTTGATGGACAAGGGCTACACCGTGGTGCTGGTCGGGCGCCGCATGGAGATGCTGGAGGAGACCGCCAAGCTCGGCCCGGCCGGCAAGAGCCTGTGCGTCACCGCCGACATGGCCAACCCGGCCGCGATCGCCGCGCTGTTCGACAAGGTGAAGGCGACCTATGGCCGGCTCGACGTGCTGTTCAACAATGCCGGCATGGGCGCGCCGCCGGTGCATTTCGAGGACTTGGCCCTCGAGCAGTGGCAGGCCGTCGTCAACACCAACCTCACCGCGCCGTTCCTGTGCACCCAGCACGCCTTCCGCATCATGAAGGATCAGAGCCCGCGCGGCGGCCGCATCATCAACAACGGCTCGATCTCGGCGCACGCGCCGCGGCCGTTCTCGGCGGCCTACACCTCGACCAAGCACGCCATCACCGGCCTGACCAAGGCCTCCAACCTCGACGGCCGGATGTATGACATCGCGGTCGGTCAGGTCGACATCGGCAATGCCGCGACCCCGATGACCGACCGCATGGTCAACGGCCCCGGCGTGCTGCAGCCGGACGGCACCACCAAGCACGAGCCGCGCATGGACGCGAAGGCGGTCGGCGATGCCGTCGCCTACATGGCCGGCCTGCCACTCGACGCCAACGTGCTGTTCATGACTGTCATGGCGACCAAGATGCCGTTCGTCGGCCGGGGCTGATTTCCGCTTCTCCGCTGCGGCAGGGTGACGCGACGCCATGGCCGGGCTTGTCCCGGCCATGCCTCGCAGGGGCGCAGTCAAAAATATCGAAAACAACCCCATGCAAAGGCGCCAGCGGCTGCCGGCGTCCGACACAAGCGGCTTGACACGTCGGGCAAATCAGCAGTATTTTTCCATTATTCCGAATTTTCCAAACACCCTCGCCACGGCGTAGCTCAAATCGAGAGCCATCAGCACCGTCATTGCGAGCGAAGCGAAGCAATCCATCTATCCCCGAGATGATAGATGGATTGCTTCGTCGCTTCGTTCCCCGCAATGACGTGGAGAGAGCGAGCCTACTCCAGCTTCTCCACGTCCCGCAGCGTCGGGAACAGTTTCATCCAGAGCAGTGCGACGGCGACGGTCGCGACGCCGCCGAGCACGGCTGACGGCACGGCGCCGAGCAACGCCGCGGTGACGCCGCTCTCGAACTGGCCGAGCTGGTTCGACGCGTTGATGAACAGGAAATTCACCGCACCGACGCGGCCGCGCATCTCGTCGGGGGTGGCGAGCTGCACCAGCGAGAAGCGGATCACGACGCTGATCGTATCGGCGGCGCCGAGCACCGCGAGCGCCAGCGCGGACAGCCACATCCAGTGCGACAGCGCGAACACCACCGTCGCGACGCCGAACACGATCACGGACTGGAACATGCGCATGCCGACGCGGCGGTTGATGGTGTGCCGCGCCAGCACCATGGTCATCAGCAACGCACCGACCGCCGGCGCGGCGCGCAAGACGCCGAGCCCGAGCGGACCGGTTTGCAGGATGTCGCGCGCATAGATCGGCAACAGCGCGGTGACGCCGCCGAACAGCACCGCGAACAAATCGAGCGAAATCGTGCCCAGGATCGCCGGATTGCTGCGCACGAAGGTGACACCGGCAAACAGATCGTCCGACGATCCGCCGTTCTTCACCGCCGCCTGCTGCAGCCGGCCGATGCCGCCGGTCAGCAACGCGCCGAACAGCCAGAACACCATCATGATGCCGTAGGGCGCGCTCGGCATCAGCGCATAGGCGAAGCCGCCGAGCGCGGGTCCGGTGATGGTCGCGACCTGCGCCGCGCCGCTCGAGATCGCGGTCGCCCGCTGCAACGAGCCCTGCGGCGCGATCAGCGGCAGCACCGCTGATGTCGCCGGGCTCTCGAACGCGCCGGCGATGCCGAGCACGAAAGTCGCAACGAAGATCTGGATCTCGGAGATGGTGCCGGCAAATGTGCTTCCTGCGAGAAACAGCGCGGTCAGCGCTTCCGCGACCTGGCAGGCCTGCACCACGCGCTTGCGCTCGAATCGATCGGCAGCATGACCGGCGACGAACACCAGCAATGCGGTCGGCAGGAACTGCACCAGTCCGACCATGCCGAGGTCGAATGCGCTGCCGGTC
>CALRXG020000276.1:0-9290 GCA_943372075.1 Bordetella parapertussis | reverse complement strand
CCAGCGTCTTGCCCTCGGCGAGCTGCTGCTTGAACTCGGCGGTGCGGGCCTTGAGCTGATCGTCCGTGAGCTTGATGAGCTCGGGCTCCAGCGCGTTGATGGCGTTGACCCGGGACTGATATCCCTTGACGCGGCGGTCGTTGGAGGAGCCGAAAAACTTGCGGGCGAGCGCGCCGATCATGCGAAATTCCTGTTCTTCGGTCTCGAGTTCGGTCTTGGTTCAATTCGGTCTTGCGTTACAGCCTGAGATGGTCCGCCGGATCGCCCATCAACTCACCGTGACGCGCTGCTGGTCGAGCCCCGACCCGGGACTCCTCCGCCAATTGAGTGGGAAACCGGCCATCCTCGGTTCAACGGCGAAAAACGCAGCAAAATAAGCGCTCTCACCGCTGACACGGTCGGCCAGAGATATGGCCCGCCCGGGGGGTTGTCAACGCCGCCAAGATGTCAAGGAATTCATCATTTTGACAAGACTTTCGCGTTGCCAATGTAACACGATTGGGCGAGTGTCCGCCCCGCTCGAGCTTCCCCCCTTTAGACCAAGGATTTTGCATGACCACCTCGCCTCCGGAAACCAAAACCGGCCTGCGCCTCGGCCTCGCCACCCTGGCCGCGACGGGCTGTCTTGTCGCAGTGCTGGCTGCCAGCCTGCCGGTCCGCGCCGCGGATTCCGACCCGGTGCTGGCGAAGGTTAACGGTTCCGAGATCCGCGCCAGCGACGTCGCGCTCGCCGAGGAAGAACTGGGTCCGAGCCTCGCGCAGATGGACCCGGCGACCAAGAAGGACAACGTGCTGTCCTTCCTGATCGACATGAAGATCGTGTCCAAGGCCGCCGAGGACAAGAAGATCGAGAACAGCGACGACTTCAAGAAGCGCCTCGCCTTCACGCGCAACCGCCTCCTGATGGACAGCCTGCTGGCCAGCGAGGGCAAGGCCGCGACCACCGACGAGGCCATGAAGAAGGTCTATGACGACGCCGCCAAGCAGATCACCGGCGAGCAAGAGGTGCGCGCCCGCCATATCCTGGTCGAGACCGAGGACGAGGCCAAGGCGATCAAGGCCGAGCTCGACAAGGGCGCCGACTTCGCCGAACTCGCCAAGAAGAAGTCCAAGGACCCCGGCGCCTCCGACGGCGGCGACCTCGGCTTCTTCACCAAGGAACAGATGGTGCCGGAATTCTCCGCGGTCGCCTTCTCGCTCGAGCCGGGCAAGATCTCCGATCCGGTCAAGTCGCAATTTGGCTGGCACATCATCAAGGTCGAGGAAAAGCGCAACCGCAAGGCGCCCGACTTCGAGCAGGTGAAGGCCCAGATCGAGACCTATGTGACCCGCAAGGCCCAGGCCGACTACGTCGCCAAGCTGCGCGAGGCCGCCAAGGTCGAGCGCATGGACAAGCCGGCCGATGCGGCCAAGGACGCGACCCCGCCGGCGGATGCCGCCAAGGACGCGCCGAAGCCGGCCGACAACAAGATGGCGCCGGCGAAGAAGTAGGCGTCGCGACGTCGAACTGATTGCAGTTGCGATGGCCGGGTATGTCCCGGCCATTTGCTTTTTGCGGTACCTTCGATTGATCGCGTCCCGGCGCAGGCTAGGATCCATACGCCGCGGCGGAGCTCTTCTTGCCGCGGCAGCAGTTTCATGAACAATTGATGACGGTGGCTATGGTCCCGACCTGCGTCGGGACGACGCCGTTGCGCGTTCGCTTCGCAGCCCTCTCCCGATTCAGCCGCCAAGATGTTATGCAGCGCTTCCCTCCCCGTAGCCGGAAGCTTGCCGATGTCCACCGCCGTCTCTCCTCTCGCCCCGCCCGACGTTCCCGAGATGCCCGTGATCGCGGGCGTGCGGCTTGCAACCGCCGCCGCCGGCATCCGTTACAAGGGGCGCACCGACGTGCTGCTCGCGCTGCTGGACAAGGGCACCACGGTCGCCGGCGTCTTCACCAAGTCGAAATGCCCGTCGGCGCCGGTCGAATGGTGCCGCGCCAAGCTGAAGGGCGGGGCGGCGCGCGCGCTGGTGGTCAACTCCGGCAACGCCAACGCCTTCACCGGCAAGACCGGCAAGGCGTCCACCGCGCTGACCGCGCAGATCGCCGCCAAGGCCGTCGGCTGCTCGACCTCGGATGTGTTCCTCGCCTCCACCGGCGTGATCGGCGAGCCGCTCGACGCCACCAAGTTCGACGGCGTGCTGGCGCGGCTCACGGAGACCGCGACCCCCGATCTCTGGATGGACGCGGCCAAGGCGATCATGACCACCGACACCTTCCCGAAGGTCGCCACCGCGACCGTCAAGCTCGGCAAGGCCAAGGTGACGATCAACGGCATGGCCAAGGGCGCCGGCATGATCATGCCCGACATGGCGACCATGCTGTCCTTCATCTTCACCGACGCGCCGCTGTCGGCCGGCGTGCTGCAATCGCTGCTCAAGGCCGGCGTCGAGGACACTTTCAACGCGCTGACCATCGACGGCGACACCTCGACCTCGGACACGCTGCTGGCATTCGCGACCGGCGCGGCGGCAGCCAACGGCGCGCCGAAGATCTCGCGCGCCAGCGACCCGCGCCTGAAGGCCTTTGCCAAGGCGTTCCAGCAGATCCTCGCCGACCTCTCGGAGCAGGTGGCGCGCGACGGTGAAGGTGCGCGCAAGCTGGTCGAGGTCGTGGTCGAAGGCGCGACGACAAAACCGTCGGCGCGCAGAATCGCGATGTCGATCGCCAATTCGCCGCTGGTGAAGACCGCGATCGCCGGCGAGGACGCCAATTGGGGCCGCGTGGTGATGGCGGTCGGCAAGGCCGGCGAGCCAGCCAACCGCGACAAGCTCTCGATCTCCTTCAACGGCATCCGCGTCGCCAAGAGCGGTGCGCGCGATCCGTCCTACAATGAGAAGGACGTGTCGGAGGCGATGAAGGCGCCGAAGATCCAGATCAAGGTCGCGCTCGGCCTCGGCAAGGCCAGGGACCGCGTACTGACCTGCGATCTCACCAAGGAATATGTCGCGATCAACGGGGACTATAGGTCGTAAGATACTCCCGTCATTGCGAGGAGCGAAGCGACGAAGCAATCCATCCGTCCGTGCGTTCGGACAATTGGATTGCTTCGCTTTGCTCGCAATGACGGAGTTGGCGCGGTCTTCCTGGCGGCCGGCAACGAGCCTAGACTAGCTGCTGATCCGCGCGTCGGCGACCGCCTTCTTGAACAGCGCGTTCATCGCATCGGCGATGCCCTGGGTCGGGCTGACCTCGAAATAGAAGCCCGGCGACGCGCAGGCCTGCATGTTCTGTGCGATCTCGCTGTTCGGCGAGGGACCGAACGGGCCCTTGTTGAACGGATCGATCCAGCTCATGTACCAGCTGTTGGTCGGCAGCTGCAGATAGGTGGTGTAGAGCACCGCGATCTTGATGCCGCGGTTCTTGATCGCGGTGCACAGTGCCGGGTTGATCGGCGACTGGCAGCGATTGCTGCCGGTGATCGGCTTCAGGCAGCTCGAATTGGGTTCGTCCGCGACGCCGTCGGAGACGAAGAACAGATACTTCATCGGCGCCGCCGAAGTGCCGGGACCGGGCGCGCTGATCGCACCGCTGATCGCCGGAAGCACCGCGCTGAACTGGGTGTCCTTGTCGGCCGTGTAGGAATCGTTGTTGCCGTAGACGCCCATCAGGTCGATGTTGCCGGCTGCAGTCTTGGCGCTCGACAGGCTGGTCGACAGCGAGAACAGCGCGCGCAGGCCGATCGTCGCCGACGAGGCGCCGAAATCGTAGATCGCCATCCGGAACTGGTTGGAATAGGTCGCGGTGGTCGCGGCGGTGTCCATCAATTGCTGGGTGGCGCTGCGCAGCACGTCGATCCGGGTGGTGACGCCGAGCTTCTTGGCGAGATTGTAGTAGTTGTTGGCATCGTTGTAGTCGTGGCAGGCGAAGGCGCACTTGTCGGATGTGTTGTTGACCATCGTCGTCACGTCGGTCGGCGTCGCCGCGACTCCCATCGACGGCGAATTGTCGAGCAGGAGATAGAAGTCGATGTAGAGCGGCATGTTCGCGGTCGAGGTGGACGAACCCTTCACCGTCATGTTGCTCTGGCCGATCACGCCGAGAAACAGGGTGGGAACAACCGCGGTGAACTGTACCGTCGAGGTGACGACGCTGCCGGTCTTGGTCATGGTCGGCGTCACGTCGGTCAGCGTGAAGCCGCTCTGGTTCAGGATGTTGCCGTTGAAGATGTTGGTCGCATCGGCCTGGCCGGCCGCGATCGGACCGTCCGAGGTCATGGCGCCGGCGGCGATGAAGCCGGGCGACGACTTGGAAACCGATCCTACGCTCGCGGCGTCGGCGGCGGAGAGCAGCTTGCTGCGGATCTGGTTGGCCCGGGAATAGTCGACCGCGCATCCGACGGCGACGACGAGCGGCAGCACGGCGAGGCCGAACGTCATCGCGATGTTGCCGGAGCGATCGCGGCGGAAACGGCTGATGGCCCGGATCAAGGTGCGCATGGTTATATCGACAAAGAATATGATGGACACATAATGCGACACTTCACCCTGCCGGTTGCGAATTAAGGCAGGCTTATCGCGATCGCAGAAAAACACTCGGACACAAATCGTTTGGCCCGGAGCGTTTTGCTGGTTAATGAAACCTGAAGATCGAGAAGGACATCCTCACCGCATGGCTGACATCAAGCTGACCCTCGTCGTCGCCTGCGCGCTGGTCGACGCCGACAAGCGCGTGCTGTTGGCGCAGCGCCCTGAAGGCAAGGCGCTGGCCGGCCTGTGGGAATTCCCGGGCGGCAAGATCGAGCCGGGCGAGCGGCCGGAGCAGACCCTAATCCGCGAGTTGCACGAGGAGATCGGCATCACCGTGGCCGAGCCGTGCCTTGCGCCGCTGACCTTCGCCAGCCACGCCTACGAGAGCTTCCATCTGCTGATGCCGCTCTACATCTGCCGCCGCTGGGAGGGCATCGCGATGGCGCGCGAGGGCCAGAACCTCGCCTGGGTCCGCGCCAACAGGCTGCGCGACTACCCGATGCCGCCCGCCGACATCCCGTTGCTGCCGCATCTGATGGATCTGCTGCTGTGATCTTCGCCTCTCCCGAGAGAGGCACATTGCCGAAATATCGAAAACAACCCCATGCAAAGCAGCCGGCGGTGGCCGGCGTTCGACCAGGCGCTTGACGCGTCGGGCAACTCACCTGCATAATTCCATTATTCCGAAATCGTGCGTCCCCTAACAGCTCAGCGCTTCACACCCCTCACCGCCGCCTCCAGACTAGCCTTCGCCGAGCCCGGCTTCAGCGGCTTTTGCTGGCTGTCGTGCGGCGTCCAGCCGGAGAGCCAGACGATGTCGAAGGTGGCGCGGATGCGGCCGTCGGGATCGGCGAAGCGTTCGCCGTAGATCTGCGCCATCCGCAGCATGGTGGCACGGCGGGTCGGGGTGTGGCGGCGCTCGCGCAGCACATTGGTCGCGCCCATCCGCCGCAAATCCTGCATCAGCGCGAACGCGCTTGAATAGCGCACCACCACGCGGTCGACGTCGGTCACCGGCAGCGCGAAGCCGGCGCGCTGCAACAGCGCGCCGATGTCGCGCAGATCGGCGAACGGCGCCACCCGCGGCGACACCCCGCCCTCGCATTCCGCCTCCGCCGCGGCAAAACTCTGCCTGAGCTCGGTCAGCGTCTCCCCGCCGAGCATTGCAGCGAGCAGCAGCCCGTCCGGCCTCAGCGCCCGCCTGATTTGCGCCAGCACACCGGGCAGGTCGTTGACGAACTGGAAGGCCAGCGCGGAGACCACAAGATCGCGCGATTCCGGCGCCAGGCCGAGCGATTCCACCTCGGCGAAGGCGATCGAATCGACCGAGGCTACACGGCCGCGCACGGCGCCCGCGAGCCCGTCGCCCGGTGTCCAGATATCCGCCGCCGCTGAAAAGCTCCGCGACACCGCCTGCAACCGGTCAGCCAGGTCCTCCGTGGCGCGCTCGAGCAGGAATGTCGCCGCCCCCGCGGCCTGCGCCCGCGCCAGCCGCGCGCCGAGCAAGGCGCGATCGAACAGGACGGGAGCTGATGCGGTGGTTGCCATGCCGGCTGGTTACGCCGGACCGCCGCCGCAGGCAATGCGCCTTGAGCCCGCGTTGCGCAAACGCTAGCCTCGCCCGCATGGACGCCGAGGCATCACCGACACGCTCCATCACCGGTCACGTCCAGCGCGCGCTCGGCGCGGTCGGGGGCGCCTGGTTGCGCACCGCGCGGCTGGCGCTGGATATCGCGCTGCCGACGCTGTGCGTGGCCTGCCGCGAGCCGGTCCATGGCGAGGGGGTCTGCGCGGCGTGCTGGGCCAAATTGTCGTTCATCGCACCGCCATTCTGTCCGCGGCTCGGCATTCCCTTTGTCTACGATCCCGGACCCGAGCTGTTGTCGATGGAGGCAATCGCCAATCCGCCGGCCTATCAGCGTGCGCGCGCGGCGGTGCGCTATGACGATGTCGCCCGTACCCTGGTGCATGCATTGAAATACCAGGACCGCACCGATCTGGCGCCGACAATGGGCCACTGGATGGCACGGGCGGGGAAGGAATTGCTCGACGGCGCCGACATGCTGGTTCCGGTTCCGCTGCATTGGCGGCGCGGCTGGAGCCGACGCTACAACCAGTCCGGTGCGCTGGCCAAGACGATCGCCCGCCACAGCGGCGTCAAAATGGTCTCCGAGGCGTTGCGACGCACCCGCGCCACCGAGCAGCAGATCGGGCTGTCACGCAAGGATCGCGCCAGCAATGTGCAGGGCGCATTCGGGGTCGCCGAGGAACGCAAGGCTGACATCCAGGGCCGCCGCGTGATCCTGGTCGACGACGTGCTGACCTCGGGCGCCACGGTGGATGCCTGCGCGCGGGCGCTGCTGCGGGCCAAGGCGGCGCAAGTCGACGTGCTGGTGTTCGCCCGGGTTGTCGATACCCACCGTGCTCCCATATAATCTGTCAATCTGGTTCAACCGAGCACACCATGACCGCTGCCATCGAAATCTATACCCGCCCGGGCTGCGGTTATTGCACCGCGGCCAAATCGCTGCTGACGCGCAAGAACGCGGCGTTCACCGAATTGAGCGTCGCCAGCAACCCGGCCTATCGCGACGAGATGTACAGCCGCGCCGGGGCCGGCACGACCTTCCCGCAGATCTTCATCGGCAAGACCCATGTCGGCGGCTGCGATGAGCTCTACGCGCTCGACCGCGAGGGCAAGCTCGACGGCCTGCTCAACAACGGAGGCGGCGCCTGATGAGCACGGACAACAAGTTCACCGCCGCCATGGTGCAGATGCGCACCGGATTGCTGCCGGAGCCGAGCCTGGAGCAGGGCACGCGGCTGATCCGCGAGGCGGCGGCGCAGGGCGCCAAATACGTGCTGACGCCTGAAGTCAGCAACATGATGCAGCTGAACCGCAAGGCGCTGTTCGAGCACCTGGCGAGCGAAGAGGACGACAAGTCGCTCAAAGCCTATCGCGCGCTGGCCGCGGAACTGAAGATCCATCTTCATATCGGGTCGCTGGCGCTGCGCTATTCGCCGGAGAAGGCGGTCAACCGTTCGTTCCTGGTCGGGCCCGAGGGCAATGTGCTCGCGAGCTACGACAAGATCCACATGTTCGACATCGACCTGCCCGGTGGCGAAAGCTATCGCGAATCGGCCAATTACCAGCCCGGCGAGACCGCCGTGATCTCCGACCTGCCGTGGGGCCGGATCGGATTGACGATCTGCTACGACGTGCGCTTCCCGGCGCTGTATCGCGCGCTGGCCGAGGCGGGAGCTTCCTTCCTCACCGTTCCCTCAGCCTTCACCCGCAAGACCGGCGAAGCGCATTGGCACACTTTGCTGCGCGCCCGCGCCATCGAGACCGGCTGCTTCGTGTTCGCCGCGGCCCAGGCCGGCTTGCACGAGAACAAGCGCGAGACCTTCGGGCACTCGCTGATCGTCGACCCCTGGGGCGAGATCCTCGCCGAGGGCGGCGTCGAGCCGGGCGTCTTCCTGGCCGAGATCGATCCCGCCAAGGTCGAGACCGCGCGCAAGACCATCCCCTCGCTGCAGCACGGACGGCGATTTGGCATCGCCGACCCCAAGGCCGGCCCGGAGCATCTGCACCTCGTCCGGGGCTCGGCATGATCCGCTACACGCTGCGCTGCGAGCGCGGCCATCAGTTCGAGAGCTGGTTCCAGAGCTCGTCGGCGTATGAGTCGCAGGAGCGGCGCCACCTGATCAACTGCCCGGCCTGCGGCTCGGCCGAAGTCGAGCGCGCGATCATGGCACCGCAGATCGTCAGCAAGAAGGGCCGCGAACCGGCCCAGCCGGCGCCGGCCGCGCCGGTCGAGGCGACCGCCACTGAATCGACGTCGCTGATGATGGCGCAGGAGCGTGAGCTGCGCAGCAAGCTGAAGGAATTGCGCGACCACATCGTCAAGAACGCCGACAATGTCGGCGACCGCTTCCCCAACGAAGCGCGCAAGATGCATTATGGCGATATCGAGCACCGGCCGATCTATGGCGAGGCCTCGCCCGACGAGGCGCGCGCGCTGATCGACGAGGGCGTCGAAGTCTCGCCGCTGCCGACGCTGCCGGAAGACCGGAATTAAGGCGAGCCGCTTCCACCCTCGTCATTGCGAGGAGCGAAGCGACGAAGCAATCCAGCTTCGGACTTGTTGCGCCATGGATTGCTTCGCTTCGCTCGCAATGACGGGTGGAGCCAACCGGCCGAGCATCCCAGATGACCCCCGACTCTTTCTCCTCCTGGCAGGTCTGGGCGTTTCTTTCGGCGATCTTCGCCGCGCTGACCGCGATCTTCGCCAAGGTCGGCGTCGAAGGCATCAACTCCGATCTCGCCACCCTGATCCGTACCGTGATCGTGCTGATCACGCTGTCGGCGATCCTGTTCGCGACCGGGCAGTTCAGCCACCCGGGACCGATCTCCAGCAAAAGCTGGCTGTTCCTGCTGCTGTCCGGGCTCGGCACCGGCGCGTCGTGGATCTGCTATTTCCGCGCGCTCAAGCTCGGCCCCGCCACGCTGGTCGCGCCGATCGACAAGCTCAGCGTGGTGCTGGTGGCGCTGTTCGGCGCCGTCTTCCTCGGCGAACGCCCCTCTGCCTATGGCTGGGTCGGGATCGCGCTGATCTCCGCGGGCGCGGTGCTGATCGCGGTCAAAGGCTGACTCGTTCACGCGGCGATCAGCAGCGCCACGCCGACCACAATCAGCACGATGCCAACAAGTTCACGCAGCGAGAACGGCTGCTTGAGCGAGAAATACGCCACGCCCTGCGCGAACAGCACCTCGA
>CALRXG020000275.1:0-9298 GCA_943372075.1 Bordetella parapertussis | reverse complement strand
CACCGGCACGCCGAACTGCACCGACAGCGCATGGGCCAGGTCTGCCATACCAGCGCAACCGAGCACGATGGCATCGGCCCCCTTCTCCAGCGCCCGCGCAATTTCCGCCTGCAGCTTCTCCAGCGCGCCGGAGCCCGGTTTCTCGAGGTCGAGCACCGCGACGTCGCAGGCAGTGACCGCGGCGCGATCGGCAAAGCCGTAGCGGCGGACCAGTTCCTCCAGCGGTACGATCGAGCGCGACAGCGTGGTGACGATCCCGATCCGCCTGGCGACCTGCCCTGCCGTGAGCAGCGCCGCCTCGCAAATGCCGACCACGGGATAGCGCGCCGCCGACCGTGCGGCGTCGAGCCCGGTGTCGTCGAAGCAGGCGATGATGCCGGCGTCGGCATCCGGCGTCTTCAGAAGCGCTTCGATCAGACCGGGCACGGCGAACGCCTCGTCATAGAAGCCCTCGATCGAGGCAGGTCCCATCGCCGACGTGACGGCGACGATCTCGCTGCCATCAGCCGCAACCGCCTGCGCCGCGGTGGCGATGGTCGCGGTCATCGACGCGGTGGTGTTGGGATTGACGATCAGGATCCTGGTCATGGACGAAGATTAGTAGCGCGGATGGAGCGAAGCGCAATCCGGGGCAGTGTCACAGGCGGAGCGGGTCGAACCCCGGCTACAAGATCTACGAATGCGTCGCGACCCAGGTCGCAAACGCATCGAGCAGCTCGGCCATCACCTCGCGGTCGGTGCGGCCGGAGCGCTTCAGCACATGGAAGGAGTGGTCGGCCTCCTGCACCAGATGCAGCGTCGCCCAGCTACCCAGCCCCTTCACCACAGGCTCGAGCAGGTCGAGCTCGGCCAGCGCGTCGCGCGTCCCCTGCAGGAACAGCATGGGGATCTTGACCTCGGCGAGGTGCGCGGCGCGCTCGCTCGACGGCTTGCCGGCGGGGTGCAGCGGAAAGCCGAGGAACGCCAGCCCGCATACGCCGGCGAGCGGCGCCTTGGCCTGCGCCTGCGAGGTCATGCGGCCGCCAAACGACTTGCCGCCGGCGAACAGCGGCAGTTCGCCGCAATGGCGCGCCGTCTCCGCCACCGCGGCGCGCACCGTGGCCTGCGCGACGGCGGGCGGATCGGGCCGCTTGCTGCCCTTCTCCATGTAGGGAAACTGATAGCGCAGCGTCGCGATGCCGCGCTCCGCCAACCCCTCCGATATCGCGGTCATCGACGGATGCGTCATGCCGGCGCCGGCGCCATGGGCGAACACATAGGCCGCGCGCGCCTGCGCCGGTCGTAGCAGCAGCGCGGACACCGCGCTGTCGCCAGAGACCGTGATCGTGAGCGGCTTTAGACCTGACGCGTTCAAGATGACATCTCGACGAATTGTTGCTTCGTCATGTCTAGAGCCTTTCCCGTCCCGATGGAATCGGGACGGGGCTCCAGGTTCTTGTCTTGACGCGTTTTCTTCACGCGAACCGGTATCCACTTCGCTCGAAAACGCTCTAGCCCTCGATCTCGATGCGCGCAAATGCCGCCATGGCGGCGACGCCGCAAGTGAACTGGCTCACAGCCGATCGATATTTCCTTTGCCACAATTCCGTTGGTAGACCAGGCATCGCCACTGTAGGATGGCACACAGCGCACCACACGTTTAGCGCGAATCCGTTTTGACGATTGTTAATATCTCATCAATATGACGCGCGGGTACCGCGAACTGGGGGACGAGCGCATGCCTCGCAAGACGATCGTGATCATAGGCCTGCTGATTGTCGCCGGCGCCCTCTACTTCAAGGACGATCTCGAGACGCTGGCGAGCGGCTTCCGCGTCAAGGTCGTCGACTACCAGCCGCCGGCGAAGACCGTCTGGCTGGATCAGAATGTCAGCGCCGAGCGGCTGCGCTGGTTCTACCACGCCGACCAGGGCACGCGGACCTTCGGCATCCCGATTGAATGGTTCAATGCGCTGGAGCAGCCGACGCTCTGGCCGCTGCTCACGGCAGCACCGAAGCTCAGCGAGACCAATTATCTCGGCCGCTTCGGCTTCATCCCCGACACCGTGATCCCGGGCAAGCCCGATCCGCTGCCGATCGGCTTCGCGCCGAGTGGCCCGATGGCGGACGCCAACGGCGCGCCGTGGCGCAATCCGCACAGCAAGGCCGACATGAACGGGGTCGGGCTGACGTGCTCCGCCTGCCACACCGGAAGCCTCAGCTATCGCGGCACCGAGATCGTGATCGACGGCGGCCCGGCCAACACCAACCTGTTCGAATTCCAGAAGAGCGTCGGCGTCTCGCTGCTGCTGACCCGGTTCTGGCCGGGCCGCTTCTCGCGCTTTGCCGAGGCGATCCTCGGCAAGGATGCAAGCGTCGACGAGCGGATGGCGCTGCGCGGCCAGCTCGATCTCGTGCTGAAGCAATATGCCAACATCAACGCGCTGGAGAACAAGGTCGCGGCCAACAGCGTCGAGGAAGGCTATGCGCGGCTCGACGCGCTGAACCGGATCGGCAACCAGGTGTTCTCGATCGACCTCAACAATCCGAACAATTACGCCTCGCATTCGGCGCCGGTGCATTTCCCGCGGATCTGGAACGCGCCCTGGTTCAGCTGGGTGCAATATGACGGCTCGATCATGCAGCCGATGGTACGCAATGCCGGCGAGGCGCTCGGCGTCAGCGCCGAGCTCAATCTGCTCGACGAGTCGAAGGGACTTTACAAGTCGAGCGCACGGATCGACGTGCTGCACGAGATGGAGCGGACGATCGCCGGCCAGCCGCCGAGCGAGGACAAGGGCTTTGGCGGCCTGGCATCGCCGAAATGGCCGGAGAACATCCTGGGGCAGATCAACATGGATCTCGCGAAGAAGGGCGGCGAGCTCTACAAGGCGCACTGCCAGGGCTGCCACGGCCCTGCGATCGACAGCAAGGCGCTGCCGGCAAGCGAGGCCTTCGCGCTGTTCAAGGACAAGAAGCGCTGGATCAAGAACGACGCCGGCCAGCCGCTGCTCGACGTCGGGATGATTCCGATCAGCCATATCGGCACCGACAGCGCGCAGGCCGAGGGCCTCCAGACCCGCACCGTCGAAACGCCGGCCAATCTGAACATCAAGGACACCGGCTTCGGAAAGGCGCTCGGCGACCTCGTCGAGAAGACGGTCGACTATTGGTACGACCAGAACAAGACCCCGCCCGAGGATCGCAAGCGCATCAACGGCTACCGGCCGAACGAGATCCAGGCGCCGCTGGCCTACAAGGTCCGGCCGCTCAACGGCATCTGGGCGACGCCGCCCTATCTGCACAACGGATCGGTCCCGACCATCTACGCATTGCTGTCGCCGGTGAAGGACCGGCCCTCGACCTTCTATCTCGGTAGCCGGGAGTATGATCCGAAGGATGTCGGCTATGCCTGGAAGGACAAGATCAAGAACGCCTTCATGCTCGACACCAGCAAGCGCGGCAACAGCAATTCCGGACACGAATTCTCGAACGACAAGCGCACCGGCGTGATCGGACCAGAGCTGAAGGAAGACGAGCGCCGCGCGCTGATCGAGTTCATTAAGACGCTCTGAGAGTGAGCCGCCTGGCCCACTGCCACGTCATGGCCGGGCTTGTCCCGGCCATGACGAATTGTGGGATTGATCAGCTTAGCCGGGTCTTGACGTAACTCCTCATCCCTTCGGTACGGGCTGCCGGCGCGCCGGGCGGGTCATCGCTTCGAGCTCGAGCAGCTGGTTGAGCTGGTCCTCGGTCAAAAGCTTTTCCTCCAGCACGATGTCGGCGACCGAGCGGTTCTCCTTCAGCGCGCGGCGCGCCACGCGCGATGAGGCCTCGTAGCCGAGCGCCGGCGCCAGCGCCGTGATCAGGCCGATCGAGCCCTGCACCAGGCTGCGGCAGCGCTCGCGGTCGGCCTCGATGCCGTCGACGCAGCGTTTGGTCAGCGTATCGATCGCCGCCGTCAGCATGCGCAGCGAGCTCAGCACGCAATAGCCGATGGTCGGCTCGAAGGCGTTGAGCTGGAGCTGGCCGCCCTCCGCGCACATCGTCACCGTCAGGTCGTGGCCGATCACCAGGAAGGCGACCTGGTTGACCACCTCCGGGATCACCGGATTGACCTTGCCGGGCATGATCGACGAGCCGGCCTGCACCGCAGGCAGCCGGATCTCGCCGATGCCGGTGCGCGGCCCCGACGACAGCAGGCGCAGGTCGTTGCAGATCTTCGACACCTTGACCGCGACGCGCTTCAGCACGCCGGAGAACAGCACGAAGGCGCCGAGATCGGAGGTCGCCTCGATCAGGTTGGAGGCCAGTACCATCGGTTGGCCGGACAGCCGCGACAATTCCTCGACCGCGAGCGCCGCATAGCGCGGGTCGGCATTGATGCCGGTGCCGATCGCGGTGGCGCCGAGATTGACCTCGCGGAACAGCGAGGAGATCTCGTTGAGCCGCGCAACGTCCTCCTTCACGGTGGCATGGAAGGCATCGAACTCCTGGCCGAGCGTCATCGGCACCGCGTCCTGAAGCTGGGTGCGGCCCATCTTCAGCACATCGGCGAATTCCACCGCCTTGCCCTTGAAGGCATAGGCGAGGTCGTCGAGCGCGCGCACCAGCGGCTGGGTGGCGAAGATCACCGCGAGCCGCAGCGCAGTCGGATAGGCGTCGTTGGTCGACTGCGCCATGTTGACGTCGTCGTTCGGATGCAGCGCGTGATAGTCGCCGGGCTTGCGGCCCATCAGCCGCAGCGCGACGTTGGCGATCACCTCGTTGGCGTTCATGTTGGTGGAGGTACCGGCGCCGCCCTGGATCGCGTCGACGACGAAGGACTCGGCATAGACCTTGTCGGTCGCGACCTCGGTGCAGGCACGGTCAATCGCATCGGCCTTCTCCGGCGCGAGATAGCCGAGGCGCTTGTTGGCGCGGGCCGCCGCCTGCTTCACCAGCGCCAGCGCGCGGACGAATTCCGGGAAATGGCCGACCGGCACGCCGGTGATCGGAAAGTTCATCACCGCCCGCTTGGTGTGGATGCCCCACAGCGCGTTGGCCGGCACGTCGTCCTCGCCGAGCAGGTCGTGCTCGGTGCGGGACTGCGCCTGCTCGATCGGCACGGTACGGACCGTCGCGATGGCAAGCTCGCTCACGCCGCCGCTGTCGCCGGACGCCGGCGCGGCGCCTGCGGTGTTGGTCTCCTTCGATTCGGCCATCGATCCCTCCGTTGCGTGCTGCAAATGCCGTCGTCAGCGACACCGACCATGATGCGCCCGGCAAGCACCGAAAGCCAATGCCTATCGGTAAAGTCTTGCGCAGCGATCAACGAAAGCACGCATCAAGGCAGGCTCGACATGGGCGCGGCATCGGGGATCGAGGGCATATCTTATCCGTCATGATAACAACAACTTATGACTCCATTCCGTGGTTCGCCACGCGTCGGCGCCGGCTGCTTTCACCGCCACGTCATCGCGTGCTAGATCAGCACCGATTGGCGCAAGCGCGCTGCCGACATTGAACGAACCAAGGACCAATACCGTGTCCAACAACAACGAAACGATGACGCTCAGATTCCGCTGCCCGGCGGAGCTCGAGGGCAAGATTCCGCCGCCGGTGTCCGCATCACTGGGACTTCCCGGATGGCTCAAGGCGATGCCGACGCAGGCCTTCAATGCGATGAGCAATCGCGAGGAAGACACCGTCAAGCGCTGCCCGCCATTCGTCGATGCGATGACGTCGGGTTTTCTGTTGCCGCTGATCTGCGACCTCAAGGTCGAGAATGGCGAGATGACATGGGACAACGACCTTCCGGCCGGGGGCACGCTCGAATTCCCGCGCTCGCCGGTCGGATTTCACGACGAAAGCCAGGTGGTCGGCTCGCCGTTGTTCGAGCTGGACCGCTTCCTGGTGAAGTTCGTCAATCTGTGGACCATCGAGGCGCCGGCGGGCTACTCGGTGATGTTCACGCATCCGGTCAATCGATTCGACCTGCCGTTCACCACGCTGACGGGGATGGTCGATTGCGATCTGTTTCACGACGGCTGGGTGCATTTCCCGGCACGCTGGCACGACACCAATTTCAGCGGGATCTTGCCGAAGGGCACGCCGGTCGCGCAATGCTTTCCGGTGAAGCGCGAAAACTGGGTCGCGCAGACGGTCGCGATGACGCCGGATGAGACCTCGCGCGCGCAGGACCTGTCCACCAGGATGGCCCGCGAGCCCGGACTCTATCGCCGCCAGTTCAGGTCATAGACACGCGTTGCAGGCGCGCGCTTGGTGATAAACGGGGTGGATGCGGACTCTCCTCCTCGTCGTCCCGGCGAAGGCCAGGGTGACGGCGAGTTTGTGGCGCGGCCGGCGAATGCAGCCCGAATCGCCTAGCTCAGGAATTTCTTGAACTCGCTGGGGCGGAAGAAGAAGCGGCCATGCGATGACATGACCAGCGCCGACGTCGTGCGGCCGATCATTTGCGGTCGGCCGCGCAACGCCAGGCGGAGATTGGCTTCGCCGGCAGCGCGGTCGCCCATTTCCAGAAGACAGGCGGAGAAGCTGGTCCGCGTCAGGGGATCGTCCGGGCGCTGCGCCAGCACCTGGCGATAGAGATCCGCCGCCGCGGCATATTCGCCATCCAGCAGCAGGACGCGCGCGAGCGCGGCCAGGACGTCGGGATGTCCCGGCGCCGCCGTGCGCAGCTTCTCCAGAAGCGCGCGCGCCCGGCCGCGCTCATTGCGCTGAGGCAGCAGCTGCGCGAGCAGGAGCTGGAACTCGAGGCTGCCCGGAGCGAGAGCAAGCGCGCTCTCAATGACGGCAACCGCGTCGTCGATGCGGCCGTCCGCGTGCAATTGCCCTGCCAGCGCCTGAAATGAGGGCAGGTACGGCGGCCGTCGCGCCGTGGTTCGCCGCAACACATCGATCGCCTCGCTGCGGCGACCGGCGCCGCCGAGCGCCGCGCCGAGCAGGGTTTCCAGGCCGGGGTCCTCGACGCGGCGGGTGGCCCGCTCCAGCGGCGCGATCGCCTCCTCGTTGCGGTTCTGGATGATCAGCGCCCGCGCCAGGATCGAGGCCGCGCCGACATCGTTCCGGTTTGCCTTCAAGACCTCGGCCGCCAGCCGCTCGGCTTCGACGACCTGCCCCATCTGCAAGGCGACCACGGCGCGCTGCAGGAGCGGAGACGGCCCAGGACCGCGATTGGCGGAGGGGGGCGGAGGTTTCGGCATGCGGTGCGTCCTGCGATGGTATCCCAGCCGTTATCACTGCCGCCGACAGAGCGTCCAGCGAAAGTCGCATCCGGCCGCAGGCCGGGACCGGGCACCGAAATACCGCCCCGGTTCCAGGACGCCCGAACGGCCCGATCTTGAGGCATGTCCGCGGCAGCCGCGGACAGGCGCCGAACCACGCTCTGCGGTGTGATTTTTCGACTGTTTAACCAATTCGACCTAGCTTGCGTTGCAGAAACAGGGCCCGCCTTGATGTTCGCAACGACCCTCGAAACGATTCAATCGACCGCCTCGAAGCGATCGGCTTACGTCAGGGGAATCTTCGCCCTTCTGGCGATCGCCATCGTCCTGAAGACCGCGTGGTTCTCCCGGCTGGGCCTCGGACAGGACCGCGAGCTGGTCGACTTCGATGCCTTCTACATCGTCGCAAAGCTGGTATGGCAAGGCACCGTCGATCAAGCCTACCAGTTCGCGAAGCTCCTCGTGATCCAGCGAGAGGCGTCGGGCGGACATGACAGTCTGATGCCCTGGACCTATCCGCCGCAATTCAGCCTGTTGATGGCGCCATTCGCGCTGATCCCGGTCGGGGTCGCCTACCTGCTGTTCGCGACCTCGACGCTAGCGCTCTACCTTGCCGTGCTGCGGCGCATCGCCGGAAGCCTGTTCGTTCTGGTCCTCATCGTCTTCTTTCCGACGATCGGAATTACGCTGGCGTGTGGCCAGAACGGCTTCCTCACGGCTGCGCTGATCGGGCTGGTTTGTCTTTACTTCGAGGAACGACCGGTTGTCGCCGGGGCCGCCCTCGGCCTCATGATCATCAAACCGCATCTCGCCATTGCGTTCGCGGTCTACGCCGTACTGCGACGTTCCTGGATCGTCGTCGGCACGGCCGCCGCGGTCGTGCTGGCCAGCTCGGCGCTCTGCACGGCAGTGTTTGGCACGCAAATCTGGAGCGCACTGCTGCAGAGCGTGCGCGACTCGTCGGCGTTCCTGGAGCAGGGATACTATCCGCTGTATCGCATGATCTCCGGCTACGCGGCGTTGAGAACCGCGGGGCTGTCCGCCTTGGAATCATTTCTCGGCCAGGGCGTCGTTGCCGTCCTCGCGCTCGGCATCGTGCTCATCGCCGTGTACCGAAAGATACCGGTGCGCGCGAGCCTTGGCCTGACCGCAATCATCTCGCCGTGCATCAGCCCCTATGCCTACGACTATGACTTCCTGATCTTCGGCATTGGTCTCGCCATGCTGTTGCCGTCGCTGCTCGCCAACGCGCGTGAGTGGGAGCGTGACGTGATCTATTTCCTGCCGATTCCGATCGGCGCCCTCGGCTACTTGCGGGCGGAGCAGATGGCGACCTCCCACAAGGACATGCAGTGGCTCGACGTGCTCTCGATCGGAGCCTTCATGATCATTCCGCTGATCGGGCTTATCGTCGGGATCCTGCTTGTGCGCCGCTCAAATACCGAAGCGCCGCGGTCCGTCCCGACGCGAGGACCGCTTGCGAGGGTCTGAGCCGCCACGCTATCCGAACGTACGGCACCGCGCAGCGCTCATTGCGTGTCCATCTCAAGACGATCCCGCGCCGGCAGCGTCGGCCCAAACGCCTTCAGTGCGCTGGCAACGACTTTCGGATCCGCCGCCGGCGTGACGTAGAACACCACATCGCCCTGCTCGCCTGTGACCGGAATTGTGTGCAGGATTGCGACCTTCTTCCAGGCGGCCGGCACGCCTTTTGGAAACCAGCTGTCATAGATCATGGCGACGCCGACATGGTACTCGTCGGCGAGCGCGGCCATCTCGCCCGGACCGTAGCGGTTGGCGAGCTTCGCCTTACGCACGCGCTCCGAACCGAGCCCCCAGAGATCCAGCACGAAATTCGGATCTTTCCAGGCGACCAGCCCAAGATCATTGACGGCGACCGGCCGCCTGTAGAGCTGTTGGGCAAACCGGCTCAGCTGATAGTGCTGCTCGTAGATGCCGCGTGCGGCGAACGGCGTCTCCAGCGCGGCACTGACGTAACCCACGCTGGCAAAGCCGGCCAATGCGACGCTGACGAGCGTTGCGGCGGTCCATTGCGGCGCGCTGAGGCGGGCCCTGGCATGCGCCACGGCATAG
>CALRXG020000274.1:0-9325 GCA_943372075.1 Bordetella parapertussis | reverse complement strand
GTCGACACCGCGCTGTTCCATCCGCGTGATGTCGATCTCTGCCTGCCGCAGCCGGTCTATCTGAGCGTCGGCCGGGTCGCGGTTGAGAAGAACCTCGAGGCATTCCTCGATCTCGATTTGCCCGGCACCAAGATCGTGGTCGGCGATGGTCCGGCGCGGGCGGCGCTGGAGCGGAAATATCCGGAAGCCGTCTTCCTCGGCGCCCGCCATGGGGAAGAATTGGCTGAGATCTATGCCGCGGCCGATGTGTTCGTTTTCCCCAGTCGCACCGATACGTTCGGTCTGGTGCTGCTCGAGGCCCTGGCTAGCGGCCTGCCGGTTGCCGCTTTTCCGGTCACCGGTCCCCGCGACGTGATCGGCGCGGCGCCGGTCGGCGTGCTCGACGAGGATCTGCATCACGCCTGCCTCGAGGCACTCAGCATTCCGCGGCAGGCCTGCGTCGATTTCGCCGCGCTCCACACCTGGCAGGCGTCGGCCCGGGTGTTCATCGACCGCTGCCTGAACGTCCGCCCCGCAGCGCCCGACGGCGAGGGGGAAGTGTTCGAATTCGGTGCCGAGGAGCACCATTTCGCAGGCCTGCCGACGCCTCAGCCAAACCCACGCTAGGCAAGTCACACGAAAGCATCTTGCCCGCTGGCCCGCCGCCGCGATACAAATTGCGGATGACGGACACCACTCTCAATCCACCCGTCGCTGCCGCGGACATCGATGCCGCCGCAAGGGTGGTCGCGCCGTTCGCGGTGCGCACGCCGCTCCTGACCTTCCCCGTTCTCAACGAACGGGTCGGCAGCCAGGTCTTTCTCAAGCCCGAGATGTTGCAGCGGACCGGATCGTTCAAGTTCCGCGGCGCGTTCAACAAGCTTGCCTCGATCCCGCAGGACAAGCGGAGCGGGGGAGTCGTCGCGTTCTCCTCGGGCAACCACGCCCAGGGCGTCGCCGCGGCGGCCAAGATCCTCAACATGCAGGCGACCATCGTGATGCCGGCGGACTCGCCGCTCACCAAGCGCGAGCGGACCAAATCGTATGGCGCCGAAGTCGTGCTCTATGATCGCGATCGCGACGACCGCGCGGCGATCGCCAGCGGCATCGCCAGCAAGCGTGGCGCGACCCTGGTGCCTCCCTATGATGATCCCCTGGTGATCGCGGGCCAGGGCACTGCCGGCCGCGAGATCGCCGAGGATATGGCGGCGCTCGGGCTGACGCCTGATATCGTGGTCGCGCCGGCGTCAGGCGGCGGATTGATCGCCGGCGTCGCCACCGCGGTAAAGGCAAAATATCCGCAGGCTCAGGTCATCGTCGCCGAGCCCGCGGGCTATGACGATCATGCGCTGTCGCTCAAGGTCGGGCATCGTGAGGCGCACCCGGTTGCGGCGCGCACCATCTGCGACGCGCTGATGGCGATGATGCCGGGCGAGCTCACCTTCGCGATCAACAGCAAGCTGCTCGCAAACGGCGTCAGCGCCTCCGACGATGAGGTCGGCGCCGCCGTTGCCTTTGCCTATCGCGAGCTGAAGCTCGTGGTCGAACCCGGTGGCGCCATCGGGCTCGCCGCGCTGTTGGCGGGGCGGATCGACGCCAGGGGCAAGAACGTCGTCATCGTGCTCTCGGGTGGCAATGTCGACGCGGATTTGTTCGCGAAGCTCGTCGCCTGACGGCTACGATTTGAGATCAAGCGGGGGCAGGGCGGTGTCGCTCTGCCCCTGTTTCGTTGCGCGGCCAGGCGCGAACTCGATCAAGAGAAGAACGCCATCTTCTCGGCCTGGCTCATGCGGCGGATCGGCGCCAGCGGATCGTTGGCCGCGGCGCTCGGCCTTTTCAGCAGGCCGCTGGCGATGATGGTCGCGCCGAGGGAAACCTCTGCCGCAGGCGCCGGAGCAGCTTCAGCGCTCGGCGGGACAGGCGGCGGCGCAGCCGCCGGAGCCGCGGCAATCGGCGCCACGGCGAGTGCCGGCGGCTCGACCTTGTCCTCGAGCATCGGCTCGGGCGCCGGCATCGGCTCGGGTGCCAGTGCGGGGTCGGGCTGAATCGCGGGCACGACCGCTTCCGGCTCGGCGGCCATCGCCTCGGCGACACGCATCTCCTCGGCGGCGCGCATTTCCTCGGCGATCTCCTCTTCGTCGATCGGATCGGGCGCGCCCATCTCCATCGCGATCAGGTCGAGCACCGCTTCGTCTTGCGCATCGGCGGCGGCCTCGTCGCTGACGCGGGCGAGCTCCGCAGCTTCGGCTTCGGCCAGTGCGGCTTCAGCCTTGAGCCATGCCTCGCTCGGTTGCGGCATCACGGCCGCAGCCGCCTCAGGGCTCGGCGTTGCGGCAGGTGTCGCGGCCTCGGAGCTCGGCGCTGCAATGGTCTCCTGGGGCGGCGCCGGTGACGCAGCGGCTTCTGGAGCAACGTTATCGGTCGCAGGGGTGCTTTCGGCTGCCGGCGGCGGTGCAGGGTGCGCGGCCGGTTCCGCAACCGGGGCCCCGGCCACATCAGGCCCGGCCGCAGGCGTGACTGCCTTGTCCGGATCGAACTCGCCGAGCCGACGGGCCAGTGTTGCGAAGGCGGCATCCAGCACGGCCTTGGCCTCGTCCATCGAAACCTGCGCAGCACCGGCCTCGATCGCGCTGGCCTGCGAATCGATGATGTCGCAGATCCGGCCGTCATTGCCGATCTCGCGCAGCCGCCAGGAGATCTCGCGGATCACCCGCACGCCCTTGCGCACCGGCGTGAGGTTCGGCTCGAAGCTGATGCTGTCGAGCGCGGCGATGGCGGACGCCTGGCTGGCCTCGATCGCGCCACGCAAGGCGGCCAGCGCCTGCGCCAGCTGCTCGTCCCTGATCGCGTCCGCGGCGGCCTGCCGCTGGGCGCTGAGGCTCTCCTCGATCCGCGCCACGGCGTCGAGTACCATGCGGGTGTCGGCATTGCGGTTGCGCTTGGCGTATTCGCCGAGGAACCAGCGGCCCCGCGAGGTCTCCATGAAGGCCGCGCTGATCGCGGCATAGTCCTCCTCGCTCGGCAGGGCCGCGCGGGCGGATATCGGAGACAGGGCGAATGCTTCTTCGGCCATCACAATCTCTTCGCGCAAATCACTGCGCGTTACGCTAACGATCACCACGATATCGCGCGAATCGCAATTGAATTGATGTCTTCCGAATCACAAATCCCCATTGCAGCCAGGGTTGCATCGCGGCGATTCGCGCGAAGGCTCGCGGCATTCTACGCCACGCTGTTCGGCATGACCGGGGTGCATCTGCCGTTCTTCACGGTGTGGCTGAAGGCGATCGGGATCGATGCGACCTGGATCGGCATCATCACCGCGGTGCCGCCGGTGACGCGCTTCACCGTGCTGCCGCTGATCACAGCAGTGGCGGAACGGCGCCAGATGCTGCGCGGCGCGATCATCGCCACCGGCTTCGCCACGGCGCTGGGCTTCGTCGTGATCGGCACCCAGCACCAGCCATTCGTGCTGCTCGCGGTCTACGCGCTGACCTGCTGCGTCTGGACGCCGATGGTGCCGCTCACCGACGCCTATGCGCTGCGCGGCGTCCGGCAATTCGGCCTCAGCTACGGGCCGCTGCGGCTGTGGGGGTCGGCGGCGTTCGCGGTCTGCGCGCTCGTCAGCGGCTTCCTGCTCCGCTACGTCGCGGAGGCCGATTTGATCTGGATCATCACGGCCATGACGCTGCTCGGCGCGCTGGTCGGGCTGACCTTGCGGCCGCTCGGCCGTCCGATGGCGGCGGCCGCACCGAAGGCCGGCGCGCCAAGACTGCTGCGCAATCCGACCTTCCTCGCCATCATCGTGGCCTCGGCGCTGATCCAGGGCAGCCACGGCGCCTATTACATCTTCGCCTCGATTGCCTGGCAGCAGGCCGGTTTCAACGGCCTGACTATCGCATGCCTCTGGGTGCTCGGCGTGATCGCCGAGATCGTGCTGTTCGCGCTGTCGCCGCGCTTCACGCTGCCGTCGGCGGTGCTGGTGATGATCGCGGCGGCCAGCGCCGCGGCGCGCTGGGCCATCACCGCGCAGGACCCGCCGCTCGCGGTGCTCGCCGTGGTCCAGCTCGGACACGGGCTGAGCTTCGGCCTGACCCAGGTCGGCATCATGGGGTTGATGGTGCAGCACGTGCCGGTGCATGTGATGGCGCGCGCGCAAGGCTATCTCACCGCCTGCGGCGGCATCGTCGCCAGCACCACGGCGATCGTCAGCGGCATGGTCTATGCGCGCTTCGGGCTCGGCGTCTACGACATGATGGCCGCGATGGCGGCCACCGGCGGGCTGGTGGCGTGGCTGGCGCGTGGACGCCTAACCCATCATCATCCCCACAGCGCCGCGGCCGGCGGATAGACCTGGCTGCCCTCGTAGCGCAGGCCATGGTCGCGGTCCTTCGCCAGCAGCAGCGGGCCGTCGAGATCGACGAAGCGGGCGGCCTGCGCGATCAGCATCGCCGGCGCCATCGACAGCGAGGTCGCGACCATGCAGCCGATCATGATCTCGAAGCCGAGCGTGCGGGCGGCATCCGCCATCGCCATCGCCTCGGTCAGTCCGCCGGTCTTGTCGAGCTTGATGTTGACCGCGTCGTAGCGGCCGCGCAATCCGGCGAGCGAGGCGCGATCGTGCACGCTCTCGTCGGCGCACACCGCGACCGGCCGCTTGATCCGCGCCAGCGCTTCGTCCTTGCCGGCCGGCAGCGGCTGCTCGATCAAAGTGACGCCGGCATCGGCGCAGGCTTTGAGGTTGGCGGCAAGATTGTCCTCGGTCCAGGCTTCGTTGGCATCGACGATCAACTCGGAACTCGGCGCCGCCTTGCGCACGGCGGCGATCCGCGTGCTGTCGCCATCGCCGCCGAGCTTGATCTTGAGCAGGGCGCGGTGCGCGGCCTTCGCGGTGGCGTCCGCCATCGCCTCTGGCGCGCCGAGCGAGATCGTGTAGGCGGTGGTGCGGGGCTCCGGCGCGGGCCGGCCGAGCAGGTTCCATATCCGTTGACCGGCACGCTTCGCCTCGAGGTCCGCCAGCGCGCAGTCCAGCGCGTTGCGGGCGGCTCCGGCAGGCATCCGGGCTTGCAGGGCGATGCGGTCCATGCCGCCTGCGAGCGGCTCCTGCATGGCCTGGATCGCCTCCAGGGTTGCCTTCGGCGTCTCGCCGTAGCGTGGATAGGGCACGCATTCGCCACGGCCCGTGAGGCTGCCCTGGCCGACCTCCGCCACCACGACGACAGCCTCGGTCTTCGCCCCGCGGCTGATCGTGAACGAGCCTGCGATCGGCCAGTGCTCGATCCGCACCGTCAAGGAAACCGCTCCGGGTGGGGTGGAAGTCATTTTAAAGTCTACTATTTCCTGAACCGTAGCTTGCGACGCGCAACCAACTATGGCTGGTTAGTGACAGATTCGACAAGCCGATCCGGCAAGCCGCCGGAGATCCGCGATTGCGGCGGCCAGCCGGCTTGAGGGGTAGGCAAAAGGTGAGCGGCGACCCGACACTGGAGCGGATAGCCCAAGGCGAAGGACTGGCGTTGTGCGCGGCGGGCAACTGGACGGCCCGCTTCGCGCCGGCGCTCGAGCGGATCGTCTCCGACGCCGAGAAGCTGCGCGGCAGCCGCCCGCATATTTTCATCGACGTCTCGCAGGTCGCAAGCCTCGACACGTTCGGCGCCTGGCTGATCGAGCGGCTGCGCCGCAGCCTCAGCGACACCGGTGCCGAAGCCGAGATTGCGGGCCTCTCGGCGAATTATTCCAGCCTGGTCGACGAGGTACGCCGCGTCGATCCCGCGCCCAAGGCCGCACGCGAACCGCTGCTGATCGTGGGCATGCTCGAGCAGATCGGGCGCACCGTAGCCGGAATCAGCGGCACCATCATCGGCCTGGTCGATATGCTCGGCGCGGTGCTGGCCGCGGCCGGCTGGGTGCTGATCCATCCGCGCAGCTTCCGCTTCACCTCGACGGTGCATCACCTCGAGCAGGTCTGCCTGCGCGCGGTGCCGATCGTGGTGCTGATCACCTTCCTGATCGGCTGCATCATCTCGCAGCAGGGCATCTTCCATTTCCGCAGGTTCGGCGCCGACATCTTCGTCGTCGACATGCTGGGCGTGCTGGTGCTGCGCGAGATCGGCGTGCTGCTGGTCGCGATCATGGTCGCCGGCCGCTCCGGCTCGGCCTACACCGCCGAGCTCGGCTCGATGAAGATGCGCGAGGAGATCGACGCGCTGCGCACCATGGGCTTCGATCCGATCGAGGTCCTGATCCTGCCGCGCATGCTGGCGCTGGTGATTGCGCTGCCGATCCTGGCCTTCCTCGGTGCGATGGCAGCGCTCTATGGCGGCGGCCTGGTGGCGTGGCTCTATGGCGGCGTCGATCCGGAAGCCTTCCTGCTTCGCCTTCGTGATGCCATATCGATCGACCATTTCATCGTCGGCATGGTCAAGGCGCCGGTGATGGCGGCGGTGATCGGCATCGTCGCCTGCGTCGAGGGGCTGGCGGTGCAGGGCTCGGCGGAGTCGCTCGGACAGCACACCACGGCATCGGTGGTGAAGGGAATCTTCTTCGTGATCGTGATGGACGGCGTGTTCGCGATCTTCTTCGCCTCGATCGGGATGTGATCATGGCGGACGAGGACAACGACGCCATCATCCGGGTCCGCGACATCACCGTGCAGTTCGGCGAGACGCGGGTGCTCGACGGCCTCAACCTCGACGTCAAGCGCGGCGAGATTCTTGGCTTCGTCGGGCCGTCGGGCGCCGGCAAGTCGGTGCTGACGCGCACCATCATCGGTCTCGTGCCGAAGGTTTCCGGCCGCATCGAAGTGTTCGGCGTCGACCTCGATGCCGCCAACTCGGCGCAGCGCCGCGCGGTCGAGCGGCGCTGGGGCATCCTGTTCCAGCAGGGCGCGCTGTTCTCCTCGCTCACGGTGCGCCAGAACATCCAGTTCCCGGCGCGCGAATATCTGCGGGTCTCGCAGCGGCTGCTCGACGAGATCATGGTGGCGAAGCTCGTGATGGTCGGGCTGAAGCCCGAGGTCGCCGATCGCTATCCGTCGGAACTGTCGGGCGGCATGATCAAGCGCGTCGCGCTGGCGCGCGCGCTCGCGCTCGATCCCGAACTGGTGTTCCTCGACGAGCCGACGTCGGGCCTCGATCCGATCGGCGCCGGCGATTTCGACGAGCTGGTGCGCACACTCCAGCGCACTTTGGGGCTGACCGTTTTCATGGTAACCCACGATCTCGACAGCCTTTACACCGCGTGCGACCGTATCGCCGTTTTAGGGAACGGTAAGATCATTGCTGCAGGATCGATCGCCGACATGAGGGCATCGCAGCATCCGTGGTTGCAGCAATATTTCAACGGCAAGCGCGCCCGTGCCGTTGTGGCCTAGCCATGATCGCGAGACGAGACCACCGGTTTGACGAGATCATGCGGCAACGGGGAATTCGACGGGCTCGTGCGCAGGTCGGCTGCGCGGGGGTCCAAGAGTATGAACGCGAGTAATTGATGGAAACGCGGGCGAACTACGTCTTGATCGGAGCCTTCACCCTGGCGGTCATCGCCGCGGCGTTCGGCTTCGTGCTGTGGTTCCAAAGCCTGCACACCACCAAGCAGCGCAGCCCGTTGCGGGTCATCTTCGAGGGGCCGGCGTCGGGCCTGCGCAACGGCGGCAATGTCAATTTCAATGGTATTAGAATAGGGGAGGTCGTCTCGGTCAAGCTCGACAACCCGCGCCGCGTGGTCGCGCTGGCGATGATCGAGAACAGCGCGCCGCTCCGCAAGGACACCCTGGTCGGCCTCGAATTCCAGGGCCTCACCGGCGTCGCCGCGATCTCGCTGAAAGGCGGCGAGGAGGCCGCCCCGCCGGTGCCGCTCGATGAGGACGGCATCCCGGTCCTGACCGCCGATCCCAATGCGCTGCAGGACGTCACCGAGGCGATCCGCGCCACCCTGCAAAACGTCAACCGCATCGTCGCCGACAATCAGCAGTCGGTGAAGAATTCGCTGAAGAACCTCGAGGTCTTCACCCAGGCGCTGGCACGCAATTCCGAGAAGATCGACAACGTCATGGTCAAGGTCGACGGCGTGATGGCCAAGGCCGACAATCTGATGCTCGGCCTCAATGCGATCGCCGGCGGCAACAATGGCAGCGAGCTGAACCAGATGGTGAAGTCGATCCGCGAGCTCGCCGACAATGTCGACAAGCGGACCAATCTCCTGATCAACGACGGCCGCCGCACGCTCGCCGATATCAGCCGTGCCGTGAACAATTTCGACCGCAACCCGAGTCGGGTGATCTTCGGCGGCAGCAACAACGCCGCACCCGAGCCCGCGCCGGCTCCCGCGACGCCAGGGCCGCGGCGGCGGCAGTAGTGACAGGCGAAGGGTGAGTGGCAAATAGCGAATAGGTTTCGCTGCCTGCACGACCGTCATCGCGAGCGAAGCGAAGCAATCCATGGTTCCGCATGCTCGGTGGGATGGATTGCTTCGTCGCTGACGCTCCTCGCAATGACGGTGGTGAGGTCATCGCGCTATCGCTGATGCGTCGTCCGCGAATTCAATCCCGGGCCCAAAACAAAACGGAGGCCTTTCAGCCTCCGCTTTTCATTCGCTATTCGCTACTCGCTATTCGCCCACTTACCCCAGCCGTCCCGCGGCATGCGCGAGCAGGGTGTAGACCAGCCCGGTCTCCGAGGTCAGGTGGCCAGCGAGCTCCTGCTGGCCGCGGCCGTCGCGGGCGACTTCGTCGAGCAGGCGCTCGAACTCCGCGATGTAACGGTCGACCGTCTGCTTGAAGCCGCGATCGGCGCGGTACTTGCGGGCCACCTCGTCGAAGGCCTTCTGGCCGGCGGGCGTGTAGAGCCGCTTGCTGAACGCCTTGTTCTCGCCGCGCTGGTAGCGATCCCACATCTCGGCCGCGAGCGTGCGGTCCATCAGCCGGCCGATGTCGAGCGACAGCGACTCCAGCGGGTTGACGGCCTGCTGCTGCGGCTGACGCGGGCGCTGCGTGTCGCGGCTCGGTGGGGCAGGCGGCGCCGCGTCGCTGCGGTTGAGCAGGTCGGACAGCCAGCCGTCCTGGCCATTGTCGGAGCTCGCCGGGCTGACCGACGGAGCTTCGGTGCGGCGCGAGGCCGGCATGCCGAGGTTCTGCATGCCCAGATCCGGGGGCGGCAGCGTCGCGGCGCTGTTGCCATTGTCGCGGGCGCGCACGTCGTCCCGCAGCCGCGCATCGTCCCGCATCCGCACGTCGCCACGGCCGCCGGCGGCAGCCATCAGCGGCTCCTCGTGGCGGACGCTGGCGCGGTTGGTCGAGACCACGTCGAGCCCGCGGCCGTGATGGGCGACGATGCGGTTCAGCTCGGCC
>CALRXG020000273.1:0-9331 GCA_943372075.1 Bordetella parapertussis | reverse complement strand
CCAAGGAAGAGTGGAAGATGATGGCGGAGACCAAGAAGATCCTCGATCCCAAGATCAAGCTCACCGCGACCTGCGTGCGCGTGCCGGTCTTCGTCGGTCACTCCGAAGCGGTCAATGTCGAGTTCGCCAATCCGATCACCGCGGACGAGGCGCGCAACATCCTGCGCAATGCGCCGGGCTGCCTCGTGATCGACAAGCACGAGCCGGGCGGCTACGTCACGCCCTATGAAGCGGCCGGCGAGGACGCGACCTATATCAGCCGCATCCGCGAGGACGCCACGGTGGAGAACGGCCTGGCGTTCTGGTGCGTGTCGGACAATCTGCGCAAGGGCGCGGCGCTGAACGCCGTGCAGATCGCCGAAGTCCTGATCAACCGCAAGCTGATCACCGCGAAGCAGAAGGCGGCGTAGCAGCGACAAGACGGCGTCAGGAAACGCGTGCCATGGCGGAAGATCCGGCGGCTCATCGGTCCGATCCGACGCTGAAGCGCGTTGAACGACGTTTCGAGAACCTGCTCTTCAACAGCCGCTGGCTGATGGCGCCGTTCTATTTCGGCCTCGTCATCAGCCTCGCGGCTTTGCTGCTCAAGTTCTGCATGGAGCTGTGGCACTTCATCCTGCATGTGCCGCAGGCCAAGGAATCCGACATCATCCTCGGCGTGCTGTCGCTGATCGACATCTCGCTGACCGGCAATCTGATCCTGATCGTGGTGTTTTCCGGCTACGAGAATTTCGTGTCGAAGATTGATCCGGAAGGACACCCGGATTGGCCGGACTGGATGACCAAGGTCGATTTCGGCGGCCTGAAGCAGAAGCTGCTGGCGTCGATCGTCGCGATCTCGGCCATTCAGGTGCTGAAAGCCTTCATGAACATCGACACGGCGTTCGATCCCAGCAAGCTCGCCTGGCTGGTCGGCGTGCACCTGGTGTTCGTGGTGTCGGCCTTCATGCTCGCGATCTCCGATCGCTGGAGCGGTGGCCATCACGGCTGCGAGTGAAGCCGGCGAAGCCGGATCAGAGCGTTTTCGAGCGAAGTGGATTCCGGTGCGCGTGAAGAAACGCGTCAAAACGAGAAGCTCTAGCGAATGGCTTCGCTATTCGCTTTTCATCGCATCGTTGACGCTGATGAATTCCTTCGCGACCCGGTCGAGCACGAACAGCGAGCCTTCGGCGACGCCAAAATAGGCGCCATGCAGCTGCATCTCGCCACTCTCCACGCGTTCGCGGACGAACGGGAAGGTCATCAGATTCTCCAGCGAGCGGAACACCGCGGCCTTCTCGATGCGGGTGACGAAATCCTGCATGCTCTCATGCTCGCGCTGCTCGACGACCTCGCCCGGCTTGATGAACATCTGCATCCACTTGCCGATGAAGTCGCCGGGCGTCAGCGGCTTGATCTTGTCGACGAAGGCGCGGATGCCGCCGCACTGGGCATGGCCCAGCACCACGATGTTCTTCACCTTCAGCACGGTCACGGCATATTCCAGCGCGGCCGAGACGCCGTGCGCGTTGCTGTCGGGCTGATAGACCGGAACCAGGTTGGCAATGTTCCGCACCACGAACAACTCGCCGGGGCCGGCATCGAAGATCACTTCCGGGGAGACGCGGGAATCGCAGCAGCCGATCACCATGGTCTCGGGGAACTGGCCGCGCTCCGACAGATCGCGGTATCGCGACTGTTCAGTCGGCAGCCGCTGGGTCGCGAAGGTCCGGTAGCCGTCGATCAATTGCTTCGGAAAGAATTTCATGGCCTCTGGCTAACCACATGAGGGTGACGGGAACAAGACTTTCGGCGGGCCGCCTGAGATGATACGGCAGCGCTGAAGCATGGTTCCTGCTCCGCTGCCCAAACAATGGACGCTGGCGGCGCAGCCTACCCCAGGAGAATGCCGATGACCCGTCCGCGCCGCAGCCTGTTGTTCATGCCGGGATCGAATGCACGGGCGCTGGAAAAGGCCCGCACGCTGGCGGCGGACGGCATCATCCTCGATCTGGAGGATTCGGTTGCTCCCGACGCCAAGGCGGTGGCCCGCGAGCAGATCGCCAAGGCGGTCGCCGCCAAGGGTTTCGGCAAGCGCGAGGTCCTGATCCGCATCAACGCGCTCGACACCCCCTGGTGGGTCGACGACATCGGCATGGCCGGCAAGGCGCAGCCGGACGGCATCCTGGTTCCGAAGATCTCCACCGTCGACGATCTCAACGCCGTCGCCGACCGCCTCAGCGACATCAATGCCCCTGCCTCGATCCGGGTCTGGGCGATGATCGAGACCTCGCGCGCCGTGCTGGATGCCGACAAGCTCGCCGCGGCGTCGAAGGATTCCGAAGTCCGGCTCGCCGGCTTCGTGTTTGGGCCGAACGACATCTCGCGTGAAACCCGGATCCGGATGAAGCCGGGCCGCGCGGCGATGATCCCGATGATCACGCATTGCGTCCTGGCGACCCGCGCGCACGGCCTCGAGATCCTCGACGGCCCCTACGGCGACATCGGCAATGTCGACGGCTTTGCCGACGAATGCGCGCAGGGCCGCGATCTCGGCTTCGACGGCAAGACGCTGATCCATCCGAGCCACATCGAGGCCTGCAACGCGATCTTCACGCCGCCGGAGGCCGAGGTCGCCGAGGCGCGCAAGATCATCGCTGCATTTGAAAAGCCGGAGAACGCCTCGCGCGGCGCGATCCAGCTCGACGGCCGCATGGTGGAGCGCCTGCACGCCGAGATGGCCAGGCGCACGATCGCGATCGCGGATGCGATCGCCGCGATGGGGCATTGAGCGCCACCGGCGGCGCCGCGCCCGCGGAATGCGAAGCGCGCTAGTCGCGCTTCAGGCTCATGATGTAGTTCGCGAGATCATCGGCCTCGCTTGGTCCGACGATGATGTTGGGCATCGTCGGATGGCTGGTCTTCAAGAAGACCTTCAGCCAGAGCGTGGTGGTCGAGGGCCGGTTGGCGACGGCGACGAAGTCCGGCGGCACTTTCTTTGTGCCCGTAGCGATTGCGCCGACGACATGGCATTCCATGCACCAGGCCTCGGCCAGCCGGTGTCCGGCGGTAATGCTCTCTGAAGGCAGCCCTGTGCCATTGGCTTGATGCTGGCGCAGCAAAAAAAGCGCAGTCATCACGATCACGACAATCAGCAATGCACGACGCCAGACGGCGTGCTGATTCAGCATCGACGCACCTCAGGACGTTGACTTGCGGGGACCGGCAGCCTCGCCCAGTGCATCGATCGTCGCGGCATTCAGGCAGTATTGATGATAGTGCCCGCTGGACTTGCCGGCGGCGAGATCGTGGTCGCATTGCCGCTTGTGGCCGCACAGGCTGCAGACCCGTTCCATGTCGCGCAGCACCAGGGGTTCGGTGCGTGCCAGCTTCTCCTGATCGATCCCGAGCGCCTCGAGCAGCTTCGGGAGTTCGTCGGCGCTGTGCGACCCCTGGTGCACCAACGCGGTGAGGTCGTCGGTGCTGATCCGCAAATCGGCTGCGATCTGGCTGAAGCTTGCATCGTCCAGTTCGCGCAGTTCACCAAGCTCCCGCCGATGCTTCAGCCAGCTGCCGAACACATCGATCAGATACTCGACGACGGGGTACGTCCGAGCTTCGGTCGTCACGAGACGCCTCCAAGACAGAGTGGCGGCCCAATATGAGACCATTTGCCGGGTCCAACCTTGTGGCAGATCAATTCGGCTCGGGGCTTACCGAAAGCGCTCCGCTGCCCAGGCATACAGGCTGCCGGGGATCGGCGTCTCCTTGCCGCGTCCCTTTGGCGAGATGTGCAGGCCGATAATCCCGGGATCGTTCAGGTACTTCGAAAAATCCGACGGTTCGAAGAACAGTTTCGGCTCGGCGTGCACTGCGTAGAACGAGCGCTTCGGCAGCGCGTGCTGCAACTCGCCCTCGCGGCGGGCGAGCGCGGTGAGCGCGGCCGGGCCGAAGATCGCGACCCGGATGTCGGCGACGCGGCTGGATTTGCCGCGCAGCCGGTGCATCGCGAAGGTCACGCGATGACGCAGCGCCAGCCAGTCCGGCGTCAACTCGTCCTGCTGCATCAGCGCTTCGAAGGCGCGCACGATAGGATCGTTGTGCGGCAGATACAGCGCGGAGTTGCCGAGCTGGCGCGGCCGTTCCCAGGCAAAATACGGTTTCGCCGGATCGAGCTCGACCGCCTTCAACAGCAGCACGTCGGCGTCGAGCCAGAGGCCGGCGCGCTGGCTCATCAGCCGCATCCGGAAGAAGTCGCTGAATTGCAGGATGGTCCAGTCGCGCCATGAGCCGTCGCGCTCGGCCGGACGCAGCCGCTCCGAGAACGCATGCGGCAGCACCGCTTCGGCCTCGGCATTGCCGACGCCGTCGGGCAGGCCCGGGATCGGATCGAAGCTGTAGACCGTCACCTTGTGCCCGGCCGCCACCTGCGAGCGCAGGCAAGTCCGGCGCAGCGCGTCCATCGAGCCGTGCCAGAAGGTGACGATGTCAGGCTGCATATGCGTCAGCTATCACTGGGTTGCGGGCCGTGCGGCAAAGCAAAGCCCCGGCGCCTGACGGCACCGGGGCGCGATGATACGCCAGATCTCTCAAGCCCAGGCGCGTTCCTTGAGCTTTGCCTCGTAGGTGTCGATCGACTTCTTCTTCTCCATCGTCAGGCCGATGTCGTCGAGCCCGTTGATCAGGCAGTGCTTGCGGAACGGGTCGATCTCGAACTTGACCGTGCCGCCGTCCGGACCACGGATCTCCTGGTTGGGGAGGTCGATGGTCAGCGTCGCGTTGGCGCCGCGCTCGGCGTCGTCGAACAGCTTGTCGAGGTCCTCCTGCGACACGCGGATCGGCAGGATGCCGTTCTTGAAGCAGTTGTTGTAGAAGATGTCGCCGAACGAGGTCGAGATCACGCAGCGGATGCCGAAGTCGAGCAGCGCCCAGGGTGCGTGCTCGCGGCGAGAGCCGCAACCGAAATTGTCGCCGGCGACCAGCACCTTCGCCTGGCGGTAGGCGGACTGGTTGAGGACGAAATCGGGGTTCTCGCTGCCGTCATCCTTGTAGCGCTGTTCGGAGAACAGTCCCTTGCCAAGGCCGGTGCGCTTGATGGTCTTGAGGTACTGCTTCGGAATGATCATGTCGGTGTCGACATTGATGATCTTCAGCGGCGCCGCGACGCCTTCCAGCGTGGTGAACTTGTCCATCGTTGCATTTCCCGGGCAAAACTAGGGGATACGAGGCCGCTATTTATCGCGAATGTGACAGCGGTAAAAGGGCCATTTCTGCAAACCTAGCCCGCATCGGCCTCGATCGCCTCCATATCGGCGTCCGACAGGCCGAAATGGTGCCCAATCTCATGAATCAGCACATGGCGGACGATGTGACCGAGGGTCTCGTCGTGCTCCGCCCAGTAGTCCAGGATCGGCCGGCGGTAGAGCCAGACCAGGTTCGGCAGCCGGGCGACGTCGCCATGGCTCTGCTGCGGCAGGCCGATGCCGTGGAACAGGCCGAGCAGGTCGAACTCGCTCTCGGCCTGCATGTCGTCGAGCACCTCGTCGGTCGGGAAGTCGTCGACGCGGATGATCAGGCCCTCGCAGAGGGCCCGGAACGTCTCCGGCAGGCGCTCGAAGATCTCGTGCGCCATGGCCTCCATCTCGGCCAGCGAGGGGGCTTTGGCTGTGGTCCACATGACACTCCCTTTAGCGCGAGTGCCGCCGGGCGCGCCAGTGCAGTTGACCTTGGCGGCGCAATGGGAGACCGTGCGGCCCAACAATGGGGCTCAAGGACGGGGCTTGGGTGGCGTGATGAAACGGATCTTGGCGGCAGCGCTGTTGGCGGCATCAGTCGGGCTCTCGCTTCCGGCGGGCGAGGCGCTGGCGCAGAGCGCGGCCGCTGAAGCGCGCATCGGCGAGGGAGCACCGGTGGCGCGCGAGCGCGTCGCCGAGCGCCGTCGGCTCAGGCGCGTGCCGATCTACCGGTCCCGGCCCGATCATTGGGAGCCGGACGTCATCCCGCGCTACAATCCCGGTCCGAACGCGGTGCGCGATTGCACCGCGACCTATGTGCAGGAGCACCGGCCGAGCGGCACCGTGATCACGCCGCGCATGAACTGCTTCTGGCGCCCGGGTTAGCTGCGCGTTCATCGGCGTGCTGCGCGGATCATCGCGATAGCCGCAATCGCTCCTGCCGTTCCATAGACCACAATCGCCATCAGCATCTGCGTGAGATGGCTCGCCGTTCCCATGCCACCGCCCGGTCCCTGCGAGCCGAGCGCGACATCGGCAATCATGATGGAACCGCCGAGCGTTGCGAGTGCAAGGTTGAGTGCAAGACCAAGTGCGAGACGAAGCGATCGCCCGCGTGCGCCTGTTCGTGTCACGGCCATCTCCTGCGGCAGAGAGCAAGCAAGATACGACGATAGTCTAGGCCGGGTTTTGCGCACGATCGCGAAAAATCGCACGCTGCGCCGGAACCTGATTGCGCCGGCGGCATTCACCATCGTGGCGCAGTTATTCACTTCCCGCTCACGTCATCCGCATCGTGCTTGCGATCTGCGTCGCGGCAACGGGGGTCGATTCCAATGCGGGTCGTCGTTGCAAGACGTGACATCAAGGGATCAAGGAGACAACTCATGAAGGTGATGAAGGTTCTGGGGCTCGCGGCTGTCGGTGCCGTGCTGGTTCTGGCGGCGCCGGCCGAGCGCGCCAACGCAATGTCGCTCGCCACGCCGGGCACCGCTGCGACGGTTCAGGACAACGCGAACCAGACGACCACGCAGGTCCGTTATGGCCATGGTCATGGTTGGCATCGTGGCTGGCATCGCGGGCATCACCGCGGCTGGGGCCATCGTCGCCACGGGCGCCGCTGATCGCGCGGCGTATCAGCGCAGTTGAGACACAGGCCCGTGAGCAACGGGCCTGTTGTCATTCGTAGCCATCAAACCGGCAGATTCGCGCAGACCAGATGACACCAATCGAAATCTGCAGGAGTTGATCATGATGAGATGGATCGGGGTTACCGCGGTCGCCTGTGCATTCGCGCTGACGGCGCCAGCATCGGCTAGTGCTGCGGCATCAGCCAAGCCGCAGGCTGCTGTGGAGCACCGGCATGCAATCAAGGCGACCGACTTCAGCGCGCAGCGCCGTCATCACCATTACCATCACCGCCACCATCACCACGGCTACCGGCCCTATTATCGGCCGTACTACCGGGCCTATCCCGCCTATCGTCCGTACAGCCCCTATTATTACGGTCGGCCCCATTACTATCGGCCATATCCGTATCCGGCGCCTGCGCCGTTCACCTTCGGCTTCGGTCCGTTCTGGTAGTGCGTCTGGCCGCGTCGTGCGCGGCATGACGGACGCCACGTGCGCGAGCAACTCCGATCGATCGGAGCTGCTCCTGCGGCGTCAAGGCGCAAAGCCCTTTGCCAGCAGCACGATGCCCTGTGCGCCGGCTTTGCGATCCCGCGAGATCTCGACATACTCAGGCGATTCCGACCAGGCGCGGAACGCGGCTTCGTCAGGGAACGACATCAGCACCAGCTTGTCGCGATCCCAGTTGCCCTCGAGCACGGCCGGCTGTTCATCGGCCGACAGCAGCCGCCCGTTGAACTTCCTGAACACATCGAAGAACCGCGCCTGATACCGATCATAGGCGGCACGGTCGGTCATCTTGAGTTGCACGATCACATAGACAGTCACGGCCGTTCCTCTCTGGACACTTCGTCGCATGCGCCGCGTGCGTTCATGGCGCATTCAGTTGCGCGTTCTTAGCGTCACGCCGGGAGCGACTGCAATGAACGCAATGAGACCGGCTGCCATGCGGCTGGGCCAGATTGCTATTGGCAGGGAGGTTCGGAGATGAGGGAAAGGTATTTGCGGAGCGGGCTGCTACGCCGTCTCGGTGTTGCGGCGGCCGCGGTCTTCGCGCTGTCGATCGCCGCGCAGCAACGTGCCGAAGCGCTATCGCTGGCGAGCCCGGGCACCGTGCCGGCAGCGAAATCCGCGGCGGACGGAATGACGACGGAGGTTCGCCATGGCGGTGGCGGCGGCCACGGCGGAGGCTTCCATGGCGGCGGCTTTCGCGGTGGCGGCTTCGATGGGGGTGGATTTCACGGCGGCGGTTTCCGCGGCTTCCATGGCGGTGGTTTTCGTGCCGCGCCGGCGTTTCATGGCGGCTATCGCCATGGCGGCTTCCATCGCCATTACGGCGGCTACCATCATCGCTTCTACGGCGGCGGTTACGGCTACGGCCGTCGGCCCTATTACCGCCGGCACTTCCATCACCGGCGCTACGTCTACGGATCGTCCTACTATTATCCGGCGTACTATCACCATCGCTGCCGGGTGATCTGGACCTACTACGGTCCGCGCCAGATCTGCCGGCCATGGTGGCATCACCGTCACCACTGGCGGCCGTACGGTTATTGGTGAGAGATGAAACGACAGCGGGCGCCAGATGGCGCCCGTTTTGTCAGACCATGTTTCGCGATGACTCAGCTGTGAGCATGATCCTT
The DNA here is from genome assembly GCA_943372075.1 of Bordetella parapertussis. Taxonomy (GTDB): domain Bacteria; phylum Pseudomonadota; class Alphaproteobacteria; order Rhizobiales; family Xanthobacteraceae; genus Bradyrhizobium. The sequence goes on along the minus strand of CALRXG020000273.1, from coordinate 846 downwards.
TTCGGAAAACCACTTCGCACTTTTCCGGATCATGCTTCAGTCCCAGTCCTTCAGCCGCCACGGCTTGATCTTCCACGGCGTCAGATTTTCCATCCGCCACTGCGTCCAGCGTTCCGGCGGCCAGTGGCTGAGGCGCGAGGTCTCCTTCACCTCGGCCGGCAGATCGATCACACGTGGCGTGGCGCGGCGGCGCTTCTGCCGCGTCGCCTCGCTGATCATATCGACGAATTCGGGTTTCTCTGCCACGGCAAGCACTCCTTGCGAAAGCTTGGTTTCGCAAGGAGGCAGTGTGCGGGCGTGGCGTTAACGCGCGGTTTCCGGAATGCCGCGAGCTTGAGACGATTTTCTTAGCGCCAGTCGCGGACGTCGACGAAATGGCCGGCGATCGCGGCGGCCGCGGCCATCGCGGGCGACACCAGATGGGTGCGGCCCTTGAAGCCCTGGCGGCCTTCGAAGTTGCGGTTCGAGGTCGAGGCGCAGCGCTCTTCCGGCTTCAGCTTGTCCGGATTCATCGCCAGGCACATCGAGCATCCCGGCTCGCGCCATTCGAAGCCGGCCGCAACGAAGATCTTGTCGAGGCCTTCGGCTTCCGCCTGCTCTTTCACGATACCGGAGCCCGGCACGATCATCGCGTTGACATTGGCGTTGACGGTCTTGCCTTCGGCGATCTTGGCGGCGGCACGCAGATCCTCGATGCGGCCGTTGGTGCAGGAGCCGATGAAGACCCGGTCGAGGGTGATGTCGGTGATCTTGGTGCCCGGAGTGAGGCCCATATAGTCGAGGGCCTTGGCCTTCGATTGGCGCTTGTTCTCGTCGGCGATGGCGGCCGGATCTGGCACGAGACCG
>CALRXG020000272.1:0-9400 GCA_943372075.1 Bordetella parapertussis | reverse complement strand
TCCGCCGGCCGGCGCAATTCGCGGCGCCGACGCGGGCGGCGATCTCAACAGTCTCGCGCGCGCGCTGAACAACGAGCCGGACACCCCGACGCTCGAATCGTCCTCGAATGCGTCGTCGGGCAATGGATCGTCGTCGGGCGAACCGCAATTGAAGATCGTCGCCGACGAGACCAAGAACTCGCTTCTCATCATGGCCAATGACCGCGACTACCAGCGCGTGGTCCGGGTCATCCAGGGGCTCGACGTGGTGCCAAGCCAGGTGTTGATCGAGGCTGTCATCGCCGAGGTCACGTTGAACGATCAGCTTCAGTACGGCGTGCAGTGGCAGTTGGCGAAGGGCGGCACTCCGACGGCAACGTTCTCCAACGCCGTCACCGGTGGCGTGGCGGCGGCCTTCCCCGGGTTCAATTACGCGGTCAACGCCGCAAATATCGCGGCAACGCTGAGTGCCCTGAACTCCCTGACGCATGTCAACGTGATATCGACGCCGTCCTTGATGGTTCTGGACAACAAGACCGCTCGGCTGCAGATCGGCGACCAGGTGCCGATCACCACGCAGACGGCAACCAGCACGGTCACGGCGAACACCGCCATCGTCAATTCGATCACGATGCAGGACACCGGCGTCATCCTGTCGGTGACACCGCGCATCAACGAAAGCGGGCGCGTTCAGCTCCAGATCGAGCAGGAGGTCAGCGCCGTCACCAAGACGACAACGTCGAATATCGATTCTCCGACCATCCAGCAGCGCAAGGTCAAGACCACCGTGGTCGTCAACGACGGCGAGGTGCTGGCGCTCGGCGGCATGATCCAGGAGCAGCGCAACAAGACCAGCGGTCAGATCCCGCTGCTCGGCGACATCCCCGGCATCGGCGCGGCGTTCGCCAACCGGAGCGACACCGTCCAGAAGACGGAACTGGTCATCCTGATCACGCCTCGTGTCGTTCGCGACGGTGCCGAGAGCCGTCTCGTGACGGAAGAATATCGCCGCAAGATGAACATCTACATGCCTCATGCGACGACGCGTGAGCGCACGACGGCCAACACCGTGCAGCGGATCATCTCCCAGTGAGAAGGCGCACAGCCGAACTGCAGAAATTTCTGCTGCTGGCGAGCCTGGCGGGCCCGCTGGCCGGCTGCGTGACCTATACCTATCCGCTCGCCGATCCGCCGCCCTATCCGATCCTGCCGGTCGACGAATCGATGACGTGCAGCGGGATCGCCGCGTCATTCCGCTACTCGGCCCGCCGCGCCGCGCGTCTTGAATACTGGCTGGCGCGAGGGCCGCTGGAAGGCTACGGCAATGAGCGATTCCCGCTGGATGGTCCGAAGCAACTGGTCGACGAGCGTCGACGGCTGGACGCATTGAGTGATTTGCAGCGCTTCAAAGGCTGCACCGTGATGGAGCCGGGCCCTGCCGTTGTGGAAGAACGTCTGCGGCTCGAAGGTTCGGTTCACCCCGCCGCGCCACCGGTCGTGCTGAACTCGCGCGGTTGACGACCGCCGGCCCCGTCAGCTGCCCAGCTGCTTGACGGATTGCAAGCAGTCCCTGGAAGCAAGCATCCGATCGTCAACTTGCTCGGGCTGACCCGGCTCGATATCCCCGTGTCGCCATTCGCGGATCACGAACGAACGGCCGTTGTCCTGACCGATCGAGACTAGCGCCTCACGGATGAAGCGCGTGCCGTTCGGGGCGCTGACATCGGCGCGGATCGTCACACTGCCGCCGAGCGGAACGCCCCGGGCAGCTGGCGATTGAGTCGGTTGACTGCCAAGCAGGCGCAGCATCGCCGGCGTTGCAGTCGCAAGATTCGGCTCCGGACTTCCGGATCGGACCGTGACAAAGCGGATTGCGCCCCGAAACACTGACGGCGAAACGCCTTCGATGGTGTCCAGCTGCATGATCGTAGTGAAAGCCGGCGTGTTGGGCGCCGCCGCGGCGGCGTTTTTGGTTTTTGCACGCGCCTGGTCGCGGAATTCGACCACTCGTGCGGCGATGCGGGTGCCAAGCGACTGGTCCCCGGTCAACGCGGTAAACAAACGCGCGAGGACAGCAAGCGACGCGGTGTTGAGGTCGACCTTGCCGGTCTCCTGCTCCACGGCGATGGTCGCGCGCTCGCCACCCGGCATCCGGCAGGTCAGCGGAAATTCGGTTTTCGATGTCCCCGGCGCGAGCAGCGTCAGGATGGCGACATGGATGGCGCTGTCGGCAGCAAGCTCCGTTGCCGCGACCGACGTATCGTTCGACGAGATCCGCGCCCGATAACGTGCGCCAACGATCAGCGCGAGGCTGAGCAGGGTGATCAGGCCGAGGCTCCAGATCACCGCGATCAGCGCAAAACCGGCGCGCGAACGGGGACGTGGCGTGGCGGCGAAGGCCGGCCCCCAGGCCAAGCGCAGGGATTGGGGATGCGGCCCGCCCGCCATGCCGAAAGGTCCTACCGAATATTTTAAATGGCCGTTCCCGGAAACCTTTAAGCGAGAATGGCAAACAAACCGTCAAACAGCTTGTGTTAATCAACCTGCCCTAGAATCGCGCGGAATTGGTCCTCGAGCCTGTCCGAGCGCTTATGTCCATCGAATTTCAGCAACTTGTCCAGCCGGTCGCCTGCGCCGGCCGTGCCGGATTTCTGGGCCCCAAGGATGCCGGCTTTACCGAAGCGTTCTCCAGTCTGCTCGACGTTGAAGGGTATCTCGACGGTGCCGCGATCGCCCGGGCCCGGCGAGCCGCCGAGGTCGCAGGCGAGCGCTTCGACCTGGTTCTCGTCAAGCTCGGCCTGATCTCCGAAGCCGATCTTTGCCAAGTCTACGCGGCGTATTGCGGCCTCCGCGTGATGGGCGAGGCGGAAATCCCGACGCGTCCTGTCCTTGCCGACCGGCTGCGTCATGCTTTCCTCAGGTCCAATAGGATCCTGCCGATCTCGCACGGCAACGGCCGGATCCTGATCGCGAGCGCCGATCCGTTCATCGATGACGTCGTCCGCGCGGTCAGCTACATGCTGGACCTCGAGGTCGAGCTCGCGTTGATCGTGCCCGCCGAGATCGAGCGTGCCTTGCGCACGCTCTATAACGATCCCGCTGCCGAGGGCAATCTCGAGGAGGCCGCGGTCGCCGTGCAGGCTGCCGGTGACGGCTCCGAATACGATATCGAGCGGCTGCGCGACATCGCCAACGAGGCGCCGATCATTCGGCTGGTCAATCAGGTCATCGCGCGGGCCGTCGAGCGAGGCGCCTCCGACGTGCATATCGAGCCCGGGCGCGACGCGGTCGCCATCCGCTATCGTGTCGATGGGTTCCTCCAGCAGGAGCGGACTGTCCCCATCACGTCGCGGGCGGCGTTGACGACGCGCGTCAAGATCATGGCCAAGCTCGACATCGCGGAACGGCGCTTGCCGCAGGACGGCCGGATCAAGACCGTCGTGCGCGGCGTCGAGATCGATATCCGTGTCTCCACGATACCGACGGCGTTCGGTGAAAGTGTCGTGCTGAGAATCCTCGACCGCACCCGGGTCGAACTCGATTTTGCCAAGCTGGGCCTCGGCGGGACGACGGAGACGGGCCTTCGCCGGCTGATGTCGCTTCCCAACGGAATCGTTCTGGTCACCGGGCCGACCGGCAGCGGCAAGACGACGACACTCTACACGGCGCTGAAGAACCTGAACCGGCCGGAGCTCAAGCTCTTCACGGTCGAGGACCCGATCGAGTATCAGCTTCCCGGCATCAACCAGGTCCAGGTCCAGCCGCAGATCGGCTTCGATTTTCCGGTCGCGCTGCGGTCGATCCTGCGGCAGGACCCGGACATCGTGATGATCGGCGAAATCCGCGACCTGGAGACGGCACGGATCGCGATTCAGGCCGCGCTGACCGGGCACCTGGTGTTCTCCACCCTGCACACCAACAGTGCGATCGCGGCGATCACCCGGCTGATCGACATCGGGCTCGAGCGCTACCTTCTCGCTTCGACCATCGCCGGGGTGATGGCGCAACGACTCGTGCGCAAGCTGTGTCCGTCCTGCTCGCGGCCGTTCGAGGAGTCCCACCTTGCACAGCATCCGCGCGAACTGGCCGTACCATCGGAACGCTCCGGACCGGCGCTTTCAAACAGGCGCGTGGCCGTCGGCTGCTCGGCCTGCGGCAATGTCGGGTATCTCGGCCGGACGACGATTTCCGAACTTCTGGTCATCGACGATGAATTGCGTCATGTGGTCGGCCGTCGCAGTGACGACCAGCGCATGATGGAGCAGCTGGCGCGGAACGGCGGCTTCCGCTCGCTCTACGAGGATGGCCTGCTCAAGGTCGAGGCCGGCGAGACCTCGCTCGAGGAAGTCCTGCGCGTCACACGCGCGGCTTGAGGAGCAGGACCTTGGCGAACTTCCTGTACAAGGCATACACGACGGGCGGGACGGTCAGCAGCGGGACCATCGCGGCCGACGACGTCAATGCGGCGATCGACGCTCTGTACGGCGCGGGTCTGACGCCGTTCGAAACCCAGCGGGTCGCCGGCGACGGCGGCGAGCTCGCGCCGGCTGCCGCTTCCGGCTCCAGGCCGAAGAAATCGATATGGCAGCGCGAGCTCGGCCAATCCGATCGCCTGGGTTTGAAGGAGCTTGCCGCGTTCACGACGGAGCTTGGTTCCCTGGTCAATTCCGGCCTGACCCTCGATGCGGCGTTTCGAATTCTTGGCGGACCCGGGGCCAGTCCACGAACCGCACGGCTGGCGAACCGGCTGCTCAAGGACGTAATGGCGGGTCTGCAACTGTCCGAGGCGATGGCGCGGCGTCCGGATATCTTTCCTTCGGATTATCGCGCGATCCTGGCGGCCGGTGAGACCGGCGGGGCGACCGGACAGGTCCTCACCCAGATCGCCGAGCTCCTGGCGCGGCGGCTCGAAATCCGCAACAGGATCCTGACCGCCCTGATCTATCCGGCGGTGCTGGTGTTGATGTCGATGGTGTCCGTCGTCGTCATCGTGTTCGTCCTGATCCCGAGCATCGCACCGATCTTTGTCGATGCCGATCTGCCTCTCCCAGGCATTCTCGGCCGTCTGTCCGATTTGCAGGACAATTGGCTCGTTGTGCTTCTGACATTGGCGGTCGGGTCGCTGGCAAGCGTGTTGATCTGGAGCCGTGTCAAACGAAGCTGCGAACTGATGCTCGGTCTCGATCGGGTCAAGGGGATGATCCCGGTGGTCGGCAAGCTCGTCGAAGCCCGCGAAGCCGGCCGTTTCTCGCGTGCTCTCGGTACGTTGCTGGTCGCGAAGGTGCCCTTGATGTCGGCGATGCGCACGGCGAGTGCGCTCGTCACCAACCGGCACCTCCACGCGCTCTATCAGAAGGCGATCGAACGGGTTCCGGAAGGCACGCCGCTGCACCGGGCGTTTGAAAATTCCGGATTGTTGCCGCCTGCATCGCTGCGGATGATCGCGGTGGGCGAGGAGACCGGCCGGCTCGGTCCGATGCTGCTCCAGGTGGCGGGCGTGATCGAAGCGGAGCTGCAGCGAAACATCGAGCGCATGGTGGGCCTGCTGACACCGCTGCTGACGCTTGCGATCGGCGGCAGCATCGGGGCGCTGATCATGCAGGTCATGAGCGCCGTGCTCTCGATCAACGATATCGCGTTCCGATGAGGCGGTCGGCGAAATCATCGGCCGGCTTTTCCCTGGCTGAGATGCTGGTCGTGATCGGCATTATCGGGCTCGTCCTGGCGGCTGTGATCGCTGCGCGGCCGAAGGCCGTGGCAACCCGGGTCGCGGTCACCGCACGCACGGTCGCCGCCAACCTGAACATGGCTCGGGCCGACGCGATGGCGACCAATCGGGAGACCGTGGTTCAGATCGATACCCAATCGGGGCGATTTGGTCAGGAAAGATTGATGCATTCGCTGCCGCACGGCATGAAGATCGCATTGACGATTGCCGAGACGGAGCGTTCCGGGGACACCGGCGGCATCCGCTTCTATCCGGACGGGCAATCGTCGGGTGGCGTGATCGCGCTGACGCTCGACGGCAGTTCGGCGGACGTTGCCGTCAACTGGCTCACCGGTGAGTCGCGGATCGTGAAATGAAGCGCGATTGGTCCAGTTATCGCCGCAACACCGGGAAATCCCGAGAACAGGGCTTCTCCCTGCTCGAGGTGCTGGTTGCATTTGTCATATTGGCGATCGCGCTTGGGACGATGACGACGGGCGTCGCCCTGGCGATGCGATCCGACGCACGGACCCGCGCCACGCAGGGCGCGTTGCGCGTGGCCCAGTCGCAGCTCGAAGCGGCCGGCCTGTCAGCGACGCTTGAACCAGGACAGCGCACGGGGGTGATCGGCCAGAGATATCGATGGCGGCAGACCACGGTCGAGGTCTTGCCTTCGACGCTGCAGCCGCAGCCATCTGACGCCAAGCCGGACGCCAAGCCGTTGCAATCGGCCACACCACTGCGGGCGTTCTGGGTCACCATTGTGGTGGATGCGGACGATGGCACGAGGGTCGAGCTCGCCGCATTGAAGATGATGCCGGAGCGGAAGTCGTGAGCCGCCCAGGCGATCTTGCCCGTCGTTCCGCCCGGCTGCGGCGTCGCCGGACGGAGCGGGGCCTCACCCTCATTGAACTGCTGATATCGATCGCCTTGCTGGCGCTCTTGACCGGCTTTCTTGCCGGTGGCCTGTCGATGGCCAGGCGGGCCTTTGCCGCCGACCGGACCAGCGCCGCCGATGGCGAGGCTCATGCCGCGATCCAGACGCTGTCGGACGTCATCGCTTCGGCACTGGCGGTGCGTGGCAACACAGCCAGCCAGAGTGGCTTCACGATGTTCGAAGGACGACAGGATGCAATGGCGTTCGTCGGGCTGAGCGAAGGACGCGGCCTGCCGGGCGGCCTGTACCGCGTCGGCCTGCGCCAGGAGGGAGACGACCTCATCATTGATTTTCTGGCTTGGGCTTCAGCGGTGCCGGACACGCCGGATCGCGATGTCCGGCCAAGCAAGGTCGCCGTCCTCAGGGGCGTTCGGGCCATCCGCCTCGGCTATTTCGGCAGCCCCGCGCTCACCGGTGTGTCCCAGTGGCACGACAACTGGGCCAAGGCGGAGCAGCTGCCGAAGCTGGTGTCGATCAAGATCGAGTTCGAAGACGAGCGGCGAAACGAGCCGCCGATGATCGTCGCGCTCCGACAGGGCGGCGGGGCCTGACCCGGCGCATTTCGTTACCTTTCGTAAAGATTTAGTAAATTACGCTACCGCCCGATTCGCTTTTCTCCTCGCGCAAGGGGCGCCATGTCTGTAGCCGACCTATCGGTCTCCCGAACCGGTGGCCTCGCGGTCGCCGCGAATTGGGGCAGGCGCTTTGGGCTGTGGTGGCTTTCGGGGCTGCGCCAGTCCACACCTCCGCAGTGGCTCAGTTGGGCGGAGCGTGAGGCCCTGCGCCATGTCAATGTCCAGCGTGATGGTGAGGCGATCGTGTGCCGCCTGGCCGGGCCTGAGCCGGTCGAAGCGCGATTTCCGTCCGCAATCTTCAACATCGCGGTGCTGGAAACCTGGCTCGCGGACCAGCATGTGACGCGCGAACAGGTCGTCGTGCAGGCGGTCGTTTCGCACGATCTGTTCTTCGTCCGCGAAATGAATGTTCCGAAGGCGGCGCTGCCGGCCTTGCCGAGCATCCTGGATCAGGAGCTGCTGCATCGGACGCCGTTTCTGCCCTCCGACGTCTGGCATGCGGCGACTGTCGCGGGCATCGACGCGGGCGAGGTCGCTTCGATCAGGCACTGGATCATTCGCAGGGACCGCGCCACGTCGGCTCTGGCGCATCTTGGCCTGGCGTCGGATAGCGTTGACGGCCTCTCCGTCGCAAATCCCGTTGAAGCGGGCGCGGTCATTCCGGTCATCGAGCTCCAGACGAAGCAGGTCGACGATCCGGCGTGGGCGGTCAGGACGATCCGGTTGCTGGCGGTGGCATCGGTGCTTGCCGTCGGCCTGGCGCTGGTCGGCTTTGAGTGGAGCCAGGCCAGCGTTGCGGCCTCGGTTGAAGCCGCACTTGCCGAAGCTCGCGATGGTGTTCAAAGCGGGCAGAATATCGACACCGCGGCCAGGCTTTATGCAATGCGGTCCGAGGTCGGCGTCCTCGAGACGCTCGACGAGCTGTCGCGGATCTTGCCTGATCAGACCTTTCTCAGCGAAGTACGTATCGAGAATGGAAGGACCACCATAACGGGATTCTCGGCCGATGCGGCCCGGCTGGTCCGGATCATCGACAAGTCGCCGAGATTCTCCGGCGCCGCCCTCACGGCAGCGATCACGCCGGACGTCAATGAGCACAAGGATCGCTTTACGATCAGCTTCCAGGCGCGGGGAGCTCGGACATCGAAATCGCCGGCAAGAGCTCGGGGCCCGTCATGATCGCCGGCTTGACGCGCAACAAGATTCCGGACGTCGCACTGTTCGTGGCCTTCAATATTGCGGCGGTCATGCTTGTCGTCGTGCTCGTGATCGCGCCGGTGTTGACGCATTTCTCCGAGCGGAGCGAAGACATAGCGGAGAGTTCAGCCCAGCTTCGGCGTTTCGAGACTATCCTGCATCAAGCGAAGGCCGACTCCGGAAGGACCTCCAAGACTGGTGACCCGTACTATCCGGCGGGCGAGGAGCGCGTCGTCAGCGCCGATATCCAGGCGAGCTTGAAATCGCTTGCGCTGAATGCGGGGGTCAATCTGCTTGCGATACGAGGTCTGCCTGCCGGTCGGGCCCAACAGATGCATCTGGTTGCGGTCGGTATCGAGGTGGAAGGGCCGCTGGCGTCCATTCGCGACATGATGCGTGCCATCGAGAGCCAGACGCCAATGTTGCTGCTCAGCTCGGCAACGCTGAGAAGCGTGACTGACGGCGACGACGGCGCGATCCGGGCCCAACTCACCGTGCAGGGCGCGATGCGCGACGGAACGAGAGCGGGCGAAGAGGCCAATTCTCAATGAAAGCGCAACAGAAGTCCTGCGGCGGCATTGCGACGGAGGGCGTGAGGTGACCGTCCTGACGGAAGACTTTCGGCTTCGTTTGAACTCGATCGCCGCGGGGCCGCGGCGCGTGGCGGTCGCGAAGGTTGCGGCGCTGCTTGGCCGGGCTGATCTGCCCGCGCAGGCGGACTTTTTTGCGCTCCGGCCGGCGACGCGCGTGTTGATGACCGGCCTCGCCGCCTGGATCGGGCTCGTGCTGGTTGTCGGAGTGGTCGCGGCCTGCGGGGTGCAACTCTCCCGGTTCAGCACGCCGGCATGGCTCGACATACGAGGCTCCGCGGCCGGGAAGGCGCAAACCGCGGCCATCGCGCGCTATGACAATATCGTGCAGCGGCCGTTGTTCTCGCGCAGCCGGCAAGCGCCGAGCGTTGCGGCCCCGGTCGTTGCCGCCGCACCCGCACCGGTGGCGGTCGAT